>CANOLV010000007.1 GCA_947567425.1 uncultured Porphyromonadaceae bacterium | reverse complement strand
ATGTTTTACAACATATTACACCCGTATTTTAATCAATTATTTAACTTTCGTTAACCATTACAAGCCAAACAATTACGTTTGTTCACGATTGGCTACTGAATGACATGCTCCTTAACGTTTGTAGCAAAAAAGGAAATACACACCATTTTTAACATCCCATTCATACATCTATTCAAGAATAAAGACGTAACTTTGGACATTAAACTCGACAACACATCTCCACATATATAATATATGCAACCATTTATACACCTACACGTACATACTCAATATTCAGTGCTTGATGGACAAGCATCGGTATCGGCATTGGTAGATAAAGCCATCGCCAACGGGATGCCAGGTCTTGCGATCACTGACCACGGAAACATGTTTGGTATAAAAGAATTCTATAATTATACCAAAAAGAAAAACGGCAAAACAAACGATCTTATCAAGGCCGCACTAAAAGAAGCCGACGAAGCGAAAGAACGTGGCGACGAAGATACGGCCAAATCAAAGACAGAGGAAGCAGAATCGCTCAAGAAGAAACTCCTGAAGCCTATATTCGGGTGTGAAATGTATGTGGCTAAAAACTCACTGCACGACAAATCGGACAAAACAGACAAAGGGCGACACCTCATCGTGCTTGCTAAAAACGAAAAAGGCTACCATAATCTAATTAAAATAGTGTCGCAGGGATGGACAGAAGGATTCTATCATCATCCCAGAACCGACAAAGAAGCGCTATATGCCCATAGGGAGGGATTGATCGTTTGCTCGGCCTGCCTCGGAGGAGAGATTCCCAAACTAATAATGGCCGGAGACATAGAAGAAGCCGAACGCCAAGTCAAATGGTTTAAAGACACTTTCGGCGAAGACTATTACATCGAACTCCAGCGCCATTGGACAGACAAACCCGGCGGAAGCCGCGACGTATATGAAATGCAGGAACAAGTCAATCCTGTATTAATCGACATCGCACGCAAATACGGCATAAAACTTATCGCGACAAACGACGTCCACTTCGTCAATGAAGGCGATGCCGAGGCCCACGACCGACTAATATGCGTTAGCACCGGAAAATATCTCACAGAAGAAAAGCGAATGCGCTACACAAAGCAGGAATGGATGAAGACCCAGGAGGAAATGAACAAAATTTGGTCTGACATACCTGAGGCACTGTCGAATACATTAGAAATACTTGACAAAGTATCCACCTACTCTATCGACCACAAGCCTATTCTTCCAAACTTCCCTCTTCCAGAAGGCTTCACCGACAATGACGAATACCTTCGCTATCTTACATACGAAGGAGCAAAACGTAGATGGGGCGAACCCAATAAAGAACAGTGCGAACGCATTGACTTCGAGCTTGACACGATAAAGAACATGGGATTCCCCGGCTACTTCCTTATCGTGCAGGACTTCATACAGGCCGGACGCGACCGCGGTGTATCCATAGGCCCCGGACGCGGATCAGCCGCAGGGTCAGCAGTGGCCTATTGCCTTGGAATAACCCAGATCGACCCTATAAAATACGATCTGCTGTTTGAGCGCTTCCTCAATCCCGACCGAATATCACTGCCGGATATCGATATCGACTTTGACGACGACGGACGCGCCGATGTCCTGAAATATGTGACAGAGAAATATGGAGCTGAAAAAGTGGCCCACATTATCACATACGGCACAATGGCAGCAAAAATGGCCATTAAAGACGTGGCAAGAGTCGAGCAACTGCCAATAGCAGAAAGCAACCGACTCACAAAACTGATTCCACGACACATGCCGGAAGTCAACGGCAAGGAGCTAAAACCAACGCTGAAAAACTGCTACGAGCATGTGCCGGAATTCATCACCGAGCTTAACGGACCGGATCCGCTCATCAAAGAGACGCTTCGATATGCCAAAGAACTTGAAGGAAATGTGCGCGGCACGGGTGTGCATGCCTGCGGTGTCATCATCGGGCGCGACGACATCACCGACTGGGTGCCCGTAAGCACCGCCACCGACAAAGACGGAAGCAAGCTGCTCGTTACCCAATATGAAGGTAGCGTCATCGAGGAAACGGGGCTCATAAAAATGGACTTCTTAGGTCTAAAAACACTATCTATAATAAAAGAAGCCATCGCCAACATCAAGCTCACACGCAATATCGACGTAGATATCGACACAATACCTATCGATGACAAAAAGACCTACCAGCTCTATTGTGAAGGACGCACCACCGGGACATTCCAATTTGAGTCACCGGGAATGCAGAAATATCTACGCGAACTCCAGCCGTCTGTGTTCGAAGACCTTATAGCCATGAATGCGCTATATCGTCCGGGGCCTATGTCATACATACCCGACTTTATCGAACGAAAGCACGGCAAGTCACCGATAGTCTATGACATACCCATCATGGAGCAATATCTTAAAGACACATACGGCGTTACTGTGTATCAAGAACAGGTCATGCTCCTGTCACGATTATTGGCCAACTTCACCCGAGGCGAAAGCGACACGCTCCGCAAAGCTATGGGAAAAAAGCTCATCGACAAAATGATGGCCCTTAAGGAAAAATTCCTCAAGGGAGGCCAGGCCAACGGACACAAGCCGGAAGTCCTGGAAAAAATCTGGGCCGACTGGGAGAAATTCGCATCATACGCCTTCAATAAGAGCCACGCCACATGCTATTCCTGGGTAGCGTTCCAGACCGCATACCTTAAAGCCAATTACCCGGCTGAATATATGGCCGCCGTTCTTAGCCGCAACTTAAGCGACATCACAAAGCTCACCAACTTCATGGACGAATGCAAATCCATGCACATAAGCGTAAAAGGTCCTGACGTCAACGAATCGTTCTCTGCCTTCGGTGTCAACAAGGAGGGCGACATCCGATTCGGACTTGCGGCCATCAAGGGCATAGGAGGCAACGTGGTCAGTGCTATAATCAGCGCACGCAACGAAGGTGGGCCTTTCACATCCATATACGACTTTGTTGAACGCGTAGACAAAGGTGCCATCAACCGGCGCACTCTCGAAAACTTAGCGATAGCCGGCGCATTTGACTGTTTCCTGCCCGACATAAAACGTGAAGATTTCTTCGAACAGAATCAGCGCGGAGAGACTCTATCTGAACTATTGTCGCGCTATGGACAAAACTACCAGAACTCAAAAGACAGCCAGGAGAATTCACTGTTCGGTGGATTCGAAGAGAATCTTAACACAGCAGGCCGCCCTCCGGTGAAACCAGCGATCGCATGGGCCGACATCGTGAAGCTCGACAAAGAACGTGAACTTGTGGGCATGTATCTGTCCGGACATCCCCTCGACCCATATTATATAGAGGTAAAATACGGATGCTCGCATTCCCTAAAAGAGTTCGCCGAAGAAGAACCCATCGAAGGCCACGAATATCTGCTCGGAGGCATGGTCACTGACTACACCATAAAACAAGGACGCAAAGGAAGCTTCGGCATACTCAAAATAGAAGACTTTACCGGGACAACCGAATTTGCCCTATTTGGACAAGACTTCATAGACTTCGGCAAATTCGGCATCATAGGTACTCCGGTGCTTATCAGAGGACGCTATGGCAGAAGGTTCGCCAATTCAGACATAAGATTCCAAATAACCGGAATGTCGCTTCTCGAACAGTCGAAAGGCCAACTGATCGACGCAATCACCATAAGCCTCAACGCAGAAGCTTTAAACGAGAATCTGCACGGAATACTCAACGATCTGATCAAATCATCGTCAGACAACAGAAGCAACCTGTTTTTCCGAATAAAAGACTCAGAACTCAACAGAAGCCTCAAACTGTCATCCGGTGTAAAAATTCCAATAAGCAGGCATCTGATCGCGACCCTCGAAGATATGGAACTTGATTTTGAAATAAACCAGGCATAAACCCATGCAGAACATTGACCGGAATATTTTTGTCGGTTGACGGTTTATTTATAATTTTGCTGAGGCAATACATACACAACGCAAACAATAATATAAACAAAAAAACAACAGAAAAACAATGGAAATTGAATTCACAGACGATAACGTAAAGGAGTATATCGCCGGAGGAAAACCTGTAATAGTTGATTGCTGGGCCACATGGTGCGGGCCATGTATGCGCATGAGTCCGATAATCGAACAGCTCGCCGAAGAATACGAAGGAAAAGCTTATATCGGAAAATACAATGTCGACGAGAACACAGATTTCGCGCAGGAACACCGCATCATGTCCATTCCCACTATCTTATTATTTAAAGACGGCAAATTAGTCAACCGCTTGGCCGGATCACAAGCTAAAAGCGTTCTTTCTAACGCCATTGACAGCATTCTGTAACAGGCACCACCATAAACTTACAGACATAAAAAGAGGATTCCGGACGGTTCAAAGCCGCCCGGAATCTCTTTTTATCACATTTTAGGAACGTTACGACGCCGCTAAAACGCTTTCACATCCCAGTTCACATAATCAAAAGGAGTACGACACCCCGATCGAAGGCACAAATGCATTAACCTTATAATCCGCCTCAAATGTCTTTTCCGCAGGGCCAAGCAGACCATGGGCATTCTTTGCCAACAAATCTTCATACGAACATTTCGCACCATCTTTACCCAATCCGGCTACGTACAGCATAGAAAAGTCAATCGACAGACCGTCCATCGGACGGAATGAAAATCCCACTGACGGCTCGAGCTTAGTCATGCCGGGAGTCTCGGGATTATAATGATTGCTGTTGACCGGTGTCAGATCGACAATAAAACCAGCACGAACATCAAAACGATGTGTAAGGGCATACTGCGCGCCAAGTCGGAAAGCCCATGCATTTTCATACTTCTTGGTGAGACTTTGATTGTATGGTTCAAGCTTATCATCAAGGAAGTCTATGTTCAGTTCCTTATAAGTGTTCCATCCCGTCATTTGTGCATCAAAAGCCAAAGTCAAAGATTCAATAGGCTTGAAGCTCACACCGAACGTTAGAATCGCCGGCATCGGCATTTCAGCCTTGAAATTGGCAGTATTGAGCACATTCAGAGTCTCTCCGAGAACGTTCTGAGCCACATCATTAGCATATATGATGCTGGCGTCGCCCTTCTTGACCTTCATGGACATTTTTGTTCTGAAGTTAACCCCTACAGTCCAACGGCTGTCTATATCGTACATCGCGCCAAGGTTAACGCCTGCGGCCAGATTCGCTGTTCCGGTCAGATTGACCGACGCAGGCATCGTATTGCCGAATGAATATTGCATGCCCATTGACTGCAGCATCATGTCCAAAGTACCGGGCACCACCAGACCTTTATAAAGATCTACGTTTCCCCAAGCCACAGTCAGACCTGCTCCGACCGAAAGTTTAGGAGTGATTCTCCATGCCAACGTCGGCTGAACCACAAATGTGGCCAAACTAACTTTCTGGTTAAGGATTGCGCCGGGCCAGTTGTCGCCCCAGTTAATATTGCTGCCATAAGGTGTGTAGAGAGTGATTCCAGCCTTAAAATTATCGTAAATACTGAATGCGGCCGACACCATAAATGGCGTACTGACCTTATTGTCGGTCTCATACCATTTACCTCCGACTTTAGCCTTGGCTGTTGGCATCACACCATTAAACGACGCCGACAGATCGAGAGTCTTATCCATAAATCCCAATCCGGCGGGATTAAAATACATGCTCTCAGAACCAAGCTTAAGAGCAACACCGGTATGAGCCATACCGCCCTGCTTCGCACTGAGAGTGTTTATTTGGTAGCCTTCAGCAAATGTCAGGAATGGAACAACAACAGCGATAAGTGTAAAAAATAATTTTTTCATTTCTTGAAATTTTGTTATGCTTAATACTTTTCACCGCAAAGGTAGGCATTTTTACTTTATCACAGCAGATTTTTAGACGAAAAATTGACCACCAATTCAGTGTTTTAGACCAATATAAGGGTTTTATATCCTAATTTCCACAAATATTTAATCTCCATCTGCATCGCCGTATGCAAATATATCGCTACTTTTGCACCCAAGATCCATCAACATACAATGGGACAAATATGTCAAAAACCTCATTAAAAAAATTACTCCTGCAACTCGACCGCGACCAACTGACTGAAGTGATTCTCGATTTGTACGAAGCAAGGAAAGACGCACGGGAATATCTTGAATACTTCATATCGCCCGACGAAAACGCCATGCTTGAAAAATACAAAGCCATAATCCTGAAAGAATTCTCCCCGTCCAAAGGTCGGCCACGAGCGAGAACATCGGTTTGTAAGAAAGCCATCAAAGAATTTGCCGCACTCCACCCCTCACCACGCCTTATAGCAGAACTTAGGCTCCATTTCATCGAATGTTCGACACGCTATGCACATGCCATGCGTTCATGGGTCAAAGACTCAGTCAGGAAATGCAGAACCACCATATTTGAAGACACACTGAAATACATTTACACTAATGGCCTACTCGACGAAACTATGCCACGCATAGAAGAGATACTCGACAATTCAAGAAAGTTGCGCGGAACCATAAAAGACGATCTTCAGTATGTGTTCGACGACTTCGTGGAGCAACTCCACTAAGCAGATTCCTCATAGTGCAAATCCGCTATCCGGGGCATCAAATGTTATAAACGTTAAATCGTTAAGTTAATTCGATAATATTATCATAAAAATGCTATCGCATTTACTTTTTTTAAACACTTTTAGTCCAATTATCGCATAATCCCGACCTACAATCGGGCTTTCAAATTGTTATTTATGATGAAAACAGTGATATAACCCGCTTTTTCACATCCCTCGTCCTCTTTGATCGGGTAGTGATACCGGGCACTGAGGTTCTCATAAATAAATAGTTGAAACGTGAGAGGTGGAGTAGAAGGAAGTTCGCTCCACCTTTCTTTTTACCGTTCTTGGGGTACATTAAAAATAAATGCGTAAATTTGCACATATACATCAATGTAGAATCCAATACAGATAATATAACCTTGGAAAATATCATACCCAACATCAAGACATGGTTGAAAAAACCGTTCAACATGACAGCCGTGGCTTTTGTCATTTTCTCATACGTGATGCTACCGGTGATGAACAGCACCATGCTGCGATGGTTCGACGAATTATCTCTGTTTGAGCCAAACAAACTATTTTGGACACAAGTGACCTCATATCCTTCGGGGTTGCTGAAGTACATCGGTACATTCTTAATCCAGTTTTTATATTATCCATGGATAGGCTCGACCCTATTGATTGCACTTTGGCTATCAATAGCATATTTGTCGAGAAAGGCATTTAATATAGAAAAGGATGGTCCCATGCTTCTTCTGTTCATAGTCCCTATGTGCCTGCTGTGTTCCGTGGCCGGCATGGACGAAAGTTGGCTGACCATAAATTCCCAGGGTTATTTCTTTTCACAGACAATAGGCACATTGGTGGCCATCTTGCTGTTCCTCGCCTACCGCTCGATCAAACAGCTTTGGCTCCGAACCGTATTTATAGTCGCCGTCACTCTCTCATATCTGCCGTTAGGCTACTACGCAGTCCTCGCAGTAGGTATGTGCGCCGTCTACGAAACTACTGCGTCCATATCCACCCGCCGCTGGATTCGGCTCATAGCCCCTATCATCGGGGTGGCATCCATGACTGTAGTGCCATGGATATACTATTCATCGGTGCCCGGCATATCGGTCGACTGCGACGCACTTTACATCAAAGGTCTTCCCGAATTCAGCCATGACAAATTTGAAAAGTGGATGGAAATCATATTTGCCACAATAGCACTCATACTCGCCACCTATTCTGCGTTACCGGCTCTCAACCAGAACATCATACCCTCGAAACGCATTTTAAGCTATTCCATATTAATGGCAGCGGCGACATGCGTCATATCATCGTCAATGAGCGTCAGCAAGCAGATCAAATGCTCTATCGAGATGCTTCGCTACGTCGACTATGGCAGATGGTCCGACGCGCTTGAGATTATAAACAAAGCAGACATAGAGCCAGATTTTAACATGATGATCCTTAACAATCTGGCACGCAAACGACTCGGTCTACCGCTCGTCTATGGAATACAGCGTCCCAACTACAACATCGACCACACGGAAGGCGCAGACGACATATACGGATCCGAACGAAGCGCAGGTATCCGCAGAGAAGGCATCACGACAAACGTATTTCTCAACGTACCGGTCAATTACCATCTCGGAAAGGCCAACAACACCTACCGGTGGTCAATGGAACACACAGTCAAATACGGCAAACGCGTGTTCTTCCTAAAGTACATGGTCAGAGCGTCATTGATCAACGGCGACTTCGGACTTGCGCAGAGATATAATGACATCCTGCTTTCCACACTCTTCCACCGCGAATGGGCTAAGCACTACCAGACGTTCATCGATCATCCTGAACTCATGAAGCAAGACCCAGAGTTTGCCGGCATTCCAGACTACGTACCGCCGGCCACATTCCTATAGTCAAGGACGGTAGATGACCGTTTCGGCATCAGATTCCATAGCCTTCAAGATATCGCTTCGCGACGGCTGAACAGGTCCTACCATGAATTCCGGAACATTATATGACTTCATCAGACGATGATAATATCCCGGATCTTCCTGAGGCACCACGAAAGCCTTCGAAGCTTTCCCCTCCGGCGAAAAATAAGTAATGTAGGGCCGAGTATACGAACCGTCGTCACGCCGTGAACTGAACACGATCCAACGTCCGTTTGACGACCATGAGTGATAGCTGTCCACATTGTCGCTATTCGCTTCCGACAAAGGCTCTGTCACTCCGGTAGAAAGGTCTGTCACATATAAGTCACTGTCTTTATGCCAGATATGGAATGTCCCATGGTCAGCCTCACAGAACAGCAGATATCTACCGTCAGGTGATATTCTCGGCAACAACGCGCTGCGTTGACGCGACGTCGCATATACCACCGTATCAGGTTCCGAAAATGTTTTTGTCGCCCTATCAAATTTACGCGACACTATGTCGTAGCGTATCTGATCAAAACGATGTTCGACATTAGTCTTGTCAGTTCCGTCCGGGTAGCGTGCCACACTGTAATAAATACGTTCACCGTCAGGACTCCACGCCGGAAACGTCTCCAGAAGAGTTGTATCATTAGCGATATGCGACACTTCCGCGACCTCTATGTCATACAGAATCACGTCAGAGGAACTGTCCAAGACCTCTATTTTCTGATTGTCTTTAAGGAAAAACTGCTGATGTGTGTCGTTGACAGAATAAGCTATCAGGTTCGGATCGGTCGGATGCCAAGCCTGATATACTCCGGCCGAGATCGTACTGTCGGTCTTCAGATTAACTCTGGTCACATTCTTTCCATCCATTATATAAGTACCTCCGTTGAACTGACGCACATGAAACTGCGACTTTCCATCCTGATACTGGTTTCTCGGAACATGGCAATTGATGCAGAACCCACGCGTTTCATCACGGTTATATGTATTATTAAATATGACAGATTCGTCGAAAGAGGTCAAATCGCGCTGATTTATCGTGAGCAGTCCATACATCGTATATGACGGTTCTATCAGACGGTATGAAAAATACGAGTCAATAGAATCCGAAGCGACATGGTTTACAGCGGAGTATTTGGTCCACATGCCGCTGTCGTCCTTCACATACACGTTGAGCGTAACATCCTTTCCAGCATTGGTCGCTAAAAAGTCGCGCCATTTGTCAATATCCCACTTAATTGTTTTCCCGTCAGCGGTTATCGACGAACCATCGGCTCCCTTATACTCTGCCACATACCCACCGCCTGGCGCAGATATTTCAAAATTCAAAGGAGCAATGTTTGGAGGTATGACGAGCGATGTATAGTCAGGAGATATGGCAGGGGACTCGGAACTTTCCGCCACAGCATCCACAGGAACGCTCACGCTTCGGGTACATCCGGTCCAAAGGCTCGCCGCACCGCACACAACTGCAAGAATTCCATATTTTATCAAGGTCGTAATCATTATGCACTTAAGTTTTTATGTTCAGAATTGATTCACAAAGATACGTAATTTCCACAAATAGCTGATTATACGTCTCACAATAAATGTTATAGCCATTACAAATAAACTTTTGAGTCCTTTAGATGGTTATACACTAAAAGATATGTCGCCGGACTCTGCTCCTGCGACACACAAAACATTAACAACCATATTTTATTAACTAAAAACTTACGATATTATGAAGTGTAATGGCGAAACTTTCCTGCTCGGACTATTGCTTGGAGCATTTGCCGGCATGTATGCCGAACGTTATTCCAGAACCACGATGAAAGGGCGCAAGATGCGTCGTGAAATCAATCGGACAGTACGTGAAATATACGGCAACGCCGAACAGCAGATAGGCCGTCTGAAAGAAAAAGCAGAAAATAGCGTCAATCGCCTGCGCGACAAGGGCGAAGACATCATGGACGCGGTAGAAGAAACCGCATCGAAGATGGAAAAAGCCGTAGAAAAATAAGCCTCCTACGCAAACAACGCCTTAAAGGCTTCCTCTACTTTAGCCACCTCAATCACCTTGAGTTTTAGGCGAGAAGTGTCGAAGCCTTTTATATTGTGTTTTGGCACCAATATGGTGGCGAACCCAAGCTTTTCAGCCTCAAGTATCCGTTGCTCTATCCTTGTTATCGGGCGTATCTCACCCGACAGCCCTACCTCACCCGACATGCAGATGTCACGCGGAATGGGAATATCGACATTCGATGACAAAATAGCACAGATGACACTAAGGTCAAGTGCCGGGTCATTGACTTTCAAACCGCCGGCTATATTCAGGAACACATCTTTCTGAGCAAGCTTAAACCCTACCCTCTTTTCCATTACGGCAAGCAGCATATTCATACGCTTGGAGTCAAATCCTGTAACCGAGCGTTGGGGCGTTCCGTAGGCGGCAGTCGACACCAGCGCCTGCGTCTCGATAAGAAACGGGCGTATCCCTTCAAGCGTCACACCGATCGCAGTGCCGGACAGATCGGCATTTTCATTCTGCGACAACAATAGTTCGGATGGGTTTGTCACCTCACGCAGGCCTCGCTGCACCATCTCATATATGCCAAGCTCCGATGTCGATCCGAAACGATTTTTGATTGAGCGCAAAATGCGGTACATGTAGTGCCTGTCGCCTTCAAACTGAAGCACCGCGTCTACAATATGCTCAAGCACTTTAGGTCCGGCAATCGAACCCTCCTTGTTAATATGCCCTATAAGCAATACCGGAACTCCCGACGACTTTGCGTAATTAAGCAGCCTGGCAGCGCACTCGCGCACCTGACTGACACTTCCCGCCGATGATTCTATGACATCCGAAGCTATGGTCTGAATCGAGTCCACGACCACTATCTGCGGTTCAATAGCCTCTATGTGCGCCATTATACCCTCAAGCGACGTGTCGCACACTATAAAGCAATTATCGCTCAACCGTCCTATTCGGTCGGCCCTCATCTTCAACTGCGAGGCACTCTCTTCACCGGATACATAAAGTATGCGTTTGGCGCGTATCGATAGAATGTTTTGCAGAACCAATGTAGACTTACCTATACCCGGTTCTCCGCCGATCAGCACGAGCGAACCTTGTACGAGACCACCACCGAGCACTCTGTTGAGTTCCTCGCTCGGCATGTGTATGCGCTCCTCGTCGGCGGCCTCCACCTTAGATATCGGCATTGGCGTAGCCCGACCGGTACGCACGAACGTCGAACTTTTGGATGCTTTGGCACTTACTTTTTCTTCAACCATGGAGTTCCACTCTCCGCAAGCCGGACAGCGGCCCACCCACTTCGAGGACTCATTCCCGCAATTACTGCAGAACCACATCGACTTTATCTGCTGTTTGGCCATAATTACAAATATTAAGACATCACTCTGCGTCTGAACTCACTGACAGTTATGGCCGTAGCCATCCCTACGTTCAGCGATTCACTCGTAACTGCTCCGAAAGGATACGCCGGTATGGTTATTCGACGACCGACGCATCGGGCCACCGGGTCAGAGATGCCCTGCCCCTCATTGCCCATCACTATAAACCCTGTGCCCGTCAGCGAAGATTTGTAGAGGTCTTCCCCCCCAAGAAATGTCCCATAGCTTGGCACGTCGGGATTATCTTTGAGCAGCTTCACCAGATCGCGATAAATCACCCGAACCCGCGAAATAGCCCCCATGGTCGACTGCACGACTTTAGGATTGAACACGTCAACAGTGTCAGGCGAACACACTATCTGCCTGACACCAAACCAATCGGCCACACGGATTATTGTGCCGAGATTGCCCGGATCCTGCACCTTATCAAGCAAAAGTGTCAGATTCTCCTTATACTCCACGTCGGAGAGTTCATATCTCGGGACCTCATATACGGCAATTACCTGAGGTGCTGTCGACAGATGGCTCATACGCTCCATATCGGCATGCGAAGCATCAATTATTACGCGACCTGCAATCTCCTTGGCATTACGCATCTGCCATTCTTTCGTGGCGAACAGATACCGACACTTGAAGTAGCTCAACGTGTCGAGCACACACTTTGTACCCTCGGCCACAAAAAGACCCTCCTCCCGACGTTCCTTAGCACCGTCGAGCGAAGCCACCAGCCGACGCAGCCTGTTGGTAAGCTCAATCTTTTCCATATAACTGCAAATATATGCAATTCCCGTCAATATCCACCCCTCTCATACCATAAATATCAAAACCTGCAATCTTCTTAAACCAGATAATGATTGTCGAATTGTCGGTTTAAAAGATTATGATTATTTTTGTTGTGAATTTATAGTATTGAATATGAGCATAACTATTCTTGGCATAGAGTCGTCATGCGACGACACATCGGCGGCAGTCATCCGCGACGGACTACTCCTGAGCAATGTCATAGCCAGCCAGAAAGTACACGAAGAATATGGCGGCGTGGTGCCTGAACTCGCTTCACGGGCACACCAGCAGAACATCGTTCCGGTGGTCGACACGGCCATCCGACGTGCAGGAATCGACAAGCACGACCTGACAGCGATAGCGTTCACCCGAGGTCCAGGCCTGCTCGGGTCATTGCTGGTAGGCACATCATTTGCCAAAGGCCTGGCCATAGGGCTGGGCATTCCGATGGTCGACGTCAATCACCTTCACGGACATGTGCTGTCGCACTTCATACGCGAACAGGCCGACGATGAAATTCCAGAATTCCCATATCTGTGCCTGCTCATCTCCGGAGGCAATTCCCAGCTGATACTGGTGAAAAGCCCTAAAGATATGGAAGTGCTCGGACAGACCATCGACGACGCCGCAGGCGAAGCTTTCGACAAATGCGCAAAAGTGATGGGACTACCCTATCCCGGAGGTCCGCACATCGACAGACTCGCGGCAGAAGGTGATCCTACGCGGTTCAAATTCTCCCGTCCGCATATTCCCGGACTCAACTACAGCTTCAGCGGGCTAAAGACATCATTTTTGTACACACTCCGCGACAATATCAAGCTCGATCCGGACTTTGTCGAAAAGAACCGCGCCGATCTTGCGGCCTCGCTCCAGCACACCATAATAGCGATACTCCTCGACAAGCTCGACAAAGCCGTGAAAGCCACAGGTGTAAAGACCATTGCCATAGGCGGTGGCGTATCGGCCAACTCCGGCGTACGCGCGGCAATAGCTGATTATTGCCAAAAGCATGGACTTAAGGCTTTCATACCTAAACGTGCATTCACCACCGACAATGCGGCGATGGTAGCCATAGCCGGCTATTTTAAATATCTCGACAATGACCTATGCTCGCTCGACGCCACTCCGTATGCGAGAGTGACCGTCTGACCGGCACATTTCACCAACTTTTCCATAAAAATCTGACAATGAACGTATCCATAATAGCCATAGGCGATGAACTTCTTATAGGGCAAGTCATCGACACCAATTCCGGCGACATAGCCATAAGGCTAAACCCGATGGGCTGGAGAGTGAACGACGTCCAGGTTATCGCCGACAATGCCGCCGACATAACCAGGGCAATAGACCGGGCCTTTGAGCTCAGCGACGTGGTAATAACCACCGGCGGACTCGGTCCGACCAAAGATGACATAACCAAAGAGACTCTGTGCCGTTATTTCGGAGGTGAACTCATCGAAAACGCAGATGTACTTGAAAATGTCAAACATGTCATCGAAAAACGCGGGCTTAAAATGAACGAACTGACCGAACGGCAAGCCTATGTTCCGACATCGTGTGAGGTAATCCAGAATCGTGTCGGCACTGCTCCTATAATGTGGTTTGAACATGACGGAAAAGTCCTCGTGGCTATGCCCGGCGTTCCTTTTGAGACCCGAGAGATGCTTGACCGCGCCGTATTGCCGCGCTTATTCAAACGCTTTCCTGTAGACGGACACATCGAACATCGCAACGTCATGGTGACGGGCTACAGTGAATCCTTGCTTGCCATGACCATAGCCGACTGGGAAAACTCACTCCCGGCATATCTGCATCTGGCATATCTGCCGAATGCCGGTATCGTGCGTTTGCGTATCGACGGCCAACATCCGGACAAGGCATTGCTGATGTCGGAAATAAACTATCACCACAGTCAGTTGGTGAAAATGCTCGGACCTGAACATGTCCTGTCCGACAAGGACATACCACTTGAAGAGATTTTGCTTCAGCTGCTTATCGACAAGCACTACACCATAGCCACGGCTGAAAGCTGCACCGGCGGCAACATCGCACATCTAATAACCTCGATCCCGGGCAGTTCCGAAGCATTCAAAGGCAGTGTAGTGGCATACAGCAATGACGTAAAACATAACGTGTTGGGGGTAAGCGAGGAATCGCTCAATGAGTTCGGAGCCGTAAGCCGACAAGTAGTCGAACAGATGGCTGAAGGCGTTTGCCGCGCCTTAGGCACAGACTGCGCCATCGCCACCTCCGGCATAGCAGGCCCAACCGGTGGATCTGACGAAAAGCCCGTAGGCACGGTCTGGATCGCCATAAAAACCCCGTCCAGAGTGTTCAGCTTTTCCCACCGTTTCCCCGGCAATCGCCAGCGAGTCATATTCCGCGCCAGTATGGCATCAATGATTATGGCTGTAGAAGAAATTCGTCAAAATTAATCATCCCCGACCAATTCTACATAAATGTTATGAACAAACCAGCATTATGCCTCATTTCGGCGTCGCTATTTACAGCCTTAACGGCATCGGCTTTCAACATCACGGATTTACGTGTAGACCACATCGACTCTCCGCTTGGCCTGGACAATACATCGCCTCTGCTGAGCTGGAACATGACTTACGACCCTACAGAAAAGCCGTCGCACCAAAAGTCATATACCATCACTGTGACAGACGAAAACGGCAATACTGTCTGGGAATCCGGAGAGATATTCTCCTCCAAATCCATCAACATTCCATACACAGGGGCGAAGCTAAAACCGTCCACCCGCTACAGCTGGAACCTTAACGTCAAAGACGAAAACGACAGAAGCATCCAGACATCATCCTGGTGGGAGACCGGACTGATCGGTGCCGGCTGGGACGATGCAGAATGGATAGGGCCAGACGACAATGACCTGACATTCTATCCGGACTATCTGCCGGTGTTCCGCATAGGATATGACGTAGCCATCCCCAAAGGGAGCCGTTCGGCATCCATGCTATACGGTGTCGACGATCCAAGACTGATGAATGCCGACATGAACTTATACAACATAGCTTCCGCACCCGGCCGGTCGTACATCAAGATGGAGCTTTCGCTTGGAAAGAACAAACGGACACTGCACCCGGTGATCAACATCTACCGTTCAGGCTACCATCCTGACGATAAAGCGGACACTCCGCTGCACACTCTGTCCATACCCGACTCGATAATAACCCCCGGCAACGCACATGCCACACACCGAATAGACTTCAATTCCATACTCGGGACCACCGAAATAATGGTCGACGGCATACGCATAGGAGAGGTAAATGTAAATCCCGTAGGCCGTGGTGGCGACTATATAGCATTTCCTGTAGTAGGCCGGATCGGACTCGTGGCGGGAAGAAGAGGCAGAGCCACATTCTCCAACGTGGAAGTAGGTCATTTCAGAAATCCATCGCGAAAAATAACAGATATAGCATCTAATCCGATTAATGTCGGCGACACCCCCGTGATGCTGGCGATGCCGGTCAAATCCGCACCGATTTTAAGAACTGAGTTCAATCTCGATCGAGGCCCCATAGTCAAAGCGCGGTTATACGCCACCGCACGCGGCGCATACGACTTCTACATCAACGGGCAACGCGTGACCGATTCATATCTCAATCCAGGCCTGACTGAATATGACAAAACCCATCCATATCAGACATTTGACGTGACGTCTTACCTGAAAAATGGCAACAATGCCATGGGAGCTGTAATCTCAGAAGGATGGTGGAGCGGAGGAGCAAGCTTTGTCGGCTACAACTGGAATTACTACGGCGACCGTCAATCACTAATGGCCAAACTCGTAGTGGAATACTCAGACAGCACTGTCACCACGATCGTTACGGACCCAGAACAGTGGAAGTACTGTTCCGACGGTCCGCTGAGATACGGCAGCCTGTTTCAAGGAGAAGTATACGATGCCACCCTTGAAAAAAACATAGAGGGATGGAGCGAACCCAATTTCAACTCCTCGGCATGGAAAGGAACTGTCGCTGTCAATGAACCTAAGTTTGCCAATGCAGTCATTACATCGTCGGTAGGCATCGATGTACGTCCTATAGAACAAATCAGTGCTATCTCGATGTCAGAACCCCGACCCGGAGTGTACATATACGACCTGGGGCAGAACATGGCCGGAGTTCCTGAAATCAAACTGTCAGGAATCCAGCCTGGGACCAAGATAAACCTTCGATTCGCAGAAGTGCTCTATCCTGAAATGCCGGCTTACAAAGCCAATAAAGGAATGCTCATGCTTGAAAATATCCGTGCGGCCATGGCCCAGGACATATACATCGCGCACGGTGGTGAAGAAACCATATCCCCGCGCTCCACTTACCACGGATTCCGTTTCATCGAGATTACCGGCATTGACCGACCTCTGCCTTTGGACGCGGTAAAAGCCGTGGCACTGACTTCTTTAGGCCAGACTAAAGCGTCTTACACCACATCCAACGAACGTGTCAATAAACTATGGGAAAATATGATCTGGTCTTCCAGATCCAACTTTTTCTCCATTCCCACCGACTGCCCGCAGCGCAACGAACGCATGGGATGGACCGGTGACATATCCGTGTTTTCGCGCACAGCGATGCATATAGCCGACCTATACCCATTTCTTCGGAGCTATATCAGGTCTATGCGCGACACTCAGCTCCCGTCAGGCAGATATCAGGAAGTCGTTCCGATGAGTGGCGGATTCGGAGGCATGCTGTGGGGAAGCGCAGGTATCACAGTGCCATGGGAGGCATATCAGATGACTGCAGACACGACTATGCTCGCCGAACACTATGAGTCCATGAAACGCTACATAGAATACGTGACAGTCCACGACATTGACCCCCAATCGGGCATCCTTGTGCAGAACCATGAATGGGGCGATCTCGGCGACTGGCTCGGACTTGAGTATGATCAAATGGACAAATCCCTTATATGGGAAGCATACTACATCTATGACCTCGCCATAATGCGCGATGTCGCCTCCATACTGGGCTATGACTCCGACAGCCGTAGGTATGCAGAGATGCGACAGAAGAGAATCGAGTTCTTCAACGACACGTATGTCGACCCCTATACCGGGAAAACCATATTCTCGGCTTTTGTACCAGACAAAAAAGGTTCGCCGGTCGACCTTCAGACCACATACGCCGTACCCCTGGCCTTGGGTGCGGTCAACGAAGAGAATTATCCTAAGTTCCGAGAGAACTTCCTCGCCACAGTAGCTCGCGAAAATCATGGCGACGACGGCAGGACATATCCACCCTACTCGCTGATGACAGGATTTATCGGCACCGCATGGATAAGCAAGGCTCTTTCCGACTGCAACGCCACCGACTATGCATACCGGTTGCTCCAGCAACGATCATTCCCTTCATGGCTGTATCCCGTAGACCAAGGAGCCACAACAGTGTGGGAGCGCCTGAACTCGTTCACTTTGACCGACGGATTCGGCACCAACAACAGCATGAACTCATTCAACCACTACTCATTCGGAGCCGTGGGAGCCTGGATGATCAACCACTCTCTCGGAATCAGACGCGACGACTCAAAACCGGGATGGCAACATTTCATCCTCGCCCCGGAAATAGACCCGACCGGAGAGATGACATTTGCCAAGGGTCATTTTGACTCGCCTTACGGACGGATCGAAAGTTCATGGCAAATAACCGACGGACGGATAATCTATGACTTCAACGTTCCGGCAAATACCAGTGCAAGCCTGCACATCGCCAAATCAGACGGCTCAACACTTTCCGAACAGCTTTCGCCCGGTAGACATCACTTCGAGCTCCCACAATAAAGGAGATAATGCATTTTGGGTTGAAGAATTAGTTGAATCGATTCCTGAATCCTGAATCCAAAATGCATTTTTGCAATTTTTCGCCAAAGGATTTGGATATTTAAAAAATTGGTCTTAACTTTGCACTCGCTAACCGCAACGAATGGTTCCTTGGCCGAGTGGTTAGGCACCGGTCTGCAAAACCGTTTACAGCAGTTCGATTCTGCTAGGAACCTCAACAAAAAAGCTTCTGAACTCGGTTCAGAAGCTTTTTTGTTTTTACAGCAACGCCGGATCAATGGCGCTGGATATATTCGACGATCCACTGTCCAACGGCGGAAGTAGAATGATGATGCCTATCGCCGGTAATATCCGGAGTCGAGAATCCGGCTTCAAGCGATGCCTTTACCGCACGCCTTATCAACGAAGCTTCTTCTGTAAGATTGAAATACTCAAGCAACATGGCTCCGGAAAGTATCTGGGCTATCGGATTAGCGATATTCTTACCTTTTGCCTCCGGCCAAGAGCCATGAATCGGCTCAAACACAGGAGTTCCGCTTCCAGTCGAGGCAGACGGCAACAATCCCATAGAACCCGAAATCACCGATCCTTCATCAGTAAGTATGTCGCCGAAAGTATTCTCCGTCACTATGACATCAAAGAATCGCGGATCCTGAATAAGCTTCATGGCGGCATTATCGACAAACATATAGTCAGTGACCACCTCAGGATAGTCCACAGCCATCTCCTGCGCCACTTTTCGCCACAGACGCGAAGAAGCAAGCACATTGGCTTTATCGACCACTGTCAAATGGCGGCGCCTGCGCGAAGCATATTCAAATGCCACTTTAAGAATCCGCTCTATCTCATGGCGCGTATAGTGATTGGTGTCATACGCCTCCGCGTCGCTCTCATATTTTTTCCCGAAATACATGCCTCCGGTCAACTCACGGATACATAGGAAATCGGCACCATCGATAATTTCCGCTTTCAAAGGCGACTTATGGAGCATGCATTTAAAAGTTTCTACCGGACGGATATTTGCAAAAAGACCGAGTTTCTTCCGCATAGCCAACAGTCCTTGCTCCGGACGAATCTTCGCCGACGGATTGTTATCATATTTAGGATCACCTACGGCCGAGAAGAATACCGCGTCGCTGTCCCTGCATAACTGATAGGTCTTTTCGGGAAACGGATCGCCCACGGCATCGATGGCGGCGGCCCCGACAATGCCGAAATCAAACATGACATTATGTCCGAATTTATCACATACAGCCTGAAGAGCATTAACTCCCTGGGTAGATATTTCCGGACCGATTCCATCGCCGGGTAAAACTGCTATTTTTAAGTCCATTCTCTAAGTATTACTATTTTTGTGGGTGGCAATAAAATATCATAGTACCGGATATCTCCGGTTAGCCTCAAAAGTCTCAATGTCCGATTTACGCGAGAGCATCAGTTCGATATCATCGAGACCTTCCTGCAGGCATCGTTTTTTATATGGGTCAATCTCAAACCGCTCGCATCTGCCGGTTGAAAGATTTGTGACAGTCTGACGCTCAATGTCGACGCACACCTGCAAAGACGGATCCGCATCAATACCTGCGAACAATTCCGACAAGAAAGTCTCGCTGGTCACCACCGGTAAAACGAAATTGTTAAGCTCGTTGTTCTTGTGAATGTCTGCAAAATAGCTCGACACGACCACTCTGAATCCGTAGTCGGCTATAGCCCAGGCGGCGTGTTCCCTGCTCGAACCGCAACCGAAGTTCTTGCCGGCGACAAGGATACAGCCGGAATATCGCGGATCATTCAGCGCAAACGAGTCAATTCGGTTTCCCTCACGGTCATATCGCCAATCGCGAAACAGATTCTCGCCAAAACCCTCTCTCGATGTCGCCTTAAGAAACCGTGCCGGTATTATTTGGTCTGTATCAATATTCTCCATCGGCAAAGGCACGCAGGTAGATGTTATGGTAGTGAACTTTTCTTTCATTATCAGTTGATTCATATTAGGGTTCTTGGATCTGTGATTACGCCGGTCACCGCGGCCGCCGCGGCCACAAGCGGTCCGGCAAGAATGGTACGCGCACCGGGACCTTGCCGGCCTTCGAAGTTACGGTTTGAAGTAGACACACAAAGCTTTCCTGGCGGCACTTTATCGTCGTTCATGGCCAGACAGGCAGAGCATCCCGGTTGCCGCAGTTCAAAACCTGCATCATTAAGAATCACATCGATGCCTTCAGCTCTGATCTGCCTTTCCACCGCCCATGATCCCGGCACAAGCCATGCAGTGACATCCGATGCCTTTTTTCGCCCTTTAACGATAGATGCAAAAGCGCGGAAATCCTCAAGCCTACCGTTGGTGCAACTTCCAAGAAACACAAAGTCTACCGGATGCCCTTCAAGACGCTGCCCCACACTAAATCCCATATAGTTAAGCGACTTTTCGTAGGAACGCAAACTCTGATCATCACCTGCCACATCCGGCGACGGCACTGTGCCGTCTATATCCATGCCCATGCCTGGATTAGTACCGAACGTTATCCTCGGGGCAATATCAGCTCCGTCAAAGTCAATCTCCCGGTCAAACTCCGCATTTGGATCAGAAGGCAACGTTTTCCAATATTCCACCGCACGATTCCAGTCATCACCTTTAGGAGCATAACACCTGCCCTTTACATAATCGAAAGTGGTTTGGTCCGGAGCTACCATCCCTCCACGGGCACCCATCTCTATCGACAGATTGCACAGAGTCATCCGCTCTTCCATGCTCATATTTCTCACCACATCTCCCGCATACTCCACAAAATAACCGGTAGCACCCCCTGTGGTCATATTCGCAATCACATAGAGAGCCACATCCTTGGCGGTAACTCCGGGATTCAGCCGCCCGTGGATATTGATACGCATGGTCTTTGGGCGAGGCTGGAGTATACACTGCCCGGCAAGAACCATCTCGACCTCCGATGTACCGATGCCGAACGCCACTGCGCCAAATGCTCCGTGGGTCGATGTATGGCTGTCGCCGCACACTATCGTCTGCCCCGGCAATGTCAACCCGTTTTCAGGACCAATGACATGTATGATTCCATTCTTTTCATGCATGATGCCAAATAAAGTAAGGCCGAACTCATTCGCGTTGGCCGTCAAAGCCGACACCTGACGACGTGATATCTCATCGGCAATCTCCTTTTCCTGGTCATGGGTAGGAATGTTGTGATCAGGCGAACAGAACGTACGCTCGGGGCGAAACACCCTCAGCCCACGCCGACGCAGACCGTCAAAAGCCTGCGGACTGGTCACTTCATGGCAATAATGGCGGTCGATATACAACTGTGTCGGTCCACCGTCCATGACATTAACAGTGTGAGAATCCCATATTTTATCGAACAAAGTACGTGGCATAATGTGCATTAAGTTGTTATCTGACAAATTTATTGATGGCATCGATGAATGCTTCGGCACTCGCCGCTATTATGTCGGTATTGGCCGAAAAGCCGTAGTAGTTCACCCCTTCATGCTCGACGGTGATGTGAACCTTACCTACGTCGTTACTTCCATGATTTATGGCTTGTATGAGGAATTCCTTAACATGCATCTTTCGCCTGATTATATGTTTTATAGCCTGTATGGCAGCGTCGACCGGACCGTTGCCGGAAGCACATGCCTCAAATTTTTCGCCTGCAATGTCAAGGCCGATCGATGCCACCGATTTAACCCCTACACCGGAAGTGACCTGAAGGAAGTCAAGTTTTAGCCTATGCTTAGCTTTATGGTGTTCGCCGGCAATCAGCATTACATCATCGTCATTAATCTCTTTCTTGCGGTCAGCAAGCTTAAGGAAAGCTTCATACGCCTTGTCGAGTGCATCCTTGTCAAGGTCTATTCCAAGCACATGCAGACGATGCTTAAGCGCGGCTCGTCCTGAGCGTGCTGTAAGCACGATTGAATTTTCGTCCACACCAACATCTTTCGGATCTATGATTTCATAGCTCTCCCGATTCTTAAGCACTCCGTCCTGATGGATGCCTGAGCTATGGGCAAATGCATTTCGCCCCACAATAGCCTTGTTGGGCTGGACGGGCATGTTCATCAGATTGGACACCATGCGGCTTACTGCTGATATACGCGGGGTGTTGATATTGGTGTCGATACAAAGTTCCCTGTGCGATTTCAATATCATTGCCACCTCTTCAAGCGAAGTGTTTCCGGCTCGTTCGCCGATACCGTTTATAGTCACCTCCGCCTGTCTGGCCCCATTAAGCACTCCGGCCATAGTATTTGCCGTGGCAAGCCCAAGATCATTATGGCAATGCGTGGCTATGGTCACCTTATGTATGCCGTCGACATGCTCCATCAGATATTTGATCTTTTCGCCGAACTGTTGCGGCAGACAGTAGCCTGTAGTGTCCGGAATATTGACCACCGTCGCTCCTGCCTTGATTACCGCCTCGATCACACGGGCCAGATACTCATTGTCGGTACGTCCGGCATCCTCGGCATAGAACTGCACATCCTCAACAAACCTTCTGGCATATTTGACACATGCCACCGCGCGTTCGAGAATCTCTTCGCGTGTAGAATTAAATTTGTACCTTATATGATAGTCCGAAGTTCCTATACCCGTGTGTATACGTTTCCGCTTGGCATAAGTAAGCGAATCAGCGGCCACACGTATATCGTTCTCAACAGCACGCGTAAGCGCACATATCGTAGGCCATGTCACAGCCTTGGATATCTCCACCACAGAATTGAAATCACCAGGGCTCGACACCGGGAATCCGGCTTCAATAACGTCTACGCCAAGTTCTTCAAGGGCTTTCGCCACTTCAATCTTTTCAACTGTGTTAAGCTGGCATCCCGGCACCTGCTCTCCGTCGCGCAGAGTGGTGTCAAATATGAATAGTCTGTCGCTCATAATTCTTATTATAATTGTAGATTATACGTAACTTTCTCGTTTTAATTAATGTGATTTCGCAAATTTAATGATATTTTGCGATATTATCAAACTTAAAAGGAAATAATCACACGAATTGTTCATTTACAACTTAAATTATCATAAAATATATCATTATCGTCAATACATCTGCGACCTCCGGCGGTCAACCGCACGAAGGCTCCGCCATCAAAATGCCTAACGTCAAAATCTGCGGTACCACACTTCCATGTCCGAACATTAAAGCCCCGTTGTCTGTTAAAATTTAATAACGTATCGGCATATAACAATATTCAATCGACATGAGGGTCAGACAGCGTATTCAAGAAATAAATCAGACGGTAAGGATTGTCCTCAGCGACATATCACAATGGCGCAGGGACCACATTCCTGACAATACCTTTATATTTATACTCGCATTTCTGATAGGCATTCTGTCCGGATTAGGATCCTCATGCCTGCGGTCGCTCATATCACTGGTGACAGGTCTGCTTATGTATGACCAGAAAGCATCGCATATAGGATATATATTCCTTATATTACCGCTTGTAGGAATTCTGCTTTCAGCGACATATTCAAAGTACATAGCGCACGACGACATGTCGCACGGAACGCAAAAGATAATAACCCTGATCCGCATGCGCAAATTCAATATCAAGCGAAATCTCACCTACTCCCCGATCATAGGATGCTCGATGACGCTCGGATTCGGAGGTTCGGCAGGAGCAGAAGGTCCGATCGCCTATTCGGGAGCCGCCATTGGAAGCAATATCGGTCAGATGTTCCACGTATCGCCGCGATTTATGATGATGCTGATCGGGTGCGGAGCAGCCGGAGCTATCTCCGGAATCTACAAGGCACCGATAGGAGGCATGCTATATGCGCTTGAAGTCCTTAAAGTGGAGATGTCGACAGTGTCTGTAGTGGCTATGATGATGACATGCCTGATTTCAGCCATGGTGTCATACTCCCTTTCCGGATTCAATGTCGATGTGCAGTTCACACAGACCCACCCCTTTGAATCGTCGATAATACCATTGGTCATACTCATGGGAGTTTTCTGCGGGCTGTACTCATTCTACTACTTTGGCATGATGCGCTATATCGACAAAAAGTTAAACTTGTTCAAAAATCACTGGGTTAAAAATATAATTGCCGGTCTTGGTCTATCGGCCTTCATATTTCTCTTTCCGGCCCTATATGGAGAAGGGTTTGAAAGCATGACAAAAGTGCTCGCCGACAATGTCTCGTCAATAACCTACTGCAGCCTTTATTACGACTATCACGGCGATACACTGACATTATTGCTTGTACTGACTGGCATGATTCTCGTCAAAGCCGTATGCGCCGGACTGACCAACAGCGGAGGAGGCGTCAGCGGCGACTTCACACCCACGCTTTTCGCAGGATGCATGGCCGGACTCCTGTTTGCCATGTTCTCCAACTTCGCTTTCGGAACAAGTCTTGATGCCGCCAACTTTGCCCTGATGGGGATGGCCGGAGTGATGGCGGGAGTGATCCGCGCTCCGCTTATGGCCATATTCCTAACCACCGAACTGACCGGGAATTTAGGTCTGCTCGTACCTATCACCATTACCGCGTCGCTATCATTCTGTATTGTCAAGCTCTGCATGAAAGAGCCGTTCTTCCAGACGCAATACGCTTCAGCCAACGTCGACGACCCTCTGCCAGACATGAAAAATCAGTCCTCGGAGTAATGCCGGAGCACCCTTCTGTAGGAATTGAATATCTTGGACTTCGACACGAATCCGACATATTTGCCTTTTTCCACCACCGGCAGATTCCAGGCGCCCGTGTCGTCAAAGGTCTTCATCACCTTCTCCATCGTGTCGCCCACCTCTATCATAGCCGGCGGCGAACTCATAAATTTCCGGACATACATCTTCTTGTAAAGGTCCGGGCGGAACATTATATTGCGAATATCATCCAGCAACACCACGCCGAGAAGCACATTTGAATCGTCGACCACAGGAAACAGATTACGGTTTGACTGCGATATCACATCCACCATCTGCTTTAAGTTCATGTCAGGATGCACTATCTTGAAGTCATTCTCGATAACGCTGTTTATCTTAAGAAGCCTAAGCACCGACTTATCTTTATGGTGAGTGAGAAGTTCACCGCGTTTGGCCAGACGTATAGCATATATGCTATATGGCTCAAAAATCTTTATCGTACCATAGGAAATGGTCGACACAATCAGAAGCGGGAGAAAAAGTTCATATCCACCAGTAAGTTCTGCCGTGAGGAATATGGCCATAAGCGGAGCATGCATCACTCCCGCCATCACTCCGGCCATCCCCATCAAAGCAAAGTTCTTAACCGACAGGTCTATTCCAAGTCCGATATGGTTGAGCATGAACGCAAAACAGAAACCAAGCATCGAACCGACATGAAGCGCCGGAGCAAACGTTCCGCCGACTCCGCCCGCACCGTTAGTCGACGATGTCGCAAATACTTTCATCAGAGTCAGAGCGGCCACATAAAGAGTGATCACCCATGCCGTATCGCGGTCCTTGTAGAACAGCGAACCGTTGAGCACAGAGCCGGCATCGCCGTTGATCATCGAAGTTATGACGTCATACCCCTCACCGTACAAAGGCGGAAACAAGAATATCAATCCCGCGAGAATAACACCGCCGATAAGGGCTTTTTTCCATGGATTCTTAATCGAACCATAGAAATTCTCCATCATATTTATGACTCGTATAAAGTACAGAGACACAAGTCCGCAGAGAACACCGAGCACAAGTGCGTACGGAATTCTGACCGGCAAGAAAGTCTCGCTCTGCGTAAAGAAGAACTGCGCGTCGAATCCCGTGAAAATATACGCCACCGTGGCCGCCGTGATAGACGATATCAGCAACGGCATGACCGACACCGTAGTAAGGTCTATCATCAACACTTCAAGAGTGAACAAGGCACCGGCCAAAGGAGCCTTGAATATGCCCGCCAGACCTCCTGCGGCACCGCATCCGACCAATATCATCAATAGACGGGGTGACAGACGGAACGCCTGACCGATATTACTTCCGATCGCGGCTCCAGTGTAAACGATCGGACCTTCCGCTCCTACCGAACCTCCAAAACCGATGGTTATCGACGACGCCACTATGGACGTATAGCAATTATGCGACTTCAAACGGCTCTTATTCTGAGAAATAGAATACAACACTCGGGTGACACCATGGGAAATATTGTCGCGTACCACATATCTAACATAGCAGGTCACTATGAAAATGCCTATCAGCGGATATATCAAGTACATATAGTTACTGCCTGTGATGTCGATGTTGAGCAACAGCGAACTGGATATAAAGTGTATGAGCCACTTGAATATAAGCGATGCAAAACCGCACAGTACTCCGGTTATCAGCGCAAGAATCAGCACAAAGTCCCTCTCCTTTATATGGCGTTCGCGCCATATAAGCAACCGGGTGAACCATCCCGTCCCAACTCTTGAAAATCTATGTATAATTCGTTTCATCAAATTCCTTTTCCGGTAAATACCGTCTTTACGGTATATATCATTATTTTTAAATCCATCAATATCGACACATTCTCAAGATACAGCAGATCGTAACGAAGGCGTTCGAGCATACCTTCCAGATTACTTGCATAGCCGTACTTGACCATTCCAAGCGACGTCAACCCCGGACGCACCTGTTGAACAAGCGTGTAGTAAGGAGTCCGTCGCGTGATCTGCTCTATATAATAGGCTCGCTCCGGACGCGGACCCACCAACGACATGTCACCCTTGAACACATTCCAGAATTGAGGAAGTTCGTCGAGCCTGTATTTACGGAGAAAATGTCCTAAACGCGTGACACGCGAATCGCTGACCGACGACAATAATGGAATCCCGTCCGACTCCGCATCCGAATTCATAGACCGGAATTTATACAGCATGAACGGACGCTTATGCCGTCCGATACGTTCCTGCTTATATATGACCGGTCCGGGAGAATCCAACTTGACAAGCACGCCCAGACATAACATCAAAGGTGACAACACGGCAAGCGCTACGCCCGAAAATACAATATCGATGAGCCGTTTAACATTCTTGGTGCTCTCTTTGATGTTGGCATGGGCCATATCCACGAGAGGCTCGCCGACTATGCCGGATATGCGCTTCTGAGCAGTCAGCACAGAGTAAAGATCCGGAGCCATGAGCACGGCACGCCCATACGGCAGGAGCCGGTTTATCAACTCCACCGTAGCCTTCAATCCATGCTGATGAGGAATCACCACGAAACTCTCGACATTGAAGCCGACGCACACTTCAGGCAGGTCGTCCAGACCAAACACCGGCAAGCCTCCTACTGTATCCGAAATCCCACTGCCGTCACTTTGCGTCGACACAAAACCGACGACATTCATCCCCATGTCCCTACCGGAACCGGTTATACGCTCCGACATCGAAACCGCTTTTTGGGTCGTACCTACCACCAATGTGTTTCTGCGCCATGCGCCACGGCGGATCTGCCCTGTGATTACAGAAGTTATGACAACCCGCACCGGATACACACATCCGAACATCAGCCCCACAAGCACCAGTATCGACAGATATGACTCATACCTGTCGGGGGTCAGATCATCAATCAACGCTACAAAAAAGAACACTACGCTCCCTATCAAAGCCGAGAACACGGTAGAACCGAGCTCTTCAAGCCTCGACTTAAGAAACACTTCATTGTAATATCCCGTAGTCCAATATATTCCCAACATAGCCACCGGCACTATCAACTGCTCAAGCATAACCGGATCGTAGCTCAGATATTCGCCCAACGACCGTACCTCAAAAGATTCGGGAATATGATGATAACGGAACACATTGAACAGAAGAACGGCGATACTCGTAGATATTAAATCGCCGGCCACATATATCAGCCTATGTAAATTCTCCTTGCTCAAGGTCTTATTATTTGAATATATCCGTCAGGATGGATCTTGACTATGCGCGACGGAATCCCGCAGCCCTCTTCGTCGCGGCGTGTCGTACAGACATAATCCATCGAATCAACTATCTCCGAAGAGATATCTCCGAAACATGCAGGCGATGGCATTCCGCTTATATTTGCCGAAGTAGACACGATCGGACGTCCGAACCTCAGGCACAACTCGCGCGAAAACGATTCGCCGGTGACTCTCATGCCCACACTGCCGTCATCGGCAAGCAGATTCGGAGCCAATCCTTCAGCACCGTCAAGGACCATAGTGGTCGGCCGATCGCCCGAAATATATTCTCCGGCCTGATCCGGAACAGATGCTACATACTCATTCAGCATATCAGACGAACCTACCAACACTATCAGCGCCTTACTATCTGAACGGCGCTTTATATCATACACTTTCCGCACGGCATCCGGATTCGTGGCATCACAGCCGATTCCCCACACCGTGTCGGTAGGGTACAGGATGACCCCTCCGCGCCTCAATACGTCGCATGCAAGCAGTAAGTCCTTTTCCACAATCTGCACAGATATATTTTACGTAGTTAATTTACCACAAAGATAATGTTTGATGCGGATATTACGAAATTTAAGCGGTGTTAAATATTTTTGTGCCTCGGCGGTGACATGAGGGTCATTATATATTGAAGGAATATGATTAACTTTGCAGGTTCAGATGCTGAAATAACTTTTGATTCATGTCTAAAGATAACATATACATAAAAGGTGCGAGAGTCAACAACTTGAAAAACATCGAAGTCGAGATTCCCCGCAACCGTCTGATAGTCATCACAGGAGTGTCCGGATCCGGAAAGTCATCGTTAGCCTTCGACACGCTATATGCTGAAGGACAGCGACGCTACGTGGAAAGCTTGTCGGCATATGCACGCCAATTTCTCGGCAAGATGGCTAAACCGGAAGTGGATTTTATAAAGGGACTGCCACCGGCCATTGCCATACAGCAAAAAGTCAACACCCGAAACCCTCGTTCTACTGTAGGCACTTCCACCGAGATATACGACTATCTGCGACTGCTTTTCGGTCGCATCGGAAAGACATATTCCCCTATAAGCGGCGTACAAGTGAAAAAGCACACCGTCGAAGATGTCATGTCAACAGCCGTCAGCTACCATGAAGGTACGAGAATAGCAGTGACGGCTCCCATATCACTTCCGGATGGACGCAAATTCCGCACCCAGCTTGAAGTACTGCTTAAAGGAGGATATTCGCGTCTTCTGAAAAATGGCAGTGAATTTGTCAACATCGAGGATCTGCTCGCTGACCAGACGTTGAAAGACTCAGCCGACGGATTTGAACTTCTCATTGACCGACTGGCTGTAAGCCATGAAGGCGATGAATTAAGCCGTCTCGCCGACTCGGCCGAAACAGCATTCTTTGAAGGGCGCGACAAGCTGAGCCTGCTCGTATGGACCGACGGAAGCATAAGGCGCCACGACTTCTCAAAACGCTTCGAGGCCGACGGGATCACATTCCAAGAACCGTCAGACCTGATGTTCAACTTCAACAATCCCTACGGAGCATGCCCTACATGTGAGGGATTCGGGAAGACCATCGGAATAGACCCGAACCTTGTCGTGCCCGACCCGTCTTTGTCGGTATATGACGACGCTGTGATGTGTTGGCGCGGAGAGAAGATGAGCGAGTGGAAACGCGAGCTTATTCGCATAGCTCCCATAGCCGGATTTTCGATTCACAAACCCTACTGCGATCTCTCCCCGAAAGAGCTTGACATACTTTGGCATGGACACGGGCGATTCACCGGTATCGACGGATTCTTCCGTATGGTCGACGAGAACCAATACAAAATCCAGTATCGTGTGATGAAAGCCCGCTACCGAGGCAAGACCCTATGTCCGGATTGCCACGGAACACGTCTGCGCAAAGAAGCCGAATATGTGAAAATCAAAGGATCTACAATATCGGACCTCGTAAGGATGCCTATCTCCGATCTGCGGCAATGGTTCTCCGACCTCGACCTCGACGAGCGCGAGTCGCAAATATCCAATAGGCTAATCACCGAGATCAACAACCGCATAGGCTTTCTCTGCGACGTCGGACTCGGATACCTTACGCTTGACCGAATGTCATCGACATTGTCCGGAGGTGAGAGCCAGCGTATCAATCTTGCCACGTCTTTAGGAAGCAGTCTTGTAGGCTCGCTGTATATACTCGACGAACCGAGCATCGGACTGCATTCGCGCGACACGCAGAGACTGATCGGCGTACTAAGAAAACTCCAGCAGATAGGCAATACGGTGGTCATCGTGGAACACGACGAGGAGATCATGCGCTCGGCCGACTATCTTATAGATGTGGGCAAGGACGCCGGACGTCATGGAGGCAACATCATATTCAGCGGCGACATCGACCGCCTGCCTGACACCACCGAATCATACACTGTCAGATATCTTAAGGGGGAGCTTTCCATACAAGTGCCTAAACGTCGTCGTAAATGGCGCGACTATATCGAAATCACCGGGGCACGCGAACATAACCTGAAGAATATCAATGTCAAATTCCCACTCGGTGTGATGACCGTGGTCACTGGCGTTTCCGGCTCCGGGAAGTCCACTCTCGTGCGCGACATACTTTACCGGGCGTTGACACGGCACCTTGGCGAAGCCGGCGACGCACCCGGTCTGCATAAATCACTGTGCGGCGACCTCAACCGGATAACGGCCGTGGAATTCGTAGACCAGGACCCCATAGGGAAATCATCAAGAAGCAATGCCGCCACATACCTTAAAGCATTTGACGAAATCAGAAAGCTATTTGCAGACCAACAGGGAGCGAAACAGATGGGCTTCACCCCCGGATACTTCTCATTCAACGCCGAAGGAGGCAGATGCGAGGAGTGCAAAGGCGAAGGCACCATCACTATCGAGATGCAGTTCATGGCTGACATAGTCATACCTTGCGAGGCATGCCACGGACAACGGTATAAAAAAGAGGTATTGGAGATCACGTTCCGCGACAAAAACATCAACGATGTACTCAATATGACCGTAAACCAGGCCATCGAGTTTTTCAGCGAGTCTAACGAAACGACAGCAAAGAAAATTGTGCGACGGCTTCAACCGCTTAAAGATGTCGGATTGGGATATATCAAACTCGGCCAATCGTCATCGACCCTATCAGGCGGCGAAAACCAGCGCGTCAAACTTGCTTACTTCCTTTCGCAGGAAAAACCTCAGCCTACAGTGTTTATTTTTGACGAACCTACCACAGGACTTCATCTCAACGACATAAATACGCTGATGGACAGTTTCAACAGATTGATCGCGCAGGGTCATACTGTAATAATCATCGAACACAATCTGGATGTCATCAAATGCGCCGACCACGTAATCGACATCGGTCCGGAAGGAGGTGATGGAGGAGGTGAACTGGTAATTGCCGGCACACCGGAAGAAGTAGCCGCATGTCCGGCAAGCCACACCGGACGGTATCTTAGAGACAAACTCGTATAGCCGGTTGGCCCCATCTAACGTTAATAAACATTATGTGTGTGGCTTTAAAAGGCCAAACGTCTGACTTTTCAAGCCGTAGTCTGTTAATTCAATGTTAAACACAGGCTACGGCTTAAACTATGATTCACAGATGCTGTCATAATAGCAAATTAAATTCACAAACTAAACCATATTTGTAATTATGAAAAAGCAAATCTTAAGTGCAGTCATCTTTGGAATGTCACTCCTACCGGTAGCCGCAACCGCCCAGCATCACCACGCCGACAATCGCCATCACCAGCACAGAAACGCAACAGAATGCCCGATCCAGCAAGCAGGAGAGGCCTGTTCGCCGGATGGATGCTGCTCCGGGGCATTTGAAGGCATCACTCTGACTCCCGAACAACAGACCAAACTCAAAGAACTCAGAACGAACAACGACAATCAGCTCAAATCACGCGCTAAAGCATCGAAAGATGCACGAAAAGCCAATCGTGCACAAGCCGATTCTGTAAGAAGAGCCGACCGCAAAAACTATCTCCACTCAGTCAAAGAGATTCTCTCCCCTGAGCAATATGTCCAGTTCCTTGAAAATATGGCCGTCAATAAGCCTTCCGGACCTGTAGCGCGTGAACCGCGCGGTGGCCGGCATGACATGAGACGGGAACCCGCACAACGCCACGACAAAGCTCAAAAGCAGAGTAAAGCTCAAAAATCAACCGATGCCGTAGTGATCAGCGGTTCCGCAAAGAAAGCCGAGAAGTGATGTCTGAACCAAACCTCAGTCAGCCACGTTTTATATTCATATTACCAACTAAATTAAAAGGACTATGGCTTATAAAATTGTAGAAATTGAGGGTATTGGCGAAGCTTATGCCAAAAAGCTTGAAGAGGCAGGAGTAAAGACTACTGACAATCTGCTTGAAAAAGCCGCCACGAAAAAAGGACGCGAAAAACTCGCGGAAGAAACCGGAATAAGCGAAAAGCTGATTCTCAAATGGGCCAACCATGCCGATTTATTCCGCATAAAGGGTGTTGCCGGCCAGTTCGCCGAACTTCTTGAAGCTGCCGGAGTGGACACAGTGAAAGAGTTCCGCCACCGCGTAGCCGCCAATCTACAGCCCAAGCTTGTAGAAGTAAACGACCAAAAGAATCTCTGCAACCGTGTGCCGTCGGTAAGCGAACTTGAGCGCATGATAGCCCAGGCCAAAGAGATGGAACCGGCCATATCATATTGACGACCGGTCAGCATCACACTTAATCGACATTATTTTCTTCATACTATTTCAGCCATTCGGGAGTCCCTGAATGGCTTTTTTGCATTCACAGACTTTTTTTAAACAATTCTTCGAACCCAAACTTACAATTTTTTATTCCTATCGTATGATGTACTGTGGTGCCAACAATTCGATTTCGCGCACATACAGCATCAGGGCGCCTTGTTAAAATCAGTTATTTTTGGTTAAAAAGTTGGGGGGGGGTAATTTTATACCTATATTTGAGAAATTTACATAACGATAAATGAAAAAAGTTTTTGCTTCTTCCATTTTGTTATCGTGTTACTTATTTTCAAAGGCCATAATCGCATTCCCCGACATTCAACACTTTGACCAACCTGACGGAACAACAGTGGCCATAAAGATGCACGGTAATGAGTTTAGCAACTGGGCAACCACAGAAGATGGTTATACCGTAGTAAGAGACCACAAAGGAGCATGGGTATATGCCACGCTCGAGAACGAAACTCTTCATGCATCCGGGCATATCGCCCACGACAGCATGAACAGACCTGACAAAGAACAGGCCTTTTTAAATGGAATAGCCAAAGGGATTATCCCCAAAACGGCAAAGGCTGACCTAAAGGCCAGACCTTACAAAGCTCCTGAGCACATATCAGGAGTGCAGACCGACTACGAAAAATTTCGCGGACTGATCATTCTCGCCGAATTTTCCGATAGGAAATTCTCCCGAGCCGACTACGCCCAGATCATTGATGAAATGGTAAATAAGCCGGACTACAGCGGATACATGAACGACGCCATGATACCGGCCAAGGAGGTGTACACAGGCAGTGTGCGAGACTACTTTTTCGACAATTCTATGGGCAAATTCGACCCGCACTTCGACATCGTGGGACCGGTGACCATAGACTATTCTGAAAACTACATCAATCAGACCGCCATGGCACAGCAAATAGTAAGCGCCGTATGTGACGCGGCCGACCCGTATGTCGACTTCAGCATCTACGACACCAACGGCGATAATAAAGTAGAGATGTTCTACATCATATTCGCCGGTTATGGTTCCAATTACGATTCTTCACAGCGCTACGTATGGCCTCATGCATCTACGCTTATGGGCGGCAGACACGATGGCGTAAGTCTGGGACGATACGCATGCTCTACAGAATTCTATGGCACGCCATCTAACCGCACACTCGACGGAATCGGTACAATATGCCATGAATTCAGCCATGTACTCGGCCTTAACGACGAATACGACACCGACTATGCAAGCTCAGGCGGACAAAGCATACACCCAGGCAAATGGTCGCTCATGGCTTCAGGGAGCTATCTTAACAAAGGCCGCACACCCTGCGGTTATTCCATGTATCAAAGATATTTAAGCGGATTTGCAGAGCCGACGACCATATCCGGCTCGGGCGACTACACCCTGACCGACCTCAACGCCTCAAACTGCGGATACAGAATCAATTCGTCAATCGACAATGAATTCTTCATCATCGAAAACAGACAGCAGACCAAATGGGATGAATATCTGCCGGGCCACGGAATGCTCATACACCGCGTTGACCGGACCAACGAGAAGGCATGGGAAAACAATGACCTGAATGTCAATCCGTCGCATAATTATTATGAGCTGCTGCGTGCCAATCCCCGAATCTCGTCAAACGGATCTGTAACCGACTCTGACGGAGACCCCTTTCCCGGATCAGGAGGAGTGACCGCCGTGGACAATGAGACAACCCCGTCTCTGAAATCATGGACCGGACTGTTGACCGACATAGGCATCTCGGATATAGCAGAAAGCGAAGACGGTGTCATCTCATTCAAGACAAATCTTAGCGACTTTTCCTTGATGCATGAAGACTGGGAAGACCTTACTTTCGATGCAGACAATTCTTCGCATTTTACAGGTAAGGTTACAGGATGGACTTTGGACAATGCAACCGTCGAAGCCATCGACACGGTCGAAGCCATAAACGGTCACTGCATAGCCCTCATGCGACGCGGCACCCTGACATCGGACATAATACACGAAGATATAAGCCAGGCCACATTCACTATGTCCAACGTATCATCGTCGACCGCCATGATAAGATTCTCCTACTCTATCGACGGCGGATCGACATGGCGCGATGTCAAAACGTCTGACGGCCTTACCTTCCACACACTTCTGGCAGGCGAGACAAAGTATGCGGCACACGTGCTTGAAGGACTTACAGACAAAACCACCGGAACAAGGTTGCGCATCACTGAGTACACAGGAAGCGCCACCGAACCATGTCTGATCGACGACTTGCATCTTAAAGTCATAGGCTCCACTTCTGCTATAGATCATGTCGTAGACACATCAGCCGCTTCATTGTCCTACACAATCGAGGGAGATTCCATGCACCTGTACGGAGTCAATGCTCAGCAAATACAGGTATATGACATGTTCGGCCGACTCCTCCATCAGGCAAAACCCGACAACGGACAAGCCACAATACCGCTAACCGGCATTCATGGCATGGTTATCGTCAAGAGCGGAACCGACATACTTAAAGTGGCGTTCTGATTCACCGATTACAATCTTTCAGAGACAATCAAATATTAATTACTAACCTCAAATTTCTCATTTACATGAAGAAAATTATTCCAGTGCTCGGCTCACTGACAGTTTTAGCATCAGTAGCCATAGGCATAAATGCCTCTCAAGGTACGGAGGATTATGTAAGTGCACAAATGCCGCCTACGGCCTCTTCCAATCAGGAAGTTACGGGATCGGATGTCAATGCTTCGGCATTAGGCCTCTACTCCGTCGACAAGGCCCGGTTACAGGCAGGAGTCGCATCAATCGACGTACCCGAATCAGAATCCGGCGTCATGCGCAGCCCGATGATGAGGGAAGTCTCCATTGACGACCTTGCAGGCAATCATGTGCTGACATATAGTTCGCTCCTCACCGCCGGTGCCTACGGCGGACAGGCCGCCACAGTATCAAGAATAGCCGGACAGGACTCCATAGTCATAAGTGACTTTGCCATGACCGGCGCCACCGTCAAGGCCCATGTGGACCCCGCCACCGGCGCTGTCTCGATACCAAGCCAGATCGTAGGTCAAAACCAGGAGTATGGCCCGATTGACATAGCGGTATGCACAACTGCGGCAAAACCTGACAGAAACGCCAAAATAACCGGACAAGTGAATGCCGACGGAAGCATATCCATCGACTCGTGGTGGGGCATATTCGTCAACTCAGGAAGCAAGAAAGACTCATACTTCATGCTCAACTACCAGACTTCGCTTGAGAAGGCAAACGGCACGATGACCCAGACCATGTTTGACGGTTCTTCCAGATCATACAGCGTAGTGCTCAAACAGACAAGCGCCAATGTGCTTCAGGTCAAGAATTTCGCAAACTTCGGATGTACTCTCGACATAGTGTTGAACCGCAACGAGACCGGAACCATCGAATCGCAGATAGCCCGCTACGACGCCGCCAACGGCAACTGGGCGACAAAGTCGATCACGTATAAGGAAGACGGTTCAGGACTTACAGCCTATTCCAACATAATCACTACTGAGAAAGCGGGGGCAGACAAAAAAGTCATCGTCTGGAAAGACTGGACACTGCTGACCACAGGATACTATCTCGGAATATGCACCGAAGGCAAAATCACTTCAGACTTCGACATATCCTACCCCACTCTTTCAGTATCTGAGTTTGAAGGAGAAGGAACCGAAGCAAATCCGTATCTGCTGAAATCGCTCGACGACATGATTCTTCTTTCAGATAAAGTTGCCGAAGCCACGTCGCCGACATTCATCGACAATTACAACAATGAACTTATCGGAGCCTTTAAAGACACTTATTTCCGCCTTGCCAACGACATTGACATGTCGGGATTCCGATTCACACCGATAGGCGCCGACTACACCCACACATTCGACGGTGTACTTGATGGAAATGGAAAGACCATAAACGGACTGACCATAAACAATGCAAATAAGTTCACAGGACTTTTCGGACGACTCGGACGCAACGCCGTAGTAAAGAATCTCAATATCACAAACGCGGACGTCACCGGTGGCGACAGCTATTGCGGTATAATCTGCGCGTGGAGCATGGGACTTATCGACAACTGCAACATTGACAAGTCGTACGTATTCAACTCAGGAAGCACTTCCGCCGGTGTAGTCGGTATCGGATTGATTGTCAAGAATTGTACTGTCAGCAATTCGACGATAGCCGGAAATTATGGATTCAACGGAGGCGTGGCCGGTGAAATAGACGAGCTTATAGAAAACTGCCACGTTAAGAACACAGTGATAAACGTAGGCCGCATTGTCGACGGATATCCTTCTGGCGGTGTGGCAGGAACCATCTACAAGGCCACCGGACGCAATCTCTCATTTGCAGGCAAGGTCGACGCCAATTCTTTCCGCTCAGGAAATCAGAATCTGGGAGGTATCGCAGGAAATGCCTACAACTCAACCCTTGAAAATTGTGTCAGCGTAGGTCAGATATTGGGTTTTGACACACAGTCAAAATGCGGAGGTATAGCCGGTTACGTATCCGGAGCATCCGTCATAAAGGACTGCTATTCGACAGGTATGGTATGGAGCTACTCATCACGCTATACAGGCGGTATCACAGGCAGTTTATCCTTTACCACCGACGATAACAAGAATAAGCTTAATCCGACGATCAAGAATTGCTTCAGCGCAAACTTCATAAGCGCCGAATGCTACATGTACAAACCCGAAACCGAAGTACGCGAAAGCTTCGGCACCATCGCTCCTGAATGCGAGCCAATAATCGAAAATTGCTATTTCGACAACCAGGTAATCAATCTCACCTCAACTCAATACGGAGCATCCAACTCATTCCTGACCTCAGGCACCCCGCTTCCGGGTTATAGCACCGATGTCTGGACATTCAAGGCCGGACAATACCCCATGCTGAAAAACATGGCCGATATGGAAGTGTCCAAAATGGCGTCGTCAGCCATTATATTCGCAGAAGGAAGCAGCCTGAACAAAATGGCTACAGACGCAGAACTGCATCCTCTGGGCGACACCCAGTATGCTCTGTATGTTAACGGAAAGCCCACTACACAAGGTCATTATTCCTCAATTGTTAACGGTACTTTAAAGATCAACACTGAAAATCAGTTTGGAAGCGACACCCTGTTTGTAATCAATCCGGCACTCGGCAACTATTACCACATCGTTAAAGTCGCTCCGATACCTTTCGAAGGCGACGGAACCGAACTTAATCCCTACAAGATCAAGACTAAGGACGACCTTATCACACTTGCAAATGTGACGACAAACGTTGGACAGCTGTTTGCCGACACATATTTCTTGATGACCAACGACATTGACCTCGAATACGATCCTGAATTCTCCGGTATATGCTCAAATCCCAAAGATGCCCACAACATGTTTGCCGGAATATTTGACGGTGGCGGACACACAATCCACAAGATGTACATCACCCCCGTACTCGAATGGACTATCACTCCTGAGGATGATCCCGACGGATTAGGCAAACCGAAAACCGGAGAAGCCTACAAAGGATTCATCGGCCGACTTGGCGCACAGGGTGTGCTGCGTAATCTGAGCATTGCCGCTGATGCACGTATGCTTAAGCATTGGGCCACTACCGGAGCTTTCGTAGGTTCCAACAAGGGTACCATCGAAAACTGCCGCAACTATGCAGACATTTCGACATATTCATGCTGGGTAGGAGGTATCGCAGGACAGTCCGAGCAGAACGCGAAAATCCTCAACTGCTACAACGCAGGCGACATCACTTCAGGCTACTTCAATGCCGGAGGTATCGCAGGTACCAACAACGGAACTATCGACGGATGTGTCAATGTGGGTAACGTAGCAGTTAAGTCAATCTCCAAATTCATTCTCGACAATTCCGACAAACTCAAGAGCGCGGGAGGTATTGCCGGCGGAGCATCAGGTTCTTTGATCAGCAACTGTGTAAATGCCGGTACTGTATTCGCCCGCTACGGACGCGCCGGAGGTATCGTATCCAACTATCCGAAGGCCACTACCGTATATGCCGGAGCCAATGACATGGTCAACTGTGTCAACTACGGTATGGTAAGCGTAGGCACCGACCAGTCGACAGTAGGCGCCATCGGTGGTGAAAACGGTACCGAAGGTACTATCTCAGGCGTATATTACGACGCTCAGATCCTTCCTCTGAAACCGCTTGGCGTATTCGATCAGGCAGGCATGGTCCCCGCCGAAACCTCAACTCTGACTTCCGGCACCGCACTCGAAGGATTCGACCCGGAGATCTGGCAATTCGATGCCGGCATGTATCCGACACTCAAGCGCTTCGCCGACGAACCGAAGGTGATAAATTCCCGCAATGCAATATTCACTATGCCCGCCGGAATTAATGCCGACGACTATACAGAAGCTGGAACGTTCAAGTCGGTCAACGGATGTACATGGTCATTGGCCGTAGGTACCGTATTCAAGATTGATGCCGACAAGGTATTGCCTCCGGCAGCGCCCGATGAAATCGTACGCGACACGCTCAAGGCTACATTTGACAATTACTCCAAGTCGATCATGCTCCGCCGCATACCGGCAGTGCCGTTGACAGGAAAGGGAACTCAGGAAGAGCCATATCTCCTCACATCCGCGCAGGAATGGAATCTTCTTTCATCATACATCGACCTTACAGGCGAATCATTTGAAGGCAAATATATCAAAGTCGCCAATGACATCGACTTTACCGGAGAGACTCTCAAACCGATAGGCGCCGACAATGTCACCTACTTCAAAGGCCACCTTGACGGCAACGGAAAGACTATCTCAAATATCAACTTGACCACCACCAAGACCTACAGCGGTGTATTCGGAATCATCGGCGGACCTGCCGTGATAACTGACCTCACACTGTCTGGAACGGTGAAAGCCTCAGCCGCCAATGCCGGTGCATTTGCAGGTAAGATATACGGTAAACTGACCAACTGCGTCAACATGCTGAATCTTACATCTACCAAGACATCGGCATCAGGATTCGGCTCTCTCTACGGAACTGCCGAAATGACCAACTGCGTCAACAAAGCCACTATCGCAGGCAGCGGACAGCTATTGGCCGGATTCGCCCACGCTATGGAAGATGGCGTTGTTCTGACTAAATGCGGAAATGAAGGTACAGTACGACAGAACGCGACAGCCGCCACCAACTACACAGCCGGACTTCTCGGTCAGGCTTACGCCATAACCCTGACCGAATGCTACAACATCGGTAACATCGAAGGTGCCAATCCTGCGGTAATGAATAATGTGGCCGGACTTATCGGCAATGTATTGGCGAAAGCCGACAAGACCAACAGATATATTCTGACTAAATGCTATAACACCGCCGACATAACGGCGAACAATGTCATAGCCGGTCTTATTGCTACAAGCAGCAACGCAAGCAACACCATGTTTGCGCCTCTTGAATTGACCGAATGCTACAACACCGGTAACATAATTTCAGTCGCTACGAAGACCACCTCGTCATCGCCCGCGGCCGGACTTGTGGCCATGTATCCTGCCGGATCCAAATTCATCAACTGCTGGAATTCCGGAACCGTATCTCAAACCAAGAACGTATACGCCGGAGGTATCGCCGGATACTACAAGTCAACTCCCGCAAATGAGGAAGCGGCAACTATATTCGACGGATGCTACAACACTGGCGACATCAACGCCGCCGGTAATCAAGGTGGCGGTATAGTTGCTTCCGCATCCAACTTCACCAAAGTGCTTAACTGCCACAATACTGGAAATATCGAAGGTGGTTTCGGCCTTGGAGGTATAGTCGCCACCCTTGCAGGTGTAGGTGCGGCTATGGACCACTGCTGGAACTCAGGCTCTGTGACTACATCCACAAATAGAGCAGGTGGACTCATGGGTTACAATACCGCAAAGGCCACCATCTCTAATTCTTGGAACTCGGGCAATGTCTCTACTCTTCTTGAAGAACAAGGCGATAAAGCTGCGACTTCAGGATATGCCATCGGTGGTTTGGCCGGTTTTGCCGGAGTAAGCTTCATCAACTGCTACAATGTCGGCACAGTCAAAGGTGCGAGCCTCGTCGGAGGTCTCACCGGATACACTTCCAAAAAGACAGCTACCGGCGGAACAAGCTTTAAGAATTGCTACAATGCAGGTAGAATCATAGCTCCGGCCGATACCTGCGGCGGTATATTCGGCAACACGGCCACCGGTTACCTCGTCAACAGGAATGCCAAGTGGACTCCCGAAAACGAAATCGAGAACACATATTATGTGACCGATTACAACACATTCGATGCCGACCATTCAGTCGGAACGCCCATCACTCTCGCAGAGCTGGCCAAATTGGATATGGGCGACGGATTCATATCGCCAGACGACTATACACTGCCTATGGTCAACGGACTCGACGACGTGGATGAAGCCAAAGTACATGCGGCTCAGGCTGTTTTCTCAGACGGTGATAATGCCCAGAAGGTTACCGGCGACTTCAAAGTCGGCAGCCCGGCCGGATTGGTATGGACCTCGTCAGTGGCTAACCTGGCCATATCCGGAAATGACGCCAAATTCTCCGACGATGCATACCAAGGAGAGATCACTCTTACTGCAAAGGCCGGTGAAGCTACAAGAAGCCTCACTATCAATGTGGATAAGACATCGGGCATCGATGACATCCTGATGTCAGGCAAAAATATTGTAGATGCCGTATACTACAATGTCAACGGACAGCAAGTTCCTGCTCCGGAAGCAAAAGACGGCAAAATCTACATTATGAAAGCCACTTACGACGACGGCACTTCTGAAACAATAAAGCTAATCAATAAATAATATTTACCGACACTTTATTGTGCTCCTGAATTTGAGGGTCCGGATGATTTCCGGGCCCTCTGCTTATTTTGGCGAACCACCTTAATGCCGATGTTTCAGACTACGGCAGAAACGATGTGGATGCATCACAACTAAACTCTCGGATTATTTGGTTAATATCAGGATTTTTAAGAAATTTGCTTACGCAAATATCGTACTTGGACTTAACCTTAATATCCATATAAAATGAACGCAAAAGCAATCATACCCTTGGCCGCGTCAATCGCACTATGGGCCTGCGGCACTGCCGAAAGTTCATACGAACTGGCCGACCCGATGGTCGGGACCGGATTCCACGGACATACATATCCGGGCGCTACTACCCCTTTCGGTAGCGTACAGCTCAGCCCCGATACCCGCGCCGGAAACTGGGACGCATGTTCCGGCTACCATTATTCCGACAGCACAATAGACGGATTCTCACATACTCATCTCAGCGGCACAGGATGCGCAGACCTTGGCGACATATTTTTCCGGCCTACCACACGGTATTCAAAATCCGAGACTGACAGACTATACACACCGGCCACATTCTCCCATGACCGCGAAACGGCAAGTCCGGGATATTACAGCGTCATTCTCGACGATGAAGACATCCTGGTGGAGCTTACAGCCACTCCCCATGCCGGAATTCACCGATATACATTTCCCAAAGACAGACAAGCCCATGTCATCGTCGACATGGACCACATGCTCTCATCCGAAAATCTGCGCGATGCATACATCAAAGTCTCCGGCAAAGACGAAATCACAGGATTCCGTCTAACCGATGGGTGGACTCCGGATCAGCACGTATATTTTAAAGCTAAATTTTCGCAACCCATATTATCCTCAGAGATCCTGCATGACGGACATGCGGCCGCACTCAACTTTGAAAATACAGGCGAACCCCTCGTCGCGGCAGTAGCCATCTCGGCAGTCAGCGAAGAAAATGCTGGCGCAAATCTCGATGCCGAAGTCCCGACCCTCGACTTCGACTCCATTCATGGCAAAGCCGCCGGACAGTGGGCCGACGCTCTGGATGTGATAACAGTAGAAGGCGGCACAAAAGAGCAACGGCGCACTTTCTACAGCGCACTCTACCACACCATGACGTCGCCCAACCTTATGAACGACGTGAACGGTCAATACCGTCGCAACGACGGCTCGATAGCCACCCTTACCGACGGAGCACGCTACTACTCAACTATGTCGCTTTGGGACACTTACCGTGCATGGAATCCTCTGATGTCAATTATTAATCCTCAGCTCGTATGCGATATGGTTAATTCCATGCTTGACATGTATGATGCCACTGGAGAATTGCCGATATGGCCTCTTGCCTCGGGCGAGACCGGATGTATGATCGGCTACCACTCCATGTCGGTCATTGCCGACGCTTATCTCAAAGGATACCGATGCTTTGATTCCGAACGCGCCCTCAAGGCGATGGTAGCCTCCACTGGAACTCCGAGAAAAGGGGCAGATCTATATGCCATGTATGGATACGTACCGTCAGATTCAAAAACGGAATCAGTGTCGAGCACTCTCGAATATTGCTATGACGACTGGTGCATAGCCAGAATGGCGGAAGCAATGGGACAAGATTCTATAGCTGATATATTTTATGCCCGCGCACATAACTATGTAAATCTATTCGACGGCTCGACAAGATTCTTCCGCGGACGCCGGGCCGACGGCAATTGGGAACGACCGTTCAATACATCTGCCGTCAGCCGTGACCTTACTGAGGCCACTCCATGGCAATACCGGTTTGCAGCCGTCCATGACGTACAGGGAATGATAGATATGTTCGGCGGAGTAGACCGATTCTCAGATGCTCTCGATTCTTTATTCACAGCGCCCGACGTTGAAGGCCACGTAAGCGACATCACCGGACTAATCGGCCAATACTCCCACGGAAATGAACCGAGCCACCATATAACTTACCTATATAATTATATCGGAAAACCTTGGAAGACCCAGGAATGGACCCGACGATTGCTCGCCGAGATGTATCAACCCACTCCTGAAGGTATATGCGGCAATGAAGACTGCGGACAAATGTCAGCATGGTACGTCATGTCGGCATTAGGACTATATCCGGTATGTCCGGGAAGTAATGAGTTTGCACTTACCTCGCCGCTCTTCGACAAGGCCGTAATAAAATTGTCGAACGACACTTCACTGACCATCCTGGCCAACAATCCGGAAAAGAACATGTACATAAAGTCCGTCGAACTTAATGGAAAAACAATACCCTCCAACTTTATCACATACGACGACATCATGCACGGTGGCGAATTAGTATTTACACTGACCGACAAACCATGCCTCGACCGTGGTGTCTCGGAATCCGACCGTCCATATTCCATGTCGTCAAAGCCATGGGTTTCGGTACCTTATATCTCGCAAAATGTCAATCTGTTTGATGATAGAATCGACGTTCAGATAGAATGCGCCACAGACGGTGCTGAAATCCGATATACTCTCGATGGTTCAGAACCGGACATGAAATCTGCAAAATATTCCGGTCCGGTCAGACTTGACAAAGACACCAAGATCAAAGCGAAAGCTTTCAAACAAGGCTACTCGCCAAGCCCGGCAATGTCTGTGTCGGCCACCAAAGCCACATACTTGAACCCTATAAAAGTCGAGCCTGTAAAAAATGGCATATCCTACCGATATTACGAAGGAATCTGCAAAAAGACAGCAGATATTCCCAAGGGCAGACTTATGGACAGCGGGACGCTACCTCACCCCTCGATAGAAAGCGCCTCCACACCAGACCACTTCGCTTTTATCTTCGATGGACTCATTTCCATTCCTGACGACGGAGTATATACTTTCCGTACAACGTCAGATGACGGTTCTACTTTGTGGATCGACGGAAAGATGATTGTGGACAATGACGGCGGACACTCTACCTCGTCAGCCACAGGCCACGTACCTCTCAAAGCCGGAATGCACAGACTGAAGATAATGTACTTTGAGAATTATGACGGTGAAACCTTTTCCTGGGATTGGAGAGGCCCGGACGACCTGAATTTCACCACCATTCCGGATTCAAACCTCTTCCTCATGCCATAGATATAAACGAACAGCCGATAACAACAACTGTCAACAACAATCCAAAAAATAAACAGACTACGAAATGAAACTTTCACTATTACCAATCCTGCTGTCGATATGTTCCGCATTTTCATCCGGATCTATGACCGCGGCGACTCAACCGGAGGCATCGCCTTCATTTAACGTCATGTCGTTCAACATACGTTTCGACAATCCGGAAGACAGCCTCAACAACTGGCAGTACCGTAAAGACAGAGCCGCTAACGCAATCAGATTCTACGATGCCGACATAGTAGGTACGCAGGAAGTATTGAAAAATCAATTGGACGACTTGAATGAACGCCTTCCCCAATACACATCTATCGGTGTCGGACGTGAGGACGGCAAAGAGGAAGGTGAATACAGTGCTCTATTCTTCAAGACCGACAGATTTGAAAATCTCGAATCCGGAACATTCTGGCTCAGCGAGACTCCGGAAGTCGAGGGTTCACTCGGATGGGATGCCGCATGTGTGCGCGTGGCCACTTGGGCCAGGCTTAAAGACAAATCGAGCGAGCGCACCATATTTGTACTGAATACTCATCTTGACCACGTAGGCGACACGGCCCGGCGCGAAAGCATCAATCTATTGCTGAACCGAATAGACCTTCTGAGTCAAGGAGCACCGGTTATAGTCACCGGCGACTTCAATTCAACCCCTGAACTGGATGTGATAAAACAAATTACCGACACCCGGACTGCAGGTCATCTGACACATTCACGCGACGTAGCCAAAATAGTCTACGGTCCATCTTGGAGCCTGCACTTTTTCGGCGAACTCCCCTATGAACGCCGGCCTCTTATAGACTATGTATTTATAAGGGGCGACATAGACGTGGACCGCTACGGCGTACTTGCCGAAACCGACAGCCATTCCTATCTGTCGGACCATGCCCCGATACTGACCACCATAACTCTCAAATAATCCCTCTGACGACAAGTTTATGAGACTATTTACGAGATGTATGGCGGCAACAGCCTTGGCATTGTGCTATGCCCCCACACAATATCATTCAATTGCGGGCAATGCCGGCAACACTGAGGCATCGTCGTTGATAAGCGCCGTCGGACATAGACCGGATGTGTCAGCGCGATGCTTCAGATCTGAGGCAGTGGAAGAAAAAATACGTGAAGTGGCAGCATATATTGCTGACGAAAAGCTACGCCACATGTTTGAGGTATGCTTTCCGAACACTCTCGACACGACTGTCAGATTCAGCGAAAACGACGGTATCCCGGACACCTTTGTCATAACCGGTGACATTAATGCCATGTGGCTTCGTGATTCATCGGCACAGGTCTGGCCTTACATGACCCTTATGGCGAAGGACGATAATCTCCGCAAGATGATCGCCGGACTTATCAACCGACAGGCCAAATGCATATTGATAGACCCATACGCCAACGCATTCAACTACGGCCCGACCGGCAGCTATTGGGAGACAGATTTCACTCAACCGATGGCCAAAGAGCTTCACGAACGCAAATATGAACTTGACTCGCTATGCTACCCAATCAGACTGGCATACCGTTATTGGATCCTGACCGGCGACACATCAGTGTTCACCGATACATGGCAGCGTGCCATGCTGCTTGCAGTGGACACCATGCGTGAACAACAACGTCGCGAATCAAAGGGTTCCTACAGTTTCTACCGCAAATGCGAACGTCCCACCGACTCGCAGATAAACGACGGCTGGGGAGCACCTGTACGTCCGATAGGCATGATATTCTCAGCATTCCGTCCATCAGACGATGCTACACAATATGGATTTCTCGTGCCGTCAAACATGATGGCGGTCGTTTCGCTCCGACAATTGGCAGAAATAGAACGCTCCGTTTATAAAAATACCGAATTTGCCACGGAATGTGAATCTCTTGCAGATGAAGTGGATGCCGGAATAAAGCGACACGCCATAGTCGACCACCCCGTATTCGGACAAGTGTTCGCTTATGAAGTGGACGGCTACGGCAACCACACCTTTATGGACGATGCAAATGTCCCGAGCTTGCTGTCGGCCCCATATCTCGGCTATTGTCCCTCCGACGATCCGGTCTATATCAATACGAGACATCTGGTCTGGAGCGAAGACAATCCTTACTTTTTTCATGGAGAGGCTGGAGAAGGTATCGGAGGTCCCCATGTCGGGATTGGCGCCGTATGGCCCATGAGCATAATAATAAAGGGTCTTACATCAAACGATCCTGAAGAGATACGCCGTTGCCTTAAACAGCTCCGCGACACCGACGGAGGCACATGCATGATGCACGAATCGTTCAATGCATCCGATTCCTCCGACTTCACACGCTCATGGTTCGCTTGGGCCAACACGCTGTTCGGAGAGTTGGTCATAAAGGCATACGACACATGTCCGGACATTCTCGGCAAAGCACTGTGACACCCCCCCTCAATATACGAAAAAAGCGCATCCTTTTGTCGACGCGCTTTTTTGTATATGGAATCACACCATTATCTCGGGGCAATAGTGGGAGCGGCATTTGGATCCGGCATTATCGACTCGACAGCGCCGATCAGCTCCTCTTCAGTCATAAAACCTATATTGCGGTCAATCACACACTGCTGATTAACAAACAGCAATGTCGGCACAGATTCCACACCATACTGCTTAGCAAGTTGCGGAGCCTTATCGACATCTATATAAATGAACTTCACCTTACCATGATATTTTCGGGCCACCTGATTAAATATCGGATGAAGCTGTTTGCAGGGCGGACACCACGAAGCCGAAAAATCAACCACGACCGGCATGGGAATCACACCATCAAATTCAAGAATATCATTTTCACCTAATTCTATCGGTGCTCCGGCAGCCTCGTCGACAGCTTCAGCCGTAGCTTCGGCGGCCTTAACTTCTTTAGATGTGGAATTGCCACAAGCGGTCATACCCAATAAAGCACAGGCCATAGCGACAATACCGATTAATTTCTTCTTCATAATAAATTTCCTTTATAATGTTATGACATAGGAACAAGGTGTTCCCTCAGATTGAAGAAACACCTTGTCTATCCTTTTAGTTCAAAACCATATTATTAGAGAGAAGCGGCAAGGGCACCGTTAGTCTTGCGCACAGCCTCCGCACTCTTGGCGAAGAGAGCCTTATCATCATCGTTGAGCTTAACGTCGATAATTTTCTCGATACCGTTCTTGCCGAGAAGACAAGGAACGCCGATGCAGATGTCGCTTTCGCCATATTCACCTTCAACGAGGGCGGAACATGGAATGACACGCTTCTGGTCATGGAGTACAGCGGCAACAACAGCGGCCGAAGCAGCTCCGGGAGCATACCATGCCGAAGTTCCGAGAAGACCGGTAAGAGTGGCACCGCCCACCATAGTGTCTGCGGCAACCTTGTCAAGAGTCTCCTTGTCAAGAAGCTGCGAAACGGGCACACCGCGATATGTAGCATAACGAGTCAACGGTATCATTGTAGTGTCACCGTGTCCACCGATCACCATACCTTCAACTTCGTTAGGATTGGCATTGAGAGCAAGGCTCAAGAAATATTTAAAGCGAGAGCTGTCAAGAGCACCGCCCATACCGATGATACGATTCTTCGGCAGACCTGAAGTCTTGTGGATAAGATAAGTCATAGTGTCCATAGGATTAGACACACATACGATCACTGCATCAGGGCTATATTTAAGCACAGAGTCTGTCACCGACTTAACGATACCGGCATTGACACCGATAAGTTCTTCGCGGGTCATACCCGGCTTACGGGGAATACCTGAAGTGATCACGACAACATCAGAACCCTTAGTCATCTCGTAATCATTGGTCACACCGACCATACGGGTATTGATATTGAGCAGATTGGCAGTCTGCATGATATCCATGGTCTTACCCTCTGCAAGGCCCTGCTTGATGTCAATCAGAACTACTTCGTCAGCTACATTGTTTGTCACTAACACGTTAGCACAAGTTGCGCCTACGTTACCGGCGCCTACCACTGTTACTTTAGACATAATTGAATTTTGATTTATAATTGATATTTAATGAAATTTTTCTGCAATTACAAAATTAATCAATTATTCAATACCGCGAAGTCTTTATGCAATTTTTTACAAATATTTTTTTCGGGGCTCACCGGCATTATCACAGCTCTATCAGGCCAAGTCCCTGTCGGACAATGACCGGATTGGAGCTATCGGTCAGATCCACGACAGTCGATGCCTCATAGCCACCTTCACCGCCGTCGATCAGAAGTTCCACAGATTCGGCATACTTTAGTGCCAATGATTCCGGATCGGCAATATCAACATCACCACCGTCGTCAACCTCAGAACCCGCCGACATAGTCAGAATCGGATTGCCGAGCATACGGGGTATCTCAAGGGCGATTGGATTGTCAGGTATACGCAGACCTACCACCTTTCTTCCCTTAAATACTTTCGGCAACGTAGTCGATGCCGGCAATATAAATGTAAAGGACCCGGGCAAAGCCTCCTTGATTATACGGAAAGCCCGGTTGTCGATTTTGACATATTCAGCTGCCTGAGAGATGTCGCAGCATATTATAGACAGATTAGTCTTCTGGGGATTCACGCCCTTCAACTGACATATCCGTTCGACCGCACCGTTATTAAGGGCATTACACCCGACAGCATATAGTGTATCGGTCGGATATATTATCAGTTCGCCCTCACGGAGCGCCTTCACAACAAGCTCCAGATATTTTGAATTGATGCTTGTCGGATACATCTTAAGTATTGTCATGGCTTTATCAAAATGGTTTTCTATATTTATCCGGATTAGTGTCTTCAAGAATCGACAGGTACGAAGCATACCGCGACTGGGCTATCCTGCAGTCTTCCAGCGCTTCAAGTACGGCACATCCCGGCTCGTGCGTATGCGTGCAGTCACCATACCGGCATCCGCTTGAGACCTTGAATATCTCAGGGAAAAAGTGAGCTATCTCATGCCTGTCAAAATCTATAGTGCCGAATCCCTTCACTCCCGGTGTATCTATGATCCATCCACCTTCCGGCAATGCAAACGCCTCGGAGAAGGTAGTTGTATGCATTCCCGTGTCATGTATGTCGGAGATGGCCGCCGTCCGCAATTTCAATTCCGGCAGAAGGCTGTTGATTATTGTCGATTTTCCCACTCCGGAATTACCGGACATGAGGGATATCTTTCCGGTCAGCCTCGCTCTGAGTGCATCCATACCCATGCCGGTACGCGCCGACACTTCAATGACATCATATCCGATAGAGTCATACAGATGTCTTACAGCCTCCAGAAGCTCACGGTCGTCATCGTCTGCCAGCAGGTCCACTTTATTAATCACCAGAGTCACAGGCACCCGATATGCCTCAGCCGTAGCCAGAAAGCGGTCGATGAAGGTGGTGGATGTCGTAGGATGGACCAATGAAACCACTAAAAAAGCCCGGTCGACATTCGCGGCAAGTATGTGCGATTCTTTCGATAGATTACTCGCGCGCCTTATTATATAGTTCTTCCGTGGAGCTATAGCGGTTATAAAAGCATTGCCGTCGGCGTTCATCGATATTGTCACCTCGTCGCCCACGGCCACAGGATTGGTCGTGCGGATTCCTTTAAGGCGGAAGTTACCCTTAACCTTACAGTTTACATCTTGACCATCTACCGTATGAACGACATACCAGCTTCCGGTATTTTTTATTACAAGTCCAGTCATTGAATAATCAAAAAATTACCATATTACAAAGGTAACAAACTTTTGACGCCTATAAGTTCATGCTCCATCTTAAATTTGCGTCAGCCTATAGTGATGCCGGAAAAACCCATGAAAGCCATGGCGAGGATGCCTGCGCAAATCAATGCGATCGGAACACCGCGCATCACATCCGGCACATCCATCAATTCGAGATGTTCGCGTATGCCCGCGAATATTGCCAATGCCAAAGTAAAACCTATAGCGGTAGAGACGGCATATACGAGCGACTCTCCGAAATTGAAGCCTTTCTGCACTACGAGGATCGCCACACCGAGAACTGCACAGTTGGTGGTTATCAACGGCAGAAAAACTCCTAAAGCCTGGTAAAGCACCGGAGCAATCTTCTTAATGACGATTTCAAGCATCTGCACCAGCGCGGCTATGACCAAAATGAACACTATCGTCTGCATATAGGCCAATTGAAGAGGCACCAATATCAAATGCTGGATCAACCAAGTGACACAGGTGGCTATGGCCATCACAAATGTGACCGCCGCCCCCATGCCAAGCGCCGAACTCAACTTCTTGGAGACTCCGAGAAATGGACATATTCCCAAAAACTGCGCGAATACTATGTTATTTACAAAAATCGCAGTAACTATTATTGATATATAGGTCAGCATGAGCGTTTACGTATATAATTGATAAATGCGATAAGAAAGCCGAGCGCTATGAACGCACCCGGAGCAAGGACGAATACAAGCGAGCCATAAGTCTCAGGGAACACTCTCAGACTAAAAATCGTACCCCCTCCAAGCAGTTCACGTATAGTGCCGAGCAAAGTCAGCGCGACAGTGAACCCGAGGCCTATCCCGACTCCGTCCAAAAGCGAGTCCACAATAGAATGTTTTGACGCATACGCCTCAGCCCGGCCCAATAAGATGCAATTCACCACTATAAGTGGAATAAATATGCCCAGACTCTCGTTGAGAGACGGCAAATAAGCCTGCATAAACATCTGCAGCAAAGTGACAAACGTAGCTATGACGACGATATAGGCCGGAATCCTGACCCTGTCCGGGACTACGCTCTTGATTGCCGAAATAGCGGCATTTGAACATATCAGCACACCCATAGTCGCAAGCCCCATGGACATTCCGGTCATCGCCGATCCGGTCGTACCCAGCGTCGGGCACATTCCCAGAAGCAGCACGAATGTAGGGTTCTCGGTAACCAATCCGTTATATATGATTCTAAGTTTATTCATCTGCGTCATTTTTTAAACAATCAGACTTGTAAGCCTCAAATGCCGAATAGCAACTGCGGAGGGTTTCCAGAAAAGCCCTCGAACTTATAGTCGCCGCCGTTATTCCATCAATTGCTCCCCCATCCTTTGCCACATACATGGCATCTGTTCCCGGATTACGCCCAAGCACGCTTCTATGCCCGGCATCCATCCGGAACCACTCCTGCATCTTAGCGCCGAGTCCTGGTGTCTCCGCATGTTGAAGCACCTCGTAGCCGGTGACATTGCCGTCGCTGTCAAATCCATACATGACACTTACACGTCCTGAAAAACCGTTAAGAGAATACCCCTCCACTGCCGCACCGCAGAAAGAATCACCGTCGTAGGCCGGAAATACAGAAAATGGCTCCGACCCGCCAGCCGGCACAAACTCCCACTTGGAAGCTAAAGGATCGTTAGTGAATGTAGGCAGTACAGCCTTGATGGCATCAATCTGCTTCTGCCTTTCCGCCTCTGCCACCGGTCCGGACGTGACGGCGTTAGCCCATGCCAATAGAGCCGCCGCCACTACGGTTATCACACCGAGCGACATCACCATATTAAACAATGTTGAGGGTAACTTCTTCATCTCACACGCCTCCTTTCTCCAAATTTACGGGGTTTGACATAGCGGTCGATCAAGGGTACGAAACTGTTCATAAGCAATATCGCAAACGAAACTCCTTCCGGATATGCACCCCAGTGCCTGATAACAACCGTGATTACACCGATCATAGCTCCGAACAGGACCATCCCTCGCTTGGTCATCGGCGAAGTCACATAATCAGTAGCCATAAATATCGCTCCGAGCAACAAACCTCCCGACAGCAGCTCCACCATTATATCGCCGCCGATCAACAGAGTAAACAGTGCCACCGCACCTACCATCGACACAGGAATATGCCACGTTATAGTACGGGTGACGAGCAGATAAGCAAATCCAAGCAACAGCGCAAGCGCACTGACTTCACCTAAGGAACCACCCACGCCACCGATAAAGTTCTGCAACGTATCGACCGAAAAAGCGGTCATCCCGGCATCCACCGAAGCTCCGGCAACTGCTTCTGAAGACATCTCCGACATTTTAATAGCTCCAAGAGTGGTAGCACCGGTTACGGCATCAGTATAATTAAGTCTGTTCACGATAGGCAACGGCCATGAAGTCATCTGCACAGGAAACGAAATCAAAAGAAATACACGACCTACCAACGCCGGGTTCCACACATTGCATCCAAGACCTCCAAATGCCATCTTCCCGATTCCGATAGCGACGACACAGCCTATCAACACTATCCACACCGGGATATTAGAAGGCAGATTAAAAGCCAGCAGCAGTCCCGTAAGTACAGCACTTCCATTCAATATCGTGGCCGGTCGATGAAACATCCATCTGGTCACCGCATATTCCACGGTAACGCATCCAGCCACCGAAGTGAGGATGACCACGGCCGCCCCAAGTCCGAAGAAGTACAACGAAGCCGCCAACGCGGGCAACAAAGCTATCACCACATTCCACATACACGAAGCCACTGTACGTCCGGTGTGTACATGAGGCGAAGCTGATATTGTTAGCAATTGATTCATAATCGATTTTATTTCTGTACACTGCGCGATTTCCTGATCGCCATCACTGTATTTTTACCCAATCTTATATAATCCAATAACGGGCGTGACGACGGGCATGAATAGCTGCAACACCCACACTCGATACAATTGGCGATTCCCTCACCTTCGGCTGAGTCCCAATGCGAATGGGCCGACAATAGGCTCAATCTGTACGGTTCAAGCCCCATCGGACATGCCAAGACACATCCAGCACACCTTATGCACGGATAGACATCGCCCCTTGCCGACTGCTCGCGAGGCAGAATCAATATGCCCGAAACGCCCTTCATCGTAGGAGCATCGACATTCACAATTGTCCTCCCCATCATCGGACCACCAAGGATAATTTTTCCGCTGTCGCCGGGTATGCCTCCGGCAATTCCGATCAAGGCCGCCATCGACATACCTATCGGCACCCTGTAGTTCCCCCGGCCGGACAAAGAAGGTCCGGTCACTGTCACTACCCTGTCTACCAAAGGTTTTCCAAATACGACAGCCTCATATACGGCATAGGCAGAAGCGACATTCTGCACAATGGCACCGACATCTACCGGCAAAGCTCCGGATGGGACCTCCCTGCCTGTAGCGGCCTGTATCAACTGCTTCTCACCACCTTGCGGGTATTTCATCTGCAATTCCATCACGCTGACCGACTTGTCGCCCTCAAGACGTCCGCGCAACAGCCTGACGGCATCCATCTTATTACTTTCAATTCCGATTATAGCCTTATCCACGCCGGCACCCCGCATCATAAGCCTGACTCCTGCCAATATCTCATCCGGATGTTCAAGCATAAGCGCATGATCATTAGTCAGATATGGCTCACACTCAGCTCCGTTGACAATAAGTATGTCCGCATGCTTTCCCGGAGGTGGAGACAGCTTGACTCTTGTCGGAAACGACGCTCCGCCAAGACCGACTATGCCTGCTTCTCCGATTATATCAACAATATCCTTGGCCGACATCGCGGCTATATCGTCCGACGAGCGCAAGGCCGATGTCCACAAAGGACGCTCCGCATCTTTCTCATGATCCTCCTCCGTTGCGGTTATAGTCACAGAATCTACAGGCATGCCGTAGGCATTCTTTATCTTACCGACACCGGTAACCGTACCCGATATAGGAGTAAACACATTTGCCGAGACAAATCCTGAAGCTTTCCCCACCATAGCGCCACGGTCTACATGATCGCCCTTGCCAACCACGCAGATAGCCGGAGCGCCTATATGCTGCGACATAGCAATCGTCACTTCCCTCGGAAGGTCCACATCAAGAATCCGGCATCCCGCCGTCAACTTATTTTCAGGTGGGTGCACTCCACCCATTCGAAATGTGCGCATATCCAGAGTATATTAATTATTGTTTTTTTGCTTACTTAAAGCTATTTCAGCCATCTCCTTTGCTGAAACAGGGAACCCCGAATCAAGTATGGCGCCAGTGGGACAAGCCAGTATGCACTTACGGCAAAGCTTGCACTTTTCAGCATCTATGTAGGATAGATTGTCCTTTACAGACACTGCCCCGAATGCACAGGCTTTCTCACACTTCATGCACCCGATGCAGGCGGCGCCGCACTCCTTGCGGGCTATAGCCCCTCTTTCGGTATTTGAACATGCCACCCACACGCGTCGGCCTTTGGGACCCTTGGGTCGAAGTTCCAACACATGGCGCGGACATTTCGACACGCACACGCCACACCCCGTACACTTGTCGGCATCCACTACCGGCAGTCCGCTCACAGGATCTATATGTATGGCATTCCAATTGCAGACTTCTGCGCAGTCGCCGCATCCGAGACATCCGAACGGACATCCGGTCGTGCCCGAGCCCAACTGCTGCAATATGGCGCACGACGAGGCTCCGTCATATTCCGAGATAGCTGGCCTTACCTGGCATGAGCCTCCACACTTCAGCGATGCCACCATCGGACGGGTCACCACACTGTCAAGGCCAACAATTCCTGCGATTTTTTTCATCGCCTCATCTCCTGCTCCCGGACATACCAGCGAGTCAAGAGACGTGGCCGAAGCACACGCACACGCGAAATCATGGCACCCGGAGCGTCCACAACTTCCGCAATTGGCCCCCGGAAGCAATTCTTCAATAAGAGCTATACGGGGATCCTCTTTTACATAAAACCGCTTCGAGACCAAAAACAAGATTCCGGCTCCAAGCAATCCTATGCCACCAAGCACAATTATTGCATATAAAATCGACATAGACACTAATTTAGCAATAAACCTTATCAGTAGTCATAACGCCGTATGACCGACCATTTGTACTTTTTCCTGATCTTTTCCCTGAAGAAAAGAAATATTATTAAATCATAGGCAATTACAGAACCCAGGGCCGCACATACCCCCATAGCCTCGTCAAGACCCCATACCATCGCCGACATCAACGCTACAACGACGAGAATCAACGTCGGGACGACAAACATCAGGATGACAGCAATGTTATGCAATCCTACAGTCAGGCCGATTTCTACCTTGTCCCCTTTCCGCAACAACGGTCCGGACTTGTCCAAATCGACAAAAACTACCTTCTCCTTACGGCGCGTTCCGGCACCGTCACCGCAAAAGGACTGTGCGGCACATCCCGCACAATCCTTTCCCGGATCAATATTGACCGACACACCGCCATCCGCCACAGAAACGACTGTGCCGTTGTGGACGACTGAGTATCTGCTTTCCATATTTCACAAATCAGACTAAAGAAAGCCTAATGCCCGCCTTTAATCATCGAGTTTATGAATCACGAGACCGGAGCGCAGTTTAGGCTCGAACCATGTGGTCTTCGGAGGCATTATGTTGCCGGTGTCGGCAATACGCATCAACTGCTCCATCGATACCGGATACAACGCCAAAGCCACCTTCATCTCGCCCGAGTCGACGCGGCGTTTCAATTCGCCGAGTCCGCGGATTCCGCCTACAAAGTCGATGCGCTTATCGCTTCTCAAATCATGTATGCCGAGAATATCGCGCAGGATCAGATCGCTCGATATCGTGACATCAAGCTGACCGATAGGATCTCCGTCGTCATAACGTCCCTCTTTAGGGTCAAGACTGTACCATTCACCGTCAAGATACATAGAGAAATTATGGAGCTTTTCAGGGCGGTATTCATCAGCACCCTTGCACTCTACCACGAAATCCTTTTCCAAAGCCTTCAGGAATTCCTCTTTTGACAAGCCGTTCAAGTCGCGCACCACACGGTTATAGTCGATGATGTTAAGATGCGAAGCCGGGAAAGCCACTGCGAGGAAATAATTGTATTCCTCGTCACCGGAGTGCGCAGGATTTTGCTGGGCCTTCTCGTTTCCGACAAGCGCGGCGGCGGCTGTACGGTGGTGTCCGTCAGCGATGTACAACGACGGAATGGCTTCAAACAGCTCAGTGACGCGCTTAATTGTAGCCTCATCGTCGATAACCCAGAAATGGTGTCCGAATCCGTCAGGAGCCACGAAGTCATACTCCGGAGTTCCGGAAGTGACCGACTTTATTATGGCTTCAAGTTCGGAATTGTCAGGGAAGGCAAAAAACACAGGCTCGACATTCGCATTGTTGATTCTCACATGCTTCATGCGGTCCTCTTCCTTGTCGCGGCGCGTCAACTCATGCTTCTTTATGCGGCCTTCCATATAGTCGGCCACATTGGCGGCCACGACAAATCCATACTGCGTACGGCCGTTCATCGTCTGGGCATAAATGTAGTAATGCTCCTTATCGTCCTGAACGAGCCAGCCATTTTTCTGAAAAGCATGAAAGTTGGCTACAGCTTTGTCATAAACCGCGGAATCATGCTCATCGGTACCTGGAGCGAAGTCAATCTCCGGTTTTATGATATGATAGAGGGACTTTTCATTTCCCTGCGCCTCCATACGCGCTTCTTCTGAATTGAGCACATCGTACGGACGCGATGCCACTTCCGTGACAAGTTCGCGAGGTGGACGCAGACCTTTGAACGGTTTAATCTTTGCCATGGTTATAAGTATTTGATTATTTGGTTAACTTACTGTCTCTTACGATAGTCTGCTCACGGTCCGGACCTATCGACACGATGGTGATCGGAGTGGCAAGCTCCTTCTCAAGGAAGGATATGTAATTCTTGAACGCTTCTGGGAATTCATCTTCCGACTTCATACCGGTCATGTCGGTCTTCCATCCCGGCAGGGTCACATATTCCGGAACTATCTTATCCTCTTCGATCGAGAACGGGAATTCCGTCACACGCTCCCCTTCGATGTCGTATGCCACACAAGCCTTTATCTCATCAAATCCGTCGAGCACATCGCTTTTCATCATAATGAGCTGGGTGACACCGTTGATCATTATCGAATATTTCAGAGCCACAAGGTCTATCCAGCCACACCGGCGTTCACGTCCGGTCACAGCGCCGTATTCATGTCCGAGATCACGGATGGTGCGTCCGGTCTCATCAAACAGCTCCGTCGGGAACGGTCCGGCACCAACCCTGGTGCAATAAGCCTTGAATATTCCGTACACTTCGCCGATCTTATTAGGAGCCACACCGAGTCCGGAGCAGGCACCTGCACAAATCGTGTTGCTTGAAGTCACGAAAGGATAGCTTCCGAAGTCCACGTCGAGAAGAGTTCCCTGAGCGCCCTCGCAAAGCACCGACTTACCTTCGGCGAGCATGCGGTTGACCAGATGTTCGCTGTCCACGATGTCATAGCCCTTGATATAATCCATGGCATCCAGCCATTTCTGCTCAAGGTCGCCGAGCTGGGGATTCTCGCCCATTGACTCAAGCATGCTTATATGGCGAGACTTCGCGGCTTCATATTTGGCTTCGAAATTGTGGAACAGGTCGCCCAGACGCAGACCGTTACGGCTGACTTTGTCGGTATAAGTAGGTCCGATGCCTTTACCCGTCGTACCGATTTTCGAACCACCCTTTGCACGCTCGTTGGCGGCATCAAGAAGCCGGTGGGTAGGCATGATCAGGTGCACCTTTTTGGATATCTTAAGTATCTTCTTCAAGTCGATGCCGGACTTTTCGAGTGCTTCCGCCTCTTCACGGAACAAAACCGGATCAAGCACCACGCCGTTGCCTATTATATTTATTTGTCCATGCTGGAATATTCCTGACGGGATTGAACGAAGCACATATTTCTTACCTTCAAATTCAAGGGTGTGGCCGGCGTTTGGACCGCCTTGAAAACGCGCCACCACGTCGTAACGAGGAGTCAGCACATCTACCACTTTTCCTTTCCCTTCATCGCCCCACTGGAGCCCAAGCAAAACATCTACTTTCATTTGATTGATATATGTTATTATATTCGATAATTACTTATTTAGAGTTTCGAGGCATTACGTTTGTTGCGTCTCGCGCACGCCGAACACAAGCCATAGACATACATGTTGAAGAACGCGGCATGGAATGCCGAATAGTTACGGTTTTTCATAAACGCGATCAACTCCGGATCCTTTGCCTCCTTTATCTTGCCGCACTGCTGGCATATCAGATGCAGGTGTGTCGACAAGCCTGTCACCCGCTCATATTGTGCCGGCTGTGAGCCAAATTGATGGCGACGCACCAATCCGCAGTCTGTCAGCAATTCCATGGTGTTGTATATTGTGGCGCGACTGACGTGATAGCCGTCCTTTTCAATGTCGGCATATAATGCATCAATGTCGAAGTGCGTAGCCATTTCAAACACTTTATCAAGAATGGCATAGCGTTCCGGCGTCTTCCTAAGCCCCTTCACCTTCAGATATTCGGTGAATTCAGCCCTCGCGGAAATCCTTGACTTATCCTCAATCATTGCTCTGCAAAGATAGTTTAAAGTGCTGTCTTAAACAAATTTTAGAGCATTGCTTTTTGGCCATAAATACATTTTTAAGGACATATCCAGACCTATTTACGGAGAATTTTTGTTATACTTGCAAAACGTTTCTGATATTTGTAGTTTATGGGTGCTGATCAAAGCAAGAAAGAATCTAAAATAAACCTCTTTGTCCAGAAGTGGACCCGAAAGGGTTTAGACTTCTGGGAATATGCCTCGGAGGGTGTCTGGAACGACACCCGGCAGACTTGGAAAGTAAACGCGGTAAAGACTATCAACCTGTCAATAAGGTCGTTCCTCAACAGCGACCTGCAATACAGAGCCTCGGCGCTCACATATAATACGCTGTTGGCCATCGTACCTGCACTTGCGATGCTTTTCGCGATCGGACGAGGCTTCGGATTCCAGAATCTGCTGCAGTCACAGCTCACCAACCTGCTTCCGTCGCAGAAACATGCGCTTGAGACTGCTTTGACATTTGTCGACGGCTATCTCTCGGAAGCTTCGCAGGGACTTTTCGTAGGGGTGGGCCTGGTGGTACTTCTATGGACCCTTATTTCGCTTATGAGCAACATAGAAGATTCGTTGAATCTGATATGGGGTGTGACCCGCAACCGTACATTCGGACGAAAAATCATCGACTACACCGCGATAATGTTCCTGTTGCCGATATTGATGATCTGCTCAAGCGGTCTTTCCGTATTTATGTCGACCACTCTGATCGAGCAGATACACATCAAATTCTTCACTCCGGCCATTAAATGGATGCTCGATCTGGCCCCGTTCATATTGGTATGGCTGGCATTCATCGGGATGTATCTGCTATTCCCGAACACCAAAGTCAAGATTAAAAACGCCGTCATTTCCGGCATATTTGCCGGAACGGCATTCCAGATCCTGCAATACCTGTTCGTCAGCGGACAGCTGTATGTGTCGAAGTACAACGCCATCTACGGAAGCTTCGCTTTCCTGCCTTTGCTGCTCGTATGGCTGCAATTGACATGGACCATCACCCTGGCCGGAGCCGTACTATGCTACTCCTCGCAGAATATATTCCAGTTCAGTTTCACCAACGACATCAGCTCAATGTCGCTGAACTACCGCCGCAAAGTGGCAGTAGCCATAATCACTGTCATAGTACACAGGTTTGAAGCTCGCATGACCCCGCTTACGGCCACCGACTTCGCCGCCAGATACCACATGCCTTCAAGACTCGTATCGTCATTGATCCACGAGATGACGGAAGCCGGACTTCTGTCAACCGTCATAACCGGCAACGACACGGAAGAGCATTCCTATCAGCCCGCCATGGACATCAACCAGATAACGCTGGGATATGTGCTCGACAAGCTCAACTCTTTCGGCTCACATGGATTCATTCCGGGATTTGACACCGATTTCAAAGAACTCATTCCCGTCTACGACAACATCATCAAAAAAGCAGTAGAAGCCGGCAATGAAGTTCTCATCAAGAATATACCGATCGATATTGACGGACAAATCAGCAAAACCACTTTATATTAACTTTAAATACCCATACATTGATGAAAGTAATCTCGACAAAGGAGGCTCCGGCCGCTATCGGCCCCTACAGCCAAGCCATCGACACAGGTGCATTAGTCTACACTTCCGGACAGCTCCCAATCGATCCCGCCACAGGAATAATGCCGGAAGGCATCAAGGCCCAGACCGCGCAATCGTTGGCCAACGTAAAGGCCATCCTCGCAGAGGCCGGACTTGGCATGAACAACGTGGTGAAGACCACCGTATTTTTGTCAGACATGGCCGACTTCGGAGCCATGAATGAGGTATATGCCGAATGTTTTTCTGCCCCGTTCCCTGCCCGCTCAGCCATAGCGGTCAAGGAGTTGCCCAAGCAGGCATTGGTTGAAATCGAAGTTGTAGCATCGCGGTAGACACCCGTCCCGACATTATAGAATAAGCAGGACTCCAATTTGGAATCCTGCTTATTCTATTTAACTCAATGTATAATCGTAAAGCATCAATTGCAGTACTTAAGCACTGCGCTATATGACGGAGCCACCACGCGCAGCACGTAGACAGAAGCCGGAGCCAGATCAAGCAGATCCGCAGAAAAATCAACCACCGGAAGCTTATCGACCATCTTTCCGTCAAGCGTGTACACCTCCACATGGCCGTTTTCGGCACCGGGCACCATAAGCGTGCCATTTACCACGTATGGCTTAGACGAATCGTCGGCCACATTATCGACAGAAGCCGGATCGCCGGCAGGCATATAGATAACCTCACCAAGAGCGGGGTCGTCGTTTTTGTGGGAAATCACCTTTTCTATCTCCTCGGCAGTCTGCTGCGGCACACTCCAGATATTGTTTTGGGCATAAACCGTAGCGGTTGAGTTATTGTAAAGATCATAAGGAGTCGATACATCATAGTTCTTGTCATCATTACCGTTGTTCTTAAACACATTGTTGCCCGGGCTGGCTTCATTGCCGATCTCTCCGGCATTGGCAGATGCCACATTTATAAGTGTGATACCCCAAAGATGTCCTTCGATATAATTTCCGGAGATTATGTTGGTCGTGGTTTGAGACAAGCTGATGCCACTGCCACCGGCCTTCGGATTCGGATCATAGCGGTTGTCTACAAGATTATTATCCTTGACAGTTAAAGCCATCGGACCTATTCCGGTGATTCCGAAACGGCTGTCAGTCACTTGACAGTTCTCAATCAGGACATTATTCGTACCGCCCATGCTCAACATGTTGCCGACTGCTATGCCGCCGACTTTATTACGCTTCGCACCCGTGACAGTACAATTGGTTATTTTAACGTCATTATTTCCGCCCACCGTGACATTAATCTGCGGCTTATTGGCGTTTGAGGTAGTATTGTCTACAAAAACACAATTGTCCAATATCAGACCGCACGCAAGATTCGCTCCTCCAGCAATGCCCGGAACCGTATTATATTCAAACGTAGAATTAACCACCTTAAAGCACGCGCCGGAAGAACCCAAAGTCAAAGCACCCGAACTGGACATCTTTCCATTGGAATACCTGAAAGTACAATTGTCTACATCAAAACCGTAATCGCCGAAGCTTCGCAGACTTGCATATTCAAAATCAATATTCTTGAATGCAGAACCCGGTATATCGCATGACACATTCACCCCCTTAGGTTCTGCCTCTTCGTCGGCGCGTGTGATCAGTACACGACCATCTTCCGGGGCCACAAAGTCGGCCAATCCCTCTACGCGTAGCGTGATGCCGGTAGCCATTTTAACAGTGGCACCACCCTCGATTTTAAATGTGTCGCCGGGCTTGATGGTGATGTCGTCCGACAATGTGTACACCATTCCGTCCTTAGCCACTCCTGCGCCCTCGATCTGCGAGAGACTGTTAAGAGTGTAGGTAGTTCCGTCACCAAGAGTCGCATACTCGGCGTAGGCATTTACCGCACACCCCGCCAATAAAGAAATCAGAAGTAAATTTTTATTCATAAGCACTTTTGTTAAGTTTGTGATCAGGACAAAGATAGACAGATTCTACCGAATCCACAAATATTCCCGCGCCCATTTCACGGGAATCGATATGAATTCAGCCTAAAGAATTGAGCCTGAGATTAAAAAACTGTTTATACCGTGGCAGTAAGCAACGTAGCATGTCCGCGAGCCTCGATTGACTTAACGGATGCCGGTACAAGTACAGTCTCCACTCCATCCAAAGAGGTCACACAGTCGCCGTCGGTCACTATGTCGCATTTACCGGACAGACACATGACCACCATAAACGAATCTTTCGTCACCGGTATTGACAAAGAGCCGTCGACAGCCGCACGGTGTACATCGAAATGTCCGCACTTGACCAGTTCCACATCGCCTTTTGCATCCTTGTCGTAGGCAGTTTTGTATTCAGGATATACACTATAGTCTATCGCATCTTTGGCCTCTTCAGTATGGAGCTGACGCAGATTGCCCTGCGCGTCGCGGCGGTCAAAGTCATATACTCTGTAAGTGATGTCGCTCGTCTCCTGGATCTCTGCGAGCAGATTCCCTGCTCCGATGGCGTGTATACGTCCGGCAGGCAGGAAGAACACATCGCCAGGATGCGATTCATGGCAGGCCACCACATCCATGATTTCCTTATCTTCGACCAGCTTGGTATAATCGTCAGGAGTTATCTGCTTCGACAATCCGGCATATATATTGGCCTCTGGAGCCGTGTCCATGATATACCACATCTCAGTCTTTCCAAGCGAATTGTGACGCACCTTGGCAAGATCGTCGTCAGGATGAACCTGAACTGACAGATCCTTGGCGGCATCTATGATCTTAATCAACAGCGGAAACATGTCGCCGAACTTTTCATAGACGTCAGTGCCCACCAAGGCTCCCTTATATTCTCGGATCAGTTCAGGCAGAGTCTTTCCGGCATCAGGACCTTCGGCCACCACAGATTCATGGCCGGGAACTCCCGATATTTCCCAACTTTCCCCCACGGCCTTCTGATCAGACACAATCCCCTTTAGAGGTATAATCTTTTCACCGCCCCAAAGCACCGACTTTAACTGGGGTACGAACTTATATGGATGCATATTTTTATTCACGATTATTTAAATTTTAGTTTTGAGTTCAAAATTAATAAATAAATTTCAAATGACCGCTATCCGGCCACTATCCCGCATGATTTCAATCGCGGTCTACCATAATTACCTTAACAATGAGGAGCCTCGGCTGCAAACATAATTCGCGCGACAGCGTTTTAATAGTAATTAAAAATTATTCACTATGAATGGAAAATCAAGTTTTTGGACCAACTTATTCATCCTGGCCGGCGGCATCGTGCTGATATGCATGCATGACCGCGTCAATCTTCTCAGCTGGGCAGTGTTTATCCTCGGGGTATTGTTCGCCATACCCGGAATCATCGGCTTGATCAGTGCCATGCGCGGCGGCTCAGGCAACAGCTCTGTCGGAACAGTCAGCACGGCGTCAGCGGCCGGCTCTCTCCTGATCGGATTGATAATGATATTCTGGCCCGCTCCGTTTGTCAGCGTATTTGTCTACTTTTTAGGAGCCGTGCTGATTCTTTTCGGTCTGATGCAGATCTGGATTCTGGTCGTAGGCGGACGTGGCATGGGATTGCCGGGATGGCTTTACATCCTACCGGTGTGCGTGCTTATCACCGGAATCGTGCTTATATGCACCCCGATCAAAGAGACTCAAGCCATCTTCACCCTGGTAGCCGGAATAGCCATGGTATGCGATGCCGTCAACGGACTCCTGATCTATCTGACAGCGGCAGAAGCTAAAAAGCTCAATCCATAACGGCCCAACAGACCCATATACTCTATCGCGTGCTTCCCGGGAACAACAGCATCCGGGAAGCACGCGTAATGTTTACGCATCGGAAATGCGCAAATACACAATAATTCTGCTATCTTTGCATATATTTTAATATATGTAGAAAGATGAAGAGATTTTTACTGTGGTCAATCGCCACGGCCAACATAGCCGCAGGCAACGCGCAGATTAATTCGGCGGCTTCTGACGGATACTTCGAAAGAGGTACGAAGATGTATCGCGACGAGAATTTCCAAGGCGCGCTTGACCAGCTCAACCACTTGATGAAAATGCCGGCTTCGGAATATGAGATTCGCCAAAGCCAATACCATATCGGGTTGTCGTTGCTTCAGGCCGGAGATATCAGCGGAGCTCGGTCCGAATTAAATAAATACCTGTCGCTCAACGCGGCTTCCGCCAATAGGCACGATGCCTTGCTTGCCCTCGCCGACTGCGACTTCTACGACGGACTCTATGCAAGTGCCCTTAAGGGATACTCCGCCATCAAACCGTCGTCGCTCAACCTCGCTTCGCAGGACGACCTCACATTCAGGAAGGCATTCTGCCAGATGATGCTCGGCGACACAGACAAGGCGTTGCGTGGATTTGCATCACTGACCGCCACTGACAAGTACGGCAACTCCGCCCGCTACTACCAGGCATACATATATTATAGGGACGGCGACTATGCAAAGGCTAAAGAGCTGTTTGCAAGAGTCGACACATCCACGCCTCCGGGCAATAGCGTATCCTACTATCTGACGCAGATCGAATTCGCACAAGCCAACTATCAGAAAGCCCTGTCGATGGCACAGCAGGCCCTCCGGTCAGGATCGACATTCAAGCCCGAAATGGAACGCATAGCCGGAGAATCGCTCTACAATCTTGACCAGGAAGAAGAGGCCATACCTTATCTGCGCCGTTACATCTCGGCCACCGACGATCCGACACCGTCAGCCTTATACGTACTCGGTGTAAGCGAATACAAGACCGGCAACATGGACGAAGCCATAAGGATGCTGACTCCCGTGACTGCATGCGACGACCCCATGGGCCAATCGGCATACCTGTATATCGGACAAGCCAATCTACGCCTCGGGAACATGAATTCAGCGCTTATGGCTCTCGAACAAGCCTCCAGGATGGACTACGACCGCTCCGTACAGGAAACTGCATTTTATAATTACGCCGTGGCGCGTATGGAAGGCGGACGCACCCCGTTTGGAAGCTCGGTAAATATGTTTGAGACATTCCTTAAGCGTTATCCCAATTCCCGCTACGCCCCGGAAGTTCAGGAATACCTCATCACGGGGTATATGACCGACAACAACTACGAACAGGCTCTGGCATCAATAGAGAGAATAAAACGACCCTCAAACAATATCCTCACAGCCAAACAAAGAGTGCTTTACATACTTGGATCGCGCGATCTGGCCTCAAACCGCGTAGATGCGGCATTGTCGCGTTTCAAAGAAGCTAAGGCGCTGTCCAAACAGAATAAATCAATAGCCAATGAATGCGACCTATGGATCGGCGACTGCTACTACCGTCAAGGGAAATACCCTCAGGCTTCCAAAGCATTCAACGACTACCTTAAAGCTTCGACGGCCTCATCTCCCAACCGCACGATAGCATATTATAATTTAGGCTACAGCCGTTTTGGCGAAAAACGCTATTCTGCCGCCAGAGCCGACTTTGAAAAAGTCCTTAAAGCCAACCCCGGCGAAGAGATAAAGGCCGACACATATAACCGGATCGGCGACTGCTATTACTACGAATCACAATTCACCAAAGCCGCCGATGCATACGACTCCGCATACAATCTCAACCATGCCGCCGGCGACTATGCTCTGTATCAAAAAGCCATAATGCGCGGACTTAACCGCGACCACAACGGCAAGATCGACCTGCTCGACGATATGATGTCGGAATATCCCACATCCGGCCTTATGCCGTCGGCCTTGCTCGAAAAGGCGGAAAGCCACGTGGCAATGGGCAACCCCGGTGAAGCGACAAAAGTATACAGTCAGCTTGTCAATCGCTTTCCGGCCACGGCACAAGGTCGAAACGGATACCTGCAACTGGCCATCACATTGCTCTCTATGGGCAACAAAGACAAAGCCGTCGACACCTACAAGAAGGTAATCAAGTCATATCCGACAAGCGAGGAAGCTCGCATAGCCTCTGACGACCTCAAAAGCCTGTATGCCGATGACGGCCGGCTCAACGACTATGCTAAATTCATAGCCACTGTGCCAAACGCGCCAAAACTTGAAGTATCGGAGATGGACAAACTCACCTTCCAGTCGGCCGAGAAAGAATATCTGACCAACGGCTCTACCCGCAAGTTAGTCAGATATCTTGACGAGTTCCCTCACGGTGTATATGAACCGCAGACACTCAACTATCTTGCCATACAAGCCAATGAGGCCGGAAACAACGACGATGCGCTGCGCTACGCCACAATGCTTGTGGAACGTTATCCCGACTCCGAATCGGCAGAAGATGCATTGGCCATAAAAGGCAATGTCGAACTTAAACGCGGTGACCTTAAGACTGCCGTGAACACGTTCAAGAACCTGTCGCAGAAAGCATCCGCCTCACGCAATGTACTTGCCGCGCAACTCGGCATAATGAGAGCTTCGCTTCAACTCGGCAACTATAAAGAAGCCGCGGCCGCGGCCGACAAGATTCTCTCATCTACATCGATATCATCCGCCGCGAAGAACGAAGCAGTATATTCCCGCGCCGAGAGCATGTCGAAACTTGGCAAGACCGACGAAGCCGTCAAGGGCTGGAGCCAGTTGGCTAAAAACACCGATGACCTCTACGGCGCCAAGTCGGCATACTATCTGTCGCAGCACTATTTCGACTCAGGCAAGACTGCCCAGGCCAAAAAATCGGTCGAGAAACTCATCGACTCAAATACACCGCACCAGTATTGGTTGGCAAGAGGATATATATTGCTGAGCGACATCTACCGCAAACAGGGCAACGACTTTGAAGCCAACGAGTATCTGAAGAGTCTTAAGGACAACTATCCCGGCGACGAAGCTGACATATTCCAGATGATCGACAAACGTATTAAGTAATCACGTCAAACACTACTATTCAATTTCAACATGAATATATTACGACAAGCAGCGGCTTACACTCTTGGAGCATGTTTCGTGGCCGTGGCAAACGCTCAGGAACCGTTGTCAAAGGAAATCACCGTAGACAAAGAAATCATACCTCAGGAGCGTGAGGCATCGAGACTTTTCCTTCAGCCGCAACTTATGCTTCAAAGCATCAAGACAAAAAAACTGAACTGGACGGACAGGGCTGTAATGGCACCCGTGACACCGGGCATCACCGTACTGCCTCCGAGCCAATATGCCTCAACCATCGAACGTTCGACACAACGAGGATATATCGACGTAGGATATTTCCCTACATTCCAACTCGGAGCTTCGGCCGGTTATAGGTTTGTCGACACCGCCACTTCCAGAATCGGAGCTTGGATGCAGTACAACGGAAGTCAATATGACAGGAATAATCTGTATGGCATAAAACCTACATATAAGGACCACACTCTGACTGTAGGGGCCGACTTGCACCATGAATTCGAGGGCATAGGGATCATTTCGGCCAACCTCGGATATGGGCTGAATTCTTTATGGTATCCGGTGTTCGGATATGACGGACTCGGCGACATAGGCATTGACAACGCATTCACTCAGACGGCAAACAGATTTGGAATAGGCGTAAACTGGGATTCGACATTCGGCTCGCTCGACATAACGGCCGGAGTAAACTACGGATTTTTCGGTTTCTCAAAGCCCTACACAGGCTGGGACATTAAAGCCCTTCAGAACAATTCATTCAGCATCAATGCCGGAGCGTCGTACAGACTCAGCGACAAATCATCCATCGGAGCCGACATAAAATATTCATCGACATCTTTCTCCGAACATATCGGCATGACATTGACCGACAGATATGAATTTAAAGGCGTACCGATGGCTTCCAACTCATACGGAGTCGTCGACCTACATCCATACTTCCTGTCGCGCGGAGAACACTATGCGGCGCGTCTGGGAGTGGAACTGTCCGCCCAGACGGGTGCGACCTCCGGAGTCAACATCGGACCCGACGTGCGGCTCGACTGGATGCCGTCGCAGCAATTCTCTCTTTACGCACAGGTACAGGCAGGATATGTCACCCTCAACAATCTCGGTTCGATGATGGACCGCAACCACTACATAAATCCGTCCATCGACTACCTGCCCACTCGCATGAAAGGCCAATTGGAATTCGGATTCGTAATCGGTCCGTTTTCCGGAGCGTCATTCGAAGCATGGGGGGGCATTGGCTCTTATGACAACGCGAATATACCCATACTGTATGAAAACGGCTATCCGGTCAACACTGCCGACTTCTACCTCCACACATTGGGTATGTATGCGCCGATGGAGTTCAAAAGCATCAATTATGGAGTGGCCTTCAACTACAATTACCGCGACATAATGCGTCTGCGTGTAAGCTATGAAGGCGCACCCCAGGAACACGACAGCGGATATCTCGCATGGCAGGACAGGGCCAAAAGCGACTTAAGCGCATCCGTTACGGTGACGCCGATCAAGCCTCTCGACTTCACACTCGGCTATCGTATACGCTCAGACCGCGCGGTTATGACCGTACGCACCGAATCGGCTGAAATATTCAAAGGCTACGTCTACAGCATGACGGATCTGGGCAATGTCAATTCGCTCGACTTTTCCGCGTCATACCGACTGAACGACAAGCTGACCATCTGGGCAAATGCCGAAAATCTCCTCGGCAAAAAATGGCAATTGACCTACGGTGTGCCCAACATCGGCATCACCGGTCTTGTTGGCATCGGCTACAAATTCTGACCATAACAAAAAAAATACACAGGGGGCATTCCTATATACTTGCCGGAATGCCCCCTGTGTATTTATAATAGTCTGTCTTATATATCTTCTTCATCGGCCAACCCCTTTATCTGCTTTTTCGGAGTCACTCCAAGCGACTTCAGATTCTCCATCCTGCGCATGATGTTTCCACGGCCTTCATACAGTCGGTCCTTGGCCAATGTGAACGACTTTGACAGCCTGGCTATCTGAGCCTCTATGTCAAGGAATGTATCGGAAAATCCTGCCATCTTTTCATACATATCCGTAGCGCTCTTGACTATCTGCTCCACATTCTTTCCTTGACGGTCATACTGCCAGAGATTGTAGGCCAGCTGCAATGCCATCATCAGATTGCTCGGGGAGATCACTATTATACGCTTCTTATAGGCATACTGGCTCAAATCCGGCTGACTCTTCATGGCCGCTATATAACTGCTCTCTATCGGCATGTACATAAGCACATATCCCACGGCGTCCGTGACCACATTATCATAGGCCTTTTCCGCGAGTTCGTCGATGTGTCGGCGTACACTTCTGACATGCTCCTTCATCAGTCGCTCACGCTGATCATCGGTCTCCGCCTGTGCGGCCTCCGCGTATGCCGTAAGCGACACCTTTGAGTCAATAATCACAGAACGCCCCTCAGGAAATCGCACAACCACGTCAGGACGCATGTTCCGCCCATCCTCATTCTTAGTAGATTCCTGAATGAAATATTCCTCATCCTTACGCAGTCCGCTGCTTTCAAGCATCTTTTCAAGGAGCATTTCGCCGAAATCGCCCTGCACTTTCGTGTCGCCTTTAAGAGCTTTGGTCAAATTCGTCGCATCATCACCGATACGCTGTGTCTGTTCGCGAATCGAAGCCACGGCCTGTTCCTGAGTCTGCTGAAATAGCTTCATCGTCGATTCAAACGACTGCTGAAGTTGCTTCTTGCTCACTTCATTCTGCATCTTGCTCTCATCCACCGACCGCTTGAACTCGGCGAACTGTTCCTTAATCGGCTTCATAAGTTCATCCATCTGACGACGGTTGGTCTCCTGAAGATCCTCTTGTTTGGAAGCCAATTCTCTGATAGCGGCCTTCTGTAGTTCTTCGCGCATAAGATCGATCTTTTGAGACCATTGACGGTCGCTTTCGGCACGAAGCTGTTCGGCGTGCGACTTCTCTGTGGCAATCTGTTCAGAATACCGTCGCTCAATATTCTCCATACTCCGGTCATAGTCCGACTTGGCCTTCTCCGCCGCGATCTCAGCGGCTTTTATATTGGCATTCAGAACCTCTATACGTGTGCGCAACGCCACAGACTCGTCGGCTACCGACTTCATCTGCGCTTTCGACTCGTTAAGTTCCGAAACAAGGCGCCCGTTGTCCGCCGCAAGCATCGACATCTTTGCGGAAAGAGCACTATTCGATCCCCTGGAATAAAGCACACCGACAACAACGCCCAACACAATTCCGCACAGCACATACATTATTATATACATAGTAGCAATATTTACATTTCTCCGTAAAATTACAAAATTATATCGGAGCCTAAAAAGAATTACATACGGAATGATGACACATCCCTCTTTATTCAGTCACATAAATTCATTACTTATACATTACATTTACATTTTAAACACAAAGCCTATAAAAAGAGATTAAGAGCATTTTTATAAAAATATTTTGACTTAAATTTACCTTCGACAAGAAAAAAACAGAATATTATGCACTTCTTGAAACTAAAGTCGATACATTCAATATTTGACCTATCAGTCATATTAGCCTTGGTAATAGGACTATCCTGTTGCCGTCCATCCCACACTTGCCATACCGACCACGGCGTGCCGAAGTGCGACATAACGGCATCAATCGATTCCGTGCTTATGAGCATATTCCCCGGAGCCGAACCCGGAGGCATAGGAGTCGTGATGCACAACGGTGAAATCATCTATAACCACGCATTCGGCATAATGGACCTCAAAAACGGAGGTCAGATCACGGACAGCACCATATTCAATCTTTCTTCCACATCAAAGGCATTTACCGCAGTGGCATTGCTGAAACTCCAGGAAGAAGGTAAGCTCAATCTTGACGACTCAATATCTAAATACTTCCCAGAATTCAAAGGAGACTTCTTCGACCGAATCACCATTCGCCATATACTTACCCACAGCTCCGGACTGCCCGACCTCAGACCGAAAAATGATGAAGAATGGAAGAAATATCTTTCCAACCACAAGTCCCTTTTCGTGATAGGCGACGACTACCGTATGTTCGGACGCGAAGAGGAACACATGAAAATATTCAAAAATCTGGAGCAACTGGAATTTGAACCCGGATCACACTATCAGAGACATGACCCCTCATATATTCTGGTGGCTCCGCTTATCGAACGTATCACCGACACCGAATTCGACACATGGATGAGCGAAAACATCTTCAAGCCCGCCGGCCTGAAAAGTATGTTCTACTACAAACCCGACTTTAAGATCAAAGGGCTGGCTCACGCCTACCGTCCGGTAGACCCCGACAAAAATTCAGACCTTACCGTATACCGAAGCGACGATGGCAAGTGGGAAGAATACGATTATGGAGAAGTGCCGTTTTTTCTGACAAAAGCCGACCGTGGGTTATGTGGCTCAGCATCCGACTTTATGAAGTGGATCTCTGCTCTATATTCAGGCAAAATCATTTCCGATTCCTCGTTAATGGCGATGATTAGTCCGTTTATCGCAACTAATATCCCGATGGTAAGTTTCGGTCTTGGAACGGCAATAAGGGAAGATCCGGAATTCCCGACAAAAACGTATCATTTGAATTCCAATGGAGGATTCTCAATAATCGAGGCTACCTGGCCGTCCAAGAATCTAAGCTACGTAATATTCGCAAATAGAGCAGACTGGAATAATCGTGAAATATCCAGCAGCATTGACAATATTCTTAAATCACACGGATACCTCGATTAAGAATGTCAGCTATGACCAAACCGACGTCGGCCGCGCAAACTTTTTGTCGTGGCCGATTGTTGTAATAGGCGATACCAAAATATAATATAATCTAAAGCATAATGTCATGGAATTTTTAACCAATGAGAAATTGACCATCGTGGGTGCGGCCGGCATGATTGGATCAAATATGGCACAGACCGCTATGATGATGCATCTGACACCTAACATCTGTCTATACGATCCATACGCACCGGCTCTGGAAGGTGTGGCCGAGGAACTTCGCCACTGCGCATTTGAAGGTGCAAACCTGACATTTACATCCGACATCGAACAAGCACTGTCAGGAGCTTCATATATTGTGTCGTCGGGAGGTGCCGCCCGCAAGGCAGGCATGACCCGCGAAGATCTTCTTAAAGGAAACGCCCAGATAGCAGAGGATCTCGGTAAGAACATACGTGCATATTGCCCTGATGTAAAACATGTCGTCGTGATATTCAATCCTGCTGACATAACAGGCTTGATCACACTGCTTTATTCCGGACTGAAACCATCGCAGGTGTCGACACTCGCGGCTCTCGACAGTACGCGTCTGAGAAGCGAATTGGCAAAATACTTCAAGATTTCCCCGGACAAGATCGTAAACTCGCGAACTTACGGCGGACACGGCGAGCAGATGGCCGTGTTTGCATCGACAACGACAGTTGACGGCACTCCGCTGTCTGAGCTTATCGGCACCGACAAGCTTCCGGAAAAGGATTGGGAAGAACTGAAAGTAAGAGTAATCCAGGGTGGCAAGAACATAATCGACCTACGTGGACGCTCCTCATTCCAAAGCCCGGCATACCTGTCTATCGAGATGATTGCGGCCGCAATGGGTGGCAAGCCGTTCACTTGGCCGGTGGGAACCTACGTCAACAACGATAGGTTCAAGCATATAATGATGGCCATGGAGACCACCATAACCAAAGATGGAGTCGTACACAAGCCGATGACCGGAACCAAAGAAGAAGAAAAAGAACTCGAAAAGAGCTATGAGCATCTTTGCAAACTCCGCGATGAAGTGATTGAACTTGGCATTCTTCCACGCATCGCCGATTGGCACAAACTGAATCCAAACATAGATTGACATGCACATACCCCGGCTATTGCCGGAAACGACATACGATATAATCAACACACTTTAGAGCAACCGGGCGCAGAACCAAGCACCGGTTGCTCTTTTTCATCCTTGACAATGTTTTTTCTCATATACATTCTTAATCTATGTGAATCTGTTTTATAACAGTCCTCCAAGTGTATTTTAACACTAAAAATATTATTACCTTTGCATCTTAACTTTAACGAACGATATTAACCTACAGACACAGAAACGATGAAGACTTTTATGGATGAAAACTTTCTGCTTCAGACACAGACGGCGCAGAAACTATATCATGAACATGCGGCAAAAATGCCGATTATCGACTATCACTGCCACCTCAGCCCCAAAATGGTGGCTGACGATCATAAATTCAAGTCAATAACAGAGATATGGCTCGGTGGCGACCACTATAAGTGGCGTGCTATGCGCACAAACGGCATCGACGAACGCTTCATTACAGGTTCAGAAACCTCTGATTGGGAAAAATTCCAGAAATGGGCCGAAACCGTACCATACACCATGCGCAATCCGCTGTACCACTGGACCCACCTTGAACTGCGCACTGCTTTCGGAATAAAAAAGTTGCTTAACCCCTCGACAGCAAAGGAGATATTCGATGAATGCAACGACCTGCTCCAAAACGATCCAACCATGACGGCAAGAGGTCTGATGCGACGCTACAATGTCGAGACAGTATGCACCACTGACGACCCCGTAGATTCACTTGAATATCACCGTCAAGTGCGCGAATCAGGATTTGAGGTCAAAATGCTCCCGACCTGGCGTCCTGACAAAGCCATGGCAGTCGAGAATCCTGAAGAATACCGCGCGTATATCGAACGTCTGGCACAAGCGGCCGATATGGACATCAACAGCTTTGACGACATGATCGATGCGCTGCAGTCGCGCCACGACTTTTTCGCTCAGAACGGATGTCGCCTGAGCGACCATGGTCTGTGCGAATTTCATGCCGACGACTATACCGAGACTGAAATACGCGACATATTCAACAAAGTATACGGAGGCCACCGGCTGAACGACATCGAAATTGCGAAATTTAAAAGCGCGATGCTTATGGTGTTTGGAGAGATGGACAGCGATGCAGGCTGGACACAGCAGTTCCATTATGGCGCAATAAGAAACAATAACACCAAAATGTTTGACATTTTGGGTCCCGATACCGGCTTTGACTCCGTAGGTGAGTTCAACACCGCATTTACCATGGCCCGCCTGTTTGACCGTCTGAACACCAAAAACAAACTGGCCAAAACCATAATCTACAATCTGAATCCCGCCGCCAACACTATGGTAGCTACTATGATAGGCAATTTCCAGGACGGTTCCGTAGCCGGAAAGATGCAGTTCGGATCCGGATGGTGGTTCCTTGACCAGAAGTATGGCATGGAGAATCAGATGAATGCCCTGTCCATGCAAGGACTGCTGAGTCGATTCGTCGGTATGCTTACCGACTCCCGGTCATTCCTGTCATACCCGCGCCATGAATATTTCCGCCGCACTCTGTGCAACCTTGTCGGCAATGACATAGAGAACGGTGAAATGCCCTATTCCGGCCATGAAGAGACCCGAATCAATCAAATGATCGAGGACATCTGCTACAATAATGCTAAGAATTATTTTAAATTCTAACAGACCATGGCTATTGAGAATACATCATCACTAAAAATGACCAACTGGCGCTGGGCCATCTGCTCGCTGCTTTTCTTCGCCACTTTTGTCAATTATATGGACCGACAGGTACTGTCGCTTACATGGAAGGACTTCATCGCTCCCGAATTTCACTGGACCGACTCGGACTACGGCACCATTACAGGCTTCTTCTCGCTTTTCTATGCCGCCGTGAGCCTGTTTGCCGGAAAGTTTATCGACTGGATGGGGTCGAAAAAAGGTTATCTGTGGGCTATATTCATCTGGTCGATTGCAGCATGCCTGCATGCATCCTGCGGATGGATCACTATGAATGTGGAAGGGCTGGATTCAGTAGAAGCGCTATATGCCGTAGAATCAGGATCAGCTATGGCTCTCGCTATCGCCAGCTTGAGCGTATGGTTGTTTCTTGGATGCAGAGCCCTGCTCGCCCTCGGCGAGGCAGGCAACTTCCCCGCCGCCATTAAAGTCACGGCCCAATACTTCCCTAAGATGGACCGCGCCTTCGCCACATCCATCTTCAACGCCGGAGCATCAATCGGAGCACTCGCATCGCCGCTCTGCATTCCTATTCTCGCAAAGTACTTCGGATGGGAGATGGCATTCATAATAATCGGTGCACTCGGATTCGTATGGATGTTCTTCTGGGTATTCATGTACAGCAAACCCGAAGACTCGCGCTTTGTCAACAAAGCCGAACTTGCCTACATCCAGCAGGACGAAAAGGGCGAAAGTTCCACCGAAAAAAAGGCCGAGGAGAACAATACCATTCCCTTTCTGAAATGCTTTACCTACCGCCAGACTTGGGCGTTCATATCCGGTAAGTTCTTTACCGACGGCGTATGGTGGTTCTTTCTGTTTTGGGCACCGGCCTACTTCTCCGACCAATATGGCTATGCCTCATATACTTCGATGGGACAGCTTCTGATATTCACTCTATATCTGATCGTCACCGTACTGTCGATATACGGAGGCTACGTGCCGAAACTTTTCATTGAAAATTGCCATCTCAATCCGTATGCCGGACGTATGCGCGCCATGTTCATATTCGCCCTATTGCCTACATTGGCCCTGTTCGCTCAGCCATTAGGCGTGTATTCCGCGTGGTGGCCGGCCATAATAATCGGGCTTGCCGGAGCCGGACATCAAGCTTGGTCCGCCAACCTTTATTCCACCATCGGCGACATGTTCCCCACGTCTACAGTGGCGACGATCACCGGTATCGGCACGATGGCCGGAGGCATCAGTTCGTATGCCATCAATCAAGGCTCAGGCATACTCTTCGACTATGCCGCCAACAAAGGCTCGGACTTTACATTCTTCGGATTTGAAGGTAAGCCTGCAGGATATATGATAATATTCTGCCTGTGTGCGGTGGCATACCTTATAGCATGGTCAGTGATGAAAATCCTCGTTCCTAAGTATAAAAAGATTGCAGTCGCATAATCAATAGATACCCAACTATGAATTTGGCCCGAGGCATAGACTACACATTAAGAATCACCGTCCTGTTGGGATGCTTATTGCTTTCCGTGTTTGGCTACGTGCTTTATGAACGCACTATCATAGACTGGTGGCTACCGGTGGGCGCCGCCTTGATGATGGCAACATTCATGTCGCCTTTGATTTCAAAGTTCAGCCGGTTCTTGACAAAAAGCCAAAGTAAATGGTTAAACACAGTGTGCTCGCTTGCAGTAGCGGGCACACTGTCATACTTCTCGCTGCTCGGATGCAATTATTGGTTTTCCGATCCAGCCTCTGAGCATAAGGAAAATGCCGTAGTCATTGAGAAAATCAAGGACAAAAGGCAGAAATACCGCCGGGTAGGACGCAACCGTATGGTGTCTACCGGAGAATACACCTACAGCTACTATCTGGTAGTAGAGTTTGACGACGGCAAAGTGAAGAAAATTCCGGCATCGGCCAAAGCATATTCCCGTTCAAGAACCGGGTCGACCCGCACCTATACCTTACGCGACGGTCTGCTCGGCTACAAAGTGGTCAAATAGTGTCAGCAACCGTTGGTTAACCTGTCAATCATGCCAAGTTCTTCCGGCGTGAATTCCGGATTGTCCAGACAACCTATAGAATCAGAAAGCTGCTTCACCGAACTGCACCCTACAATGACGGAAGTCACCTCCTTATGATGGAGCACCCACGCCAATGCCATCTGAGCCAATGTCTGCGAACGCGAAAGCGCCATATCGTTCAGCGCATTTATCTTCTTCACAAGCGCGTCAGTTATCGAGTCTGATTTCAAGAACTTGTTAAGCGCCGCACGCGAATCATCCGGGATACCTCCGAGATAGCGGTTTGTCAACAATCCCTGAGCCAACGGCGAGAATGCCACAAATCCGGCTCCATTATCCGAAGCCTGCCGCAGTATGCCCGACTCCACCGGCTCTCTGTCCAGCATATTTATCCGTCCCTGATACAACAGACACGGCGTGTCATGCCTGCGCAGATATTCGTAGGCAAAGGCGGCCGCCTCCATGGGCCATCTGGATATACCCACATACAACGATTTCCCTTGGCGCACTATGTCGACAAGAGCCTGCAGCGTCTCCTCCAGAGGGGTTTCAGGATCGTAGCGATGGCTATAAAACACATCTACATAGTCCAGTCCCATCCTCGACAGGCTTTGGTCAAGCGAGGACATCAGATACTTTCTCGACCCCCAGTTGCCGTATGGGCCGGGCCACATGTCGTAGCCAGCTTTCGTGGCGATGAACATTTCATCGCGGTAAGGACGCAGTGATTTTCGGAATACTTGTCCGAACGTCTCTTCAGCCGAGCCGTAGGAAGGACCGTAATTATTCGCAAGATCAAACGAGCAGATGCCGTGGTCAAATGCATAATGCAGCATATCACGGCTTAAAGCCAGTGGCTTTACATCGCCAAAATTCTGCCAAAGGCCCAACGATATGCGGGGAAGCAGTATGCCGCTTCTGCCGCACCTCTCATATTTCATTCCGGAGTCGTAGCGGTCGGAAGCCGCGCAATACAATGGATCTACCATAATCAGATATACAGTATAAAAATTAATGCTACCTCGCCAACGACAAGTTAAACGTTATGCCGTATGCGCTGTTGCTCGTCGGATATGCATTCGACGATATCAACGGAGTATTGACCTGATGGTCGAAGAAAGCCGAGATTGTCACTCGCTTGCTCATCACATAATTAGCCGAGACGTTGAAACTTACAGTCCTTGTCCCGGACGTGGCCTGAGTATAATTGCTTTCAATTCGGCGTATCAACGCCTGATTCTGCTGATAAGAGAAGTCGGCATTTACAGTCAAGTCGTTGCTTATTCCCTTGCCTGAACCACGCATTTTAAGCACAGTATTAAAGCCTACGATCTTATATCCGAGTCCGATAGTGACATTGCGGGTCTGTGCCTCCACCACCTGTCCGGCTCCGGCATTTAAAGTCAACGTGCGTCCGTCGCGATACTCTGCGCTGACTTTCAAATCATTCTTCAAAGTAACCGACACTCCGAACAGAGGAGCGAATTTCTCATTGATCGACACCGAGGATATATTGTAAGGCGACGATGGCATAGGATCGCCCGTCAGTTCATTCTGGACAAATCCTTTATTGCCGTCCACCTGTATCCAGTTCAGATACGATGAATACGAGCCTACAGTATATGTACACTGATAAGCATGGGATAAAGTGATATTTTTAAAATGATTTCCAATAGCACCTATCTTGGTAAGGCCGTCGTATGTGATTCGCCAGTTAGGCAGCACATCAAGCAGCGACGGGAACGGCGTCAGATAAATCTTCTTTGCATCCATACCGCTATATGCCGCAAGGAATGCAGGTATGAGAACATCGCTTCCCGCCGTGTTGACACCGCACAATTTCGGATCAAATGAATGTCCGGCATTGGGATTGTCCTTCATAAATCCGGTCGACGGATATTTAAGGCCGGAATACTGCGACTCAATTCTGGAGGCAACCACCGGTATATTGGCGATGAACTGGTCAAACGCATCACTTTGATAGCCGGTCTCGGCCTTCGACGAACGCAAAGCGGTCTTTATAGCCACATGGGTTTTCGTGTAACTTCCAGATAGAGATGTCGGCATATTGTCGTACATGAACTGCATCTGGCTCGAACGGTTGTCGGTCCGGTTATTAGTAAGCTTTATCTTAAGGCCACGGACAGGCTCAAGATCAAACTCGATGTTCACTTCGTTGGTCCTTGACCATATAGCCGGAGAGGTCTGCGACTCATCAAGAATAAGCCATCCGCGCTCCTTTGCTTTAGTGACATAACTGTCGTCGACGAATCCGAAGGCAAAATCAAGGCCGGGCGCGAGCGGACCAAAACTCCTTGTCTGGCCGAATGCATCTCCGATATTAGGCGAGAACAATGGCACCGACAATGAATGGGATGTCCGGTAACGCACGCTTATGCTTCGGAGCGACATGGCGAAGCGGGTGGCATGTTCGCCGATCTCCTTCCATACCGATTTATCGTCCTTCAATATTTCCGTAACCACAAATTTCAGATTCTCACTTCCCCGGTTCAGCACCTCGACCGTATTCGGATCCTTCACCCGCGTCCTGACCGCAAATGGTTTTCCGTCAGGAGTAGTGGCAGTGACCTTGACTTTCTGGTTACGCAGATTATGCTTTATCAACAATGTCGTATCGGAAAGCAATTTATATGTACGTTCAAACTTCTTCGCCTTTCTGGGAGTCGTATTTCTCCGCGAATTGCCAAACCTCTGATTAATCTTCTTAAGATAGCCGGACTTATTATACAGGCTTTCAAGGTTCACACGTCCGTCCATATTCCATGAAGCCTGATTCCGGATAGTATTGCCGATTTCCACATCTTCCATCTCCGCGCCCCTATCCCACTGATATGTGGCGTTGTAGCTGACATTGCCCGACAAGAAGTCGAGCACCGGAATCTGATTGAACGGGGCACGGTAAGTGGCCACAAAATTCTGATTGTAGGACCATGGCGTACCTAAATGCAATATGCTTTTGAGCACCGTATCCTTCCATGCCTTGTACTCGTCGGGGAATAGGCGCTTGTTGACCGCACCTATCGGCTCCTCGATTCTTGCCGAAGTATTGGAGGTAAACGACAACGACAGCGACTTAGTAAGGTTCCATGACACATTGAGCTGTCGGTCCCACAAGAAATTTTTTGACACCGACACCGGCAACTGAAACATCTGATCCACCTCGCTTCGGGTCTGCTGTTCATAATAATATCGCGACATAGTGGTCAGGAACGATATATTGGACGGCAGATAGTTAAGCTCCCATTCACGGAAGAATTTAGTATGCTTGGACTTATTTTTCCACCATCCGAACGGCTTGATTCCCTTCACGTATGGCGACCAGGAGTATTGAAACGATCCACGGTAGTCGTTAGTGTTCTCATACTCCGTGTTCGGGTCGTTCTTATGGCGCTTGTTAAATGAGAAGTTGAAGGTAAAGTTGGCCGGATCCCAAGGCATCGGATTCTCGCTCTGGATATTGAACCGAAGTCCGGATATACTGAAACTCTTCACAGTGGTACGCTCCACCGAATAGTTCACTATCGAATCGCGCTCCTGCTTATTGACCGCTTCGTCGAGCGCATCTTTCAGCAAGACGTCCTGATCCAATGGATTATACTTCGGAGTGGTAGTCTCGGTAGAATAAGAGTAATAGACGGGGGCCCGCAGTTTCGCTTTCTCCGGAATCAACCGGCCCAAATCGGCCTGAACGGCAAAATTAAACTGTTTGTAATCGTCCATACGACGGCTGTTCAAAGCCTGATCAACACCTCCGAAACCGGCCGTCTCGACATGGCCGCCAAAGTTAAAAGTCGCCACGTCTGACATGTTGAGATTGACATTGGCTTTCGCCGCCCATCCGCCACTCTCATCAAAGTCTGTCACTTTCAGTTCATTCACCCATATAATACCATCACGTTTTGACGAGGCATTATTACGCACTCCTATGAGCATGACACGCACATCGCTCAACGATGGATTACCGAGCACCGACATCCGGTTCTGCTCATTGTCGGGGTCTCGTCCGGTAAATACAGTGGTGAAACTTACGCCGCTGCCCTGCTTATGGCGTTCGACATTACGCTCCTTCTTCAGCGATACAAGATTCTGAAGCGCAAAGTCCAGACGGTTGGCCTCGGGCCACACTTGATAACGGGCCTGCGACGACTCCCTGTCATACTTTCCATGGGGAGTCAAAGTGAGCGGTATCTCATATTCATAATAATTGTTCTTTATATCTGTACCCAGACGGATAAACAGCGACAGCTCGCCTGAACGAAGATTAGTGACATCGTCGATCAGACTTTCGGCATGCACCCACATCTGCAACCGCTTATAGTTGCGCAGGTCAAGGGAAGTATTACGGTAGACACCTCGTGCATCTCCGGCATCCAGATCCACCACTTTCAACGACATAGACTGCTCGTTAAGCTGCGTGATCTGCGACTGCCCCGGATCGACTATACGGCTCACACCCGGAGGAAGAACATAGTTGACAGGCTCACGCCCGGCATTCTCCTCGATATTCACCACCGATATATCAAGTTCTCCTTCGGCTGGTTCATCGCCACGGTTGTTGAGATTGAAAGCGTAAGGACGCCACTCACCGCGAACGAGTTCAAGGGTGGCAAAACGCAGATGTGTCACCTCTTTAAATCCGGTCATAAACATTCTGGCAAACCGGATGGTGGAAAAGTCCGATATGGAACCGACCTTGCGCTCATAGTCGGTCAATGGAATCTTAAACTGATACCACTCCACTTCCTGACGTCCACCATCGCGGGTCGGCACTATCGACACCTGCTTGTCCGTCACATAATTCCGACCGACCACGAGGTCCTCCGGACGAATCGACACCTTGTACTGATAGTACCGCTCGTATTCGTTAAGCGTGTTGTCCTGGTTGATATCCTCCACATCAGGGCCTGTCTTAGCCGACTGATATAGCGGATCCGGCGCATCCTCCGGCGACAGCGAGTTGCCCTCGACACCATTGTAGTGCTTATATCGGTCAAGAATCGACAGACGTTCTTCGTCATAATCGCGGCCTCGGTAAAAATGGTAATTGTCGCCCGCCGGGTCGTTGAACGGGGAGAACTGGTCGCGTTGCATATCATCGATCGCCGCCGGCGACAATTTCTGGCGCAACTGATCCAGATAATTCCCATAAGAAGAGAATATAAATTCCTCATCGTTCTTAAGGCCGTCCAGACCGACATCCTGTACCAGTCGCGATCCCGTATTATTGTCAAACGCATAAGTCAGCGAGTTTTGCGACGACACACGGCCCCATACCGTCTCCTGCAGATAAGAATCATTGCCGTCATACGGTATACCGTTTTCATACGACTTCAGACCATCCTTAAGAATATCTTCACTCACCTCTCCGAAATTAAGATAGAGATCTCCCCCTTCGAGATTAGGATTGTCAGGATCAAGAAACGGATTCAAAAGCCAAAATTGCACGTATTCGATATTGGCCTGGTCAAAATTGGTATTGTCGATCTTGCGCATGATGCCTCCCCATCGCTTTTCAGGATTAAGCAGGCGTCCCGAGGCATCAATGTCGGTAGCGTCAAGATTGTAAGGACCTCTCTCCGTCGGATAAAACGACAGATTCAAAGTCTGTATGATGTCCGATTCTCCGTATGCAAGCTCTCTGTTCGGAAAAATTTCGGAAGAGGTTATCTCGCGCACATACGGATTAGACTGCTGTTTGAGGTCGGAACTAAGATATCCGGGACAAAGCGACGAATTGCGCTGTGTGAACAGACGGTCGATATAGTACCAGGAAAGCAATGCTCTGTTTTTGCCGTAGTCGACATTGTTTGACAACTGCGCTTCCGGGAATAGTGCATTATTACCACCCTCGTATGGAGTCGACGCAAGGGTCCATGCATAGGGCGAGCGCAGGTCTATGCCGGTCTGCGTAGACTCAAAGTCGTCTACATAAGAGCTTCCGCTCGAAGAGCCGGTGCGCTGATGGTGAGGCACCAACTGCGCAAATTCGGCCTGCACGCTTATTGACGACGGCTGTGATGCATTGACAGTTGGAATCTTGTTCAAAAGATTTGTGAGCCACATGAACTGACTGCGGTACGACATGTTCAGACCCCACATGGTATTGTTTATCACTTCGTCGCCGATATTCACCTTCTCTGTGAGCGCCTTCTCGGAAAAGTGCATTATCGTACCGCCTATATTGAAGTCCTTATTGAACTTGTAATTAAGGTCAAGCCCGAGCAACGTCTTTCTCTGGGTACTGAACATCGACTGATTTTCAAGCGACACAGATATACTTTGTCCGGAATCAATGATGCTCTGGTTCGTGATCGTGACCACACCCATGGAATAGTCCACAGTGTAGTCGCTGTTCTCGATAAGCCTCACGCCTCCGGCCATCACCACAACCGACCCGCGCGGCACATTCATGGCATTCAGCCGGATCTGGGCGCCACTCGACGCCTGATACTCTCCGGTAAGTATGAACTTGTTCTTATCGGCAAACTGTCGGGCTACGACTATCGTCGAGTCATAAAGTTCCTGATAGACATATTGCTTAGCAAGCACCGGATCGGCAATTTCGGATGCGAGATGCGAGCCGAACGGCTCCACTACAGGGAAGATCACCTTGCCCGTGGACGAAAGTATCGTATAGCCTTCGATAAAATCAAAAAAACCATCCGGGTTAGGCGATTCATTATAGTCTATACGGTCAAGATTCATCACCTGAAGCAGAGGCTTGTCGCTCAATCCCGGCACAGGCAGATAGTTAATCTTAGTACCTGTGGTATCGCTGAGATACTTGATGTTGAATTTAAAGTTAGCCTTCTGAACCTGATAAGCCCCCAATGAATAGACGTTCTTCATCATAAGCTTCCAGGCAGGCAGACGCGGAGCCACAGTCGTGCTTTTAAGCATCTTGACATACAACGACTGCTCCGTGGATGTGATGTCAGAAGAAAATTCTCCCACTTGGAACACCTGTCCGTGGTAGGTATATTCGTAGGCTACGGCCAGCACCTCGTCAGAATTCAGCGCCGACTTTATCGAGATGTAGCCCAACGTAGGATTCAATATGTATTCCGACGGTTGCAGCAACCGGGCGCTTTCCACCTTTTCGTAATCACGGCCTCCTTCTATACCGTAGGCCTGCAGAGGTTCAAGCACCTGGGTGATGGCATTGATGTTTCTGGCCTCCGGATATTCAGTCTTGATCACCGACAGCAGATTGTTTGAGGCATTGGCTGTATTGCTGACAGCTGGATTAGTCACCCAATAGTCGTTGGCCAGGACTTTATTCTCTCCAAGGTCCATGAACGCCGCTATGTTTCTTGACTGATTGTAGTTGCCGCTTTTGTTGGTGACCCACACCTCGATTCGTGTAATCTGCACACCCGAACCGACGTATGGCAGTTTGGAAGCGAACGAATCGTAATTGTCGCGGAAGAAATGACCGAGGAAATAATGGCGGTTCTGGTCATATTCATCGGCATTTATCGTAAACTGCGTGGTTTGGACACCGCCTTTGGTGCTGACCGACTGCGACTGGCTGTTCTGCTGCGACACAAGCGCAGTGGCGGTCAGTTTTCCAAACTGAAGCTGCGTCTTTATACCGAACAAAGCCGTGCTTCCCCGGATCAACGACGAACCTGTGGTCATGCTTACATTACCGGCCTCGATGCTTTTCACTATATCATCCTCCTCACCCTCGTATGCCAGTTTGATATTCTTTGAGTCGAAGTCAAATGTAGCGTCGGTGTTGTAAGTCATGGCAAACTTCATCCTATTGCCCACCGAAGCGTTGACCGTAGCCTGAATCTTTTGATCGAAATCGAAAAATGTCTTTCGGCGGGCCTGAAGGGCGATGGCGGGATTATCGGTCTTGTTGCTCTTCACTCCGGCCTGAATCTGCACTGAACCCTGGGTCTGCAACTGCACTCCTCCGGGGCCGAATATCTTCTCAAGAGGTCCGATGGCAAAGTTCATGTCAAGTACGTCGAAAGGCTGTTTGTCCTTGACACCAGCCACCAATTCTGAATTCCGGCGATTGAAATACGCCTGCATCGAACGGCGCAGCTCTATATCATTGTACTGTTCGGGGGTCAGCATGAACGGAGTGGCTATCTCATAGTCGCCCACTTTTGTGCGCACGATATAGCAACCGCTCTCATAGTCATACTCCACTTCGGTCTTTATATTCGACGGAGTGGCAAGGTCGCCGGCCAGCTCGCTCTGAGCCAACGCCTCGTATGTAGGCGGAACGGTAGGAGTCAGATTAGGCAATCCGGCCGAATCAACGGCAGGCATACCTATAGCCGGAACGTCATTGGACGGAGGAGGAGGCGGTAGAATCGTAGGATCGATATATTGGGCACGGGCAAAAAAGGTATTTGCCGACACCACCGCCAAGATGATTCCGACAAAAAGACAAAACCCTATATATATAACGCGCCTAAATCTATCCATTGCAATGTGGAATCCCACTGAATCAGGTCGCCTCTCACCTCTCCCGTACCGATCAGAGCATCGACAAAGCCCGCTTGATGGCAGTCTCCACTTTCAGCTCAGGTTCCGAGTCGAACAGCTTCTTCAGAACCTTCTGCGACTGCGGACGGGGGAAACCCAACATGACCAGCGCGGCAAGAGCCTCGTCGAAGACATCGGAAGAGAATGACGGCTTAATTATTAACGCATCATCCTGCGGTTTTATTTTATCCTTCAAGTCAACAATAATGCGCTGAGCCGTTTTTATTCCTATACCTTTAACATTTTTGAGCCGGCTATGGTCGCCCGACACTATCACCTGTTCCAATTCAGGCGCAGGAATCGATGATAGTATCACCCGTGCAGTATTGGCACCCACCCCCGACACACCTATCAGATGTCGGAACAAGGAACGTTCGCGCTCGTCGACAAAACCGAACAGCAGGTGTGCATCCTCGCGTATGACCTCATGGACAAGAAGCTTGACCTCTCCTGTCATCTCTTCAAGCGACGTATATGTGAGCAACGATATATTCAACTGATAGCCGACTCCCGCGGCTTCAACTACCGCATAAGCAGGATTAGCCTCAGTCAAGAGTCCTTTTATATATTCAATCATAAAATCAATCGTTAAAAAAGACAGTGCAGGGAGGCCGTTGCGCGGACCCCCTGCACCTGAAAAATTTTAATTCCGTATCACTCCTAATCCGGGGTTATACGTGTAGGCATCTTTATTTAAGCTTATTGTCGATATAGTCGCGCAGAGCCTGATTGGTCGGATCAAGTTCGTAGACCTTCTCATAATATACCTTGGCATTGGGTATATCCTTCTCGGCGATATAGAACGAAGCTATCTGACTGTAAGCCTCATTGTACATGTCCGAACGTTTGGTCTTGTTCTCCGGATCTTTGTCAAGAAGATCTACCACCTGCTGATATGTGTCGACCATCTCCTGTGAGGGCTGATTGTCATATTTAACCAGCATCATACGCGCCTTGTTACGCACGGGAATAGGATTGTCGGGCACCTTCTCAGCCACGAGGCTGATAGTCTCGATAGCCTTGTTGATGGCATTAAGCTTCTTTTCAGAACCGGGTTCGGATGTAGCGGCCACATTCTGGTAGCGACTTGCAAGAGTCACCAGGTCATTGGTCACATAGTCGCCGCGGTCGATGTACGACTGGAACACCTCAAGAGCCTTGTCATAGTTCTTGGCACCGCTGTACGCCGAGCTTAGAGCCTTATAAAGGTCGCCCTTCTCAGGATTGATTTCAATAGCCTTCTCGTATGCGCCGATTGCAAGCGAGTCCTTGCCAAGTTCCTGAAGCACTTCGGCATAAGTAGAATAGTCGAGCGAAGAGAAGTCGGCTTTAGCATTCTTGAGCGCGAACAACTTTTCAGCCGCGGTCTCAGCCGCGGGATAATCCTTTAAAGCGGCCTTGTCAAGGAATGCGATACGGAGAAGCTGCATGTTGTCCGGATTCTTGGCCAAAAGGCGGTTAGCGATCTCAAGACTCTCGTTGTAGTGCTGGCCGTAGTAGAGCAGCACGGTATAGCGTACCTCATCCTCCTCAAAGTGGTTAGGATTCTTTATGTAGTCGCCATAAGCTTTAGCGGCCATGGCCCACTGGTCGTTCTGATAATACTTCTCAGCAAGTTCACGCTGACCGAGAGCCGATGTCGGATTCTCGCTGAGGAGTTCCTGCAGCTTGTTGATAGCGTAATCGGGATTTACATTGAAGTAGGCGTTGGCATACTTTACATAGGCTTCGGGAAGCCCCTTCGAATAAAGAATCGCATTCTCATAATTGGCTGCGGCATCGCCCCACTCCTTATTAGCGGCTTCACGGTCACCGCGCAAAACGAAGATCGACGGATCCTTTGAATTGGCCTTGTAAGCCTGAGCGTCATATTTCTCGATTTCCTTGGCATACTTGACCGGATCGGCATTGAAATAAGCACGGCCTATCGCTGTAAGCACCTCAGCATCCTTTTTGTTTACTTTCCTGGCATCGTCAAAGTACTTTTCGGCCACCTTGACATCGCCTTTCATAAGAGCAAGCTCTCCAAGGCCCACCTGGTTAAGAGCGCTTGAAGGGTTTGCGGCCAAGCCTTTCTCAAAGTTCTGCTGGGCGGCGGCATAATCTTTGTCATGCACATTGATTGCACCTAAATAATAATAAGCGAGTGCCTTGTCAGCGGGAGAAGTGGCTGTGCCGAGATTACGTTCAAGCAAAGTCTTAGCATTGGCAAACTGGTCTGCCTTGAAATACTCGACACCATCCTTGTAGCCCTGAGCCGATGCAGTCAATGACCCGGCGAGAAGCAAGGAAAAGAGAAATTTCAGTTTCATGTTGTTAAATCTGTTTTGTTGTTAAATATAATTTTGTTGTATTGATCAGTACAAGTTGACCATCCGAGGCTGAACCCGCGCAGGAAGCACTCCGGTGCGCTGGATGATCTTCTGTCCGACAGTTCCGGTCACAAACGAATAGAATCCGTGCGACAGACTGCCGTTGACACCGGTGGTGATCATATATATCGACCGGTACAACGGGTAATTACCGTCATATATATATGCCTGATACGGCTTGTATGCTTTAAGGGAATCATCGCGACGCACCTTAAGCACCTTTACGTTAGCGTCAAATTCGGTCACAGTGGTATCCTGCTCCGACAAGCTCTTTATACGCTCCTCACGCGGCAGATCCCTCGTGCGCATGTCGGCACTGATCCAGCTGACGCCTATGACACCGATGGCATTCTTACGCATCTGTACCTGACGGAACACCTCCTGACTTGAATTCTGGGCATACACGTTCTGGCCGAACGGCTTTCCATCCATAACGGAATCGCGCATGTACTGCACCGTACTTGATCCCTCATTGTCGAACACCACCTGAATCTCGCCAAGCTTACTCGGCTCCAGTTCGTCCCAACGAGTCACCTTACCGGTAAGAATATCGGCAATCTCACTTACCGACAGGAGTTCCACGGTATTCTGCGGATTAACGATCAGCGCTATCGCATCCACGGCTATGCGGTTTGAACGAGGATGCTTGTTCTGGCTTTCAAGATAGGCCTTCTCCTGTTCACTGAGTTCCCTCGTGATCACTATCGTCTTGGTCTTCATGTCGAGCAATGAGTCTACACAAGCCTTTTCCGATGCGTAATAAGGAATTATGTTGGCATTCCCTTTGCAGTTATATTCAAACACATCAATCTCCTGATTCATTATGTTCTCAAAACTATCGTCGCATACGATGGTTGCAAGCCCCGACGAACTCGTATTAGTGGGAGCCTTTCTACATGAGCCAAGCCCCACCGACATGACAGCCGACAGAGCCAATGACAAAAATATGTTAGTTTTCACGTTTCTAATCATTTACTATATTAAATACCGTACTTTATGCATCAATACTGGTCGCCGATATTGCGGTCAATACCGGAGAACTGCCTATAGCCTCGCCAAAAGCCATAGACAATCAGCGCGATTCCGGCCACATAACGCAGCCATCCCCACGATGCACCTTCCCATCCGAAAAAGTCAATCAAAAACAAGACACCCATGCCGACATAAATAAGAATCATGAAAATTCCAAATATGTTCCGGACAGTCTGCGGAGTACCGCCCCCCATTTTCATCTCGTCCCTCTTTTCGGGTCCGAAATCCTTTGATTCGTTGCTCATAATAAAATGTTATAAAGTGTTTTTATTTGACATAATCCCAAAGCCTTGCAAGCCCAAAGCCATATATCATTTTAACACTCAGACAAGTTAATAGTTCGTCACTATGCCGAATTGTTGACTTCTTCGATGGCATTCCTTATTTAGCGGGTAAAGTTATATAAAATTACGGAATTTACAAGTAGCTTATTAACATATTAAACAGAATTAACACCGCTTTGCGCCGCTAATCTACCCATTATTCCTAATTTTGCATGCTTTGATTTGCCACCAATTGATTTCAGACAATTATGAATGCACCTTTAGCTGAACGACTGCGTCCGCAGACATTGGACGATTACATAGGACAGGCCCATCTGGTGGGTCCGGAGTCCATACTGCGCCGTATGATCGACACCGGACATGTAGCCTCGTTTATCCTCTGGGGACCTCCGGGTGTCGGCAAAACCACTTTGGCCAAAATAATCGCCAACACGACAAGCTCGCCGTTCTACACCCTCAGCGCCGTGCATTCCGGCGTGAAAGATGTACGCGAGGTGCTCGACCGATGCAAGGCCGATGCCCGAAGCATGTTCTCAAAAGGACGTCCGATACTGTTCATCGATGAAATCCACCGGTTCAACAAAGCCCAGCAGGACAGCCTGCTCGGAGCAGTCGAAAGCGGTACGGTGACGCTGATAGGCGCCACGACCGAAAACCCCTCATTTGAAGTCATCAGGCCCTTGCTGTCTCGAGCACAGGTCTACGTGCTGAAGCCTCTTGAGGATGAACAGCTGAACGAACTGCTGTCCAGGGCATTGACCACCGACGAAGTGCTCTCGAAACGCAAAGTCGACGTCAGAAGCACAAAGGCACTATTCAGATTTGCAGGAGGCGATGCACGAAAACTACTCAACATAATCGATCTGCTCGAACAGTCGACACGGCCGGGAGAGACTATGGTGATCGACGACGAAGCAGTGACGGTCAGACTACAGGAGAATCCTGCCGCCTACGACAAAAACGGAGAGATGCACTACGACATAATCTCCGCATTTATCAAAAGCATCCGAGGAAGCGACCCGGACGCAGCCGTATACTGGCTTGCACGAATGATCGCCGGAGGGGAAGCTCCCGAATTTATAGCACGACGGCTCGTCATTCTTGCTGCCGAAGATATCGGATTGGCAAATCCGAACGCGATACTTCTCGCCAACGCCACATTCGATGTGATACACAAAATCGGATGGCCGGAAGGACGCATACCTCTCGCGGAATGCACCATCTATCTGGCAACATCACCGAAAAGCAATTCAGCATATCTGTCGATCGACGCAGCATTAAGGAAAGTGGAGGAGACCGGCAACCTGCCCGTGCCGCTCCATCTGCGCAACGCGCCAACTAAACTGATGAAAGAGCTGGACTATGGGAAAAACTATCTATATGCCCACGATTATCCTGGCAACTTCGTACGACAGCAATTTTTGCCCGATGAACTAAACGGGACATCATTCTGGCACCCATGCGACAATCCTTCCGAGGCAAAGCTAAACGCCCTTCAGCAATCTCGCTGGGGCAAAAAATGTTAAAAAACCACAATTACCGGATCCGAATGTCACAAACCGAAGCTTGTCCTCGTCTGTAAACTGTAATGGACCCCAAAAGCTTCAAGCAACTCATATTGCCACATTCCGACGCCATGTACAGAATGGCTTTTTACGTCACAGGAGACCGCGACGACTCGCTCGACGCAGTGCAGGAGTCTGTAGCCAGCTTATGGGAACACCGTGAAGCACTTTACCAGATCAGCGACTTGAAGGCGTACGCTTTGACCACGGCCAAACGACACGCCATAGACATACTGAGGCGACGGCCAGGCATGTCCATGACTATCGACTCCCTTTCGGCACATCCGGATCCCGACGCTGATTCAGGCCGACAGACCGAACATGCCGACACCCTGTCGAGAGTACGCGAACTTATGAAATCGCTCACACCAAACGAGCGGCAGATAATCGAGCTGAGATCGCAAGCTGAATGCTCAATCGACGAAATAGCTTCAATAACCGGATTGAAGGAAGACAATGTCAGGCAAGTGCTGTCAAGAGCACGGCGCAAACTTAAAGAACTATACAAAAAAATAATATGAACTCGAACATCCCAAAAATCAAACGACTTCTAAGCCTCTATGAAAGCGGATTGACATCACTGGCCGACGAGATGCAGCTCAGACAAATGCTCGCCGAGTCAGAAGCGTTGCCTGAGGAACTTAAGGCCTATGCAGACATAGTGCTATGCATGTCGGCAAAACCGGATGTCGACGTTCCCGACGACCTGGCACAGACACTATCTGCAACAGTCGACCGTCTGTCAAAAAAAGAGAAAGCCGGGAAACGGGGCAACAGATGGATGGCCATGACCGGAATCGCCGCATCACTCGCAATCGTGGCATCAGCGGCAACATTCCTTCTGACCCAGTCAAAGCCGAGTCCATACGAAGTGACCGATCCGGAAGAAGCGTCGCGACGGTCTGTAGAAGCCTTGATGACAGTGGCTCAGGGATTAAAAGATGCCGACAGAGCTATGAAAGAATCGTGCCTGCTCCTAAACAAAATCATCAGCGAACAGCTCTACGACTCCATAGCTCCCGATTCATTGGACCACCAAAGTATAGTCACAGCCGACTACGACTCCGCCGGCAGCATCGGAAACGCATCACCCATTCAAACCAGAATATAACCATACACCATAACCGACAATGACATCTATCATGACTTTTCTAAAGCCGTTGGCCATAGCGGCGATGCTAAGCATTCCAGCCGCCGTCACAGCTCAAAACCATCTGTTCGAACAGATGGCGCAACTGCCGGAAGTTGAGTACACGTATCTGTCGAGCGCCATGCTGTCAAAAGCGGACGACCTGCCACAGACATCCACATCAATCAACGAAATACTGTCGCAACTGAACAGCATTGAAGTGCTCACCACCGAGTCAAGTACCTCCTACCAACAGATCGTCAACAGCATGAAGTCGCTTTCAAGTTCTATGAAACTCATCTCACGAGTTCAGGACGACGAAGAGACCACTCAGATTTTCGGCAATAAGTCAGACTCCAAATCGCAATCGGAATATTCAGAAATCCTGTTTATAAAAAATGACCGCGACTCAGAAGAAGTGACAGTCATACTTTTCACCGGCAACATCCAACCAGAATCGATAAAAGATCTAATAGATTAATAAATAACTCAATAATTACATTTTCAATAATTGCTTCAAAAACAACCGATGCCGGCGACGTATGAGCTTCCACGTCGCCGGCTTTTTTCAGCACAAATACCGGATTCAACCCATCGAGAGAGCCTACTTAGAATCTTCTGCCGGACTCTACACAGACTAAACAATATCTACAAATGCAACTTTCATAGTCACTTAGTGCAAAATTTTGGAGAATGGTTTGCAATAATAAAATGTTTTACGTAATTTTGCACTCGCTTTATTCACAGACTATAAAAAATAAAAACATTATACGACGATGAAAAGAACATTTCAGCCCTCTAACAGAAAAAGAGTGAACAAGCACGGATTCCGTGAACGTATGTCTACACCCAACGGCCGCAAGGTATTGGCCCGCCGTCGCGCTAAAGGCCGCGCACACCTTACTGTAAGCGACACTATCGCCAGCAAGTAAGCCAAGCGCACACTTTCTTTCGTCTGCTGAAAGAATCATCCGCCATACAGCGACGGAATTCCGTCGTCCGAATAATGGCAAAAGGCCGGATAGTCCGGTAAAACCGCATTTAGGGCGGACATCACTAAAGTCGGTGTCCGCTCTTTTTATTTATCACTATTTTCAACCAATGGAAACTAACGCAAACGCCCGGGGAAGCTCCTTCTCTCTTGTAAAAAAAGAATATTTAATACCATTCATCCTTGTCACATCGCTGTTTTTCATGTGGGGCTTCGCCCGTTCCATACTCGACGTGCTCAACAAGCACTTTCAAGAAGACTACGGTGTGAGCATCGGACAGTCGGCCCTTATACAAGCCACCACATATATCGGCTACTTCCTTATGGCCATACCTGCAGGCCTGTTCATCAACAGATGGGGCTACCGCAAGGGAGTTGTACTCGGTCTGCTTTTCTTCGGAATAGGCTCGATGCTGTTCATCCCGAGCGAACAGATGATGTCGTTCAACTCATTTCTGGTATCACTGTTCGTGATCGGTTGCGGCCTCGTGGTGCTTGAGACCGCCGCCAACCCCTATGTGACCGAACTCGGATCACGCGAAACCGCGGCCAGCCGTCTTAATCTGTCACAATCGTTCAACGGACTCGGATGCATACTCGGACCGGCCATCGTAGGCGGCCTGCTATTCACCTCCGACGGAGAGGAGGCTGTACCGGTAGCCGTACCTTATGCCGCGATGGGCGTAGTAGTATTGCTCGCAGCTTTGGTGTTCTGCAAAGTCCAGCTTCCCGAAATCAACAAAACGCCGGAGACCACATCCGGGAAAGAGGAACGCTCCGGTGCCATAATGAAGCGTCTGATCAAAAGCAAAGGCTTTATGTTAGGCCTGTTCGCGCTATTCTGCTATGAGATAGCAGAGATATCCATCAACAGCTTCTTCATCAACTATGTCACCGACGACGGATGGATGAGTGCACGCACGGCATCGTTCGTTCTCGCATTCGGCGGCCTCGGACTGTTTATGACTTGCCGTGTGATAGGCAGTTGGATTATGAGCAAAGTGGCGGCGGAAAAGGTATTGCTGTTCTGCTCCGTTATGACAGTGGTCGGAGCCTCTCTTATCGTCGCAAACATCGGAGCAGTGTCCAAGGCCGGACTCTTCGCGTGCTATGCATTTGAAGCGATCATGTTCCCGACCATATTCTCCATCTGCATCCGCGGCCTTGGAACATCCACAAAAATAGCGTCATCATTCCTTATGATGACGCCTTTAGGCGGTGCCGTCGGCACTCTGTCAATGGGATTCTTGGCCGACATGACATCCATGTCCACGGCCTTCCTTATCCCTGTGGCCGGATATGCAGTAGTGCTTCTCTATTCATATATGGTGGTGCAGAAGCGCATTTAGCCCTTCTGCATCATCTTCAGGATATCCTCCTCTGTGCCGTTGAAAGGACCGGAAGCGGCCAACTTTATCGAACACATGGCGGCGGCAAAACATCCTGCCTCGTAATAGGAAGCTCCCTTATTGCGCATATATAGATAGCCGGTCATATACGTGTCGCCGCATCCGGTGGCATCGACTATCTGCTCAGGCGGATAAGCCGGAATGTCAAAGAACTTTCCGTCGGCATATATCACCGATCCCTCGCTTCCGAGAGTCAGAAGCACTTCTTTGACTCCCCAGCCGGCAAGTTTCAACGCCGCTTCACGCGGATCGGTACAACCTGTCAACACAGCCATCTCCTTCTCGTTGGCCTTAAGAATGTCGATATAAGCTAAAGCTTCGACTTTTTCAGGCCAGTCCACAGCCACGACCTGTTCGCCCTGAACCTCACGCAGGTAGCCCTGGACATCCACAGACAGAACGCCCTTGGACGACAAGTACTTTATGACTTCAAGAGAAAAGTCATCGGCCAACAGACTGCCGAGATGATAGATTTTCGCATCCACATCCTTAAGTCCGTCAACGGTAAAAGGATCTGCTTTAGCGAGTACGCGCTGGGTGCGGTTATTCTGGTTTTCGCCGTAAATATTTTCAAAGTACACCGACTTTCTGCTCGGTAGCGTCTTGACCTCAATTCCGAGATTCCGGATTTTGTCAACCGACCCAAGCTCCGTATCACCTACCGCCGTAACCAGCTGAAAACCCTTGTGAGGCAAACGGCTGATGGCATTGGCAAAGTAGAAAGAAGTGCCTCCCGGCATGTGCACCGTAATCTTCGGAGTCACGATTTTATCCAAAGTGATATGCCCGATGCAACATATATCTGTGGTTGGAGTCATTAAAATGAAATCTTAATTAGAAAAACATTGACCCCCGTCCGGCTCCGGATCGAGGGTCAATATGCCATTCAAAATGATTCTTAGAATGCGTTTACGATGCCCATGAATGAAGGAGCGTCAAGAGCGGCACCGCCGATCAGACCGCCGTCAACGTCAGGCTTCTCAAAAATCTCCTTGGCATTTGAAGGCTTGCAGCTTCCACCGTAGAGAATTGAAGTGTTTTCAGCCACTTCCTTGCCGTACTTGTCGGCGATAAGTCCACGGATATAAGCGTGGATTTCTTCTGCCTGGTCAGCGGTTGCGGTCTTACCGGTACCTATAGCCCATACGGGTTCGTAAGCAAGGATGATCTTGCTGAAGTCGTCGGCCGACAGATGGAAAAGCGCATCTTCGATCTGTGCCTTAACCACTTCGTGGTAAGTTCCGTTCTCACGTTCTTCAAGCACTTCGCCGATGCAGAATATGGGAGTCAGATTGTTCTCGAAAGCCAAAGCCACTTTTTCCTTAAGAGTAGCTGAGGTCTCACCGTAATATTGACGGCGCTCAGAGTGGCCGAGAATTACGTAAGTGGCACCGGTTGACGATACCATGGATGCCGACACCTCACCGGTATATGCGCCTGACTTATGGTCGGCACAGTTCTCAGCGCCAAGTCCGAGCTTAGCAGGATCAATCACTTCATTAACAGAAGCAAGGTGCGTAAAAGGAACGCAGATTACCACGTCGCACTTGGGTTCTGCACCTTTCAAAGCTTCATTCACCTCCTTGGCAAGAGCCACGCCTTCCTGGAGTGTAGTATTCATTTTCCAGTTTCCGGCTACAATGTTCTTTCTCATTTTATATATTTTTATTAGGTTATGCCAAATGCAAAATTACTCATTTTTTCTGATTCTTCCGCGTGAAATGCAATTTTACTGCTCTACCGCTTCTGTCAAGGGCGAAAACTATAAGTACAAGACCCAGAAATAGACCTGAAAGCATCATAAAATACCGTTCACCGGGGAAATACAACGACTCAAGTATATTGTCGTCCGAAGGTTCGTCAAGCAAATCCGTGTCTATAGATGACAGAGTGCGCTTCCACTGGATGACTCCGTCGCGGATATAGACGAACGACACGGCCCCCCTGGCCACCTCTTTTATCGAAGTATCCTCTGCCGTATACAAGGGATATGACGCCATCGACAGATCGCGCCAAAGCTCAAGACCGTCGGAATTAGTGCCGAGGACTCCGATAAGCGACCCACCGCGTTCGGACATATATCTGGCCATCTCATTGATCACATAAGTAGACGAGACATCGACATCACTCAGTTCCGGAATGAGCAGAAGAAGCTCCTCCCCTTCCTGCGATATAGCTTCCGAAGTAGCGTCGTCGCCGTCCTCGTCATAGACCGTAAACCCGTCATTGGTCTCTCCCGGCACAAGGCTCCCGGAAATAATCTCGCGGTCGACAAAAGTCCAGGAATCGTCAGGGAGGCTATCTGCCGTAAACGACATCCGTTCGCCGTCCTTCTCATATATGAACCGGAAATCCACCGCATCGTCCGAATCAGCAGAATCGTCGGAGGCCAACAGAGTGCCGACTTTAAACGGCCGGAAGTCTATCAACGGCTGTATAGTATAGCCGATCATACCCACAGCTATCATGTAAAATGCGCACAGCCATCCCACAAGCCACTGCGAATAGCGGGTCAGCAATCCATCTACCTTGACATTGCAGAACATCAAGTAAACCAACAACGCCGAAATGACCACATTTTTAACAAAAGTGGCAGTATTGCTCATCACCAGGAAGTCGCCGAAACATCCACAGTCCGGTACCGGATCCACCAGTGCCACATAAAGTGTGAGAGGCGTGAAAAATGCCATTATCAATGCCATTGTCCATGTGGCGAGTTTTCGGTAGCAACCCAAAGCCATCAGAAAGCCGAGCACGAATTCCAAAGCCGAAAGCGCGGCCGCGCCAGTAAAAACCAGACCGCGGGGCTGGGGACAACCCCACACGGCGAGATACTGCTCTATCTTATAGATGAATCCCCATATATCGATCATCTTCGACAGACCAGAGACTATAAACGTGGCTCCGACAACAATACGGCACAACCACACAGCCAACGGAACGAAACTCATCTTTACAGACGCAGACTTGGTACCGACCTCTTCAGACCCCGCCATCATTCTGTAAGTTTTATAATAGCGAAAACGGCGTAATTAATCATATCCTGATAATTGGCATCGACACCCTCAGACACGAGCGTATGCCCCTGATTGTCCTCAATCTGCTTCGTCCGGAAAATCTTCTGAAGGATTATGTCGGTATAGGACTGCACCCGCATAAGCCGCCAAGCTTCGTCATAGTCATGATTTTTGGCCAGCATCAGCTCTTTCGCGCTACTTACATGGCGGTCGTATGCCGACATGGCCTCTTCAGCCGTAAGGTCTTCGGTGTCGGCATATCCAAGTTCCAATTGTATCAACGCGATCACTCCGTAATTGACGATACCGATGAATTCGGGCAAAATGCCCTCATCTATCTTGGCCTCTTTTTTTGTCTCAAGCGATCGTATACGGTTGGCCTTTATATATATCTGGTCAGTGAGCGACTGCGGACGCATTATGCGCCACGAAGCGCCGTAGTCCTTTAACTTTTTCTCAAACAAATCGCGGCACATGGCCAAAGCCGCGTCAAACTGCGATACTGTATCTGGCATAATCTGTAGACTTTATTGATTTATCTTTTTAAACATCCGAGCGAATCCAACAATCCAAGCACGCGAGGCAACACAGGTTCCACTCCGTCGTTGACTACAGGATGCGTCGCAGGATGCACAGCGTGGATTCCCTCATTTCCGGACTGGGAGGCGATTCTCGCTTCGACCTCCTCGCGCGACATGCCATTGCGGGCCATCACCCTTTCGATGCGGAGTTCCAACGGAGCCTCCACCGACCAGACCTCATCGACCATCCGGTCAATGCCGCTTTCATAAATGATCGCGCTCTCTACCCAACATACATCCACGTCAAGATTCTCAGCCCATCTAAGAATGTCGCCACGCACGGCACCATGCACAATATCGTTAAGACGGCGAAGCTTCTCTTTATCAGCAAAAACCACCGAGGCAAGGACACGCCGGTCAACTGCACCATAGCCCGTTATAGCCTCCTCCGAAATCTCGGCGGCTATGCGCCTCTTAATATCGAAAGACTCGTCCATCAGCATCTTTGCCCGCGAATCGCAGTCGTAGACATGGCAACCCATCTCTCGCAGTATGCGCGACACGACCGACTTGCCGCTCCCGATTCCACCGGCGATAGCTATTATACGAGGCATCTCAATGTTTTTGCTCGATTATATACTCGACACTATCCGGAGTCACGCTCACATTTCGGTAAAGATCCGGTATAAGCGACAACCTGACAGGTATCTTGGATGTGGAGGCCCGTACCGCCTCGTCGAACGACACATAAGCCTTCACATCAAACGGCTCGGAATTATACGCACTCATAGGCACGAGATACGACACTTCAACCTGCGACGGGAATGTCAGCAATCCTCTGCCATGCGGCATATCCTTAACTACCACCGACGCCATCTGACGGCGAGCTATCAAAGGCTCCACCGGAACGGTGATAGTCACTTCATCCGGGATAATCCTCACTCCGGGTATCGGGTCGATCCTTACAGTTATCCGTGAAGTGTCGCCGAGATTCGACCGGACTATAGGAATCGTCTCCACCGAATTCATGTCCATCGGCAGATCGTTGAGGGCAAACAAAGTGACTGAATCGGCATCGATCGTAAGCGGGCCGTTTATCACACGCCCGAAAGCGGCATGCAGGTCTGCTCTGACTATGACCGGAACCCTGCGTCCGGGATCGGTAGTATAATTAATGCGGATGGAATCCGGCACCACGGTCACTATCTGCGACGACGGACCGAAGTAATCCCTCAGACGCGCACCAAGATCGACCTTACCCATCATAAATTTGGAATTAGTCGATGCATAATCGTTCCAATCCAGCTTCATCACTTTTACACCACCCATCTGATGGCGTATCAAGACCGAACCCTTGTCCCTCACACTTACTTTCACGGCCGAAGGCACATCAGAGATAAACGTCACGCTGTCCGGCACGTTGACGATGCTTATCGGCACTTCCACATCTTCCTGAACCTCGTGATTAAGCGTCAGCAGAAGCCAAAACACATACGACACTGCCAAAAAAAGCAAAAAAAGCCCCACTTCTCGCCCTCGGGCGGAAGTGATGGCCTCGTATGCGCGTGAATACGCGGTGGACAGTTGTTCCTTTAACGACATGCGGCGAAATAAGGAAACCCGACCGACTTACTTATTGGCAGGACTCTCGGCATTCTGCTGCGATGCCTCCTGAGCCTGGGTGGCAGAAGGATAGACCGACTGCTTGTCGATGGTGATTTTCACACCGTCGGCAATCTCAACCACAAACGTATTCTCTTTTATTTCACGTATCTTACCATATATGCCGCCGGCGGTAATCACTTTGTCGCCTTTAGCCAGTCCTTCACGGAATTTCTTTATCTCCTTCTGCTTCTTCTGCTGCGGACGCATCATAAAGAAATAGAAGATGACAATAATCAGAATTATAAACACGAAATTCATCATTCCGGCACCTCCACCTTCGGCAGAACCTGCTACATCCTGAAGGGCGATTAAATTGTAAAGCATGAGTATTTATGTTAAATGTTAATAGTCAGATTTATTCTACAAATATAAGAAAGATATTTTATTCCTTCACCAGAAGTCCCTCACTTTTTAGGTTGTTGATGATTCCGTAGAGCATACCGGTGATAAACTGGCCACTTTTAGCGGTGGAGTAATAATTGGCTATCTCCGTATACTCATTGACGGTGACCAAAGTCGGAATACTCTCAAAATTAAGCAACTCCGCTATGGCGGCCTCAAGAATCACGATGTCCATGAAAGCAAGACGTTCCGGATCCCAAGAACTGTTGACCAGGCGCGCGTCGATCATAGCACGATACTCTTCCTGCGAGCGGATGGCGGCCTCAAACAGTTGCGGACCGAAGCGCATATCCTCATCATCCTTATACTTAGGCATCAGATGCACCTTCTCCAAATCCTTGGCCGACGCAAACCTCTTGATGGTCTTCAGCACGAACGATCCCATGATGGTCAGGTCGTCGTTCCAATACACCGACTGCTCTTCCAGTGCTTCGGCAAGCTCGTCGGAGTCAATAATGATGTTCTTGAATATCGAATACCAGAATTCACAATCCGCGGCCATATCCGTGGTATCCGCGGCCATATACTCCTTATAAGTATCGCTTTCGCGGATCTTGTCGAGCAGATGTCTGAGGGTGACCTCGTAATCCACCCACGAAATCGGGTTCTCATCGATATAAGCCTGCATGTCTGCATTTTCGACAAGTGCCTTTATGAACATATTATCGACAAACCGAGTATTTGGATTCAAATCATCGGCAGAAGGGACATATTTATGCTTCGCCTCATCGAGCTGAAGCTCACGCAGACGCGTAAGGTCAATCATCAGCTGCAGGAAACTGTGGTAAAGTTCATACGACTTGTCAAGGGCGGCATTAAGCGACTTGCGTGCCTCGACAAGAGAACTGCGGACAGACGAAAAATCGTTGAGCGTGCGCTCAAACATAGCCAATCCCTGCTCGTATCCTACATGGGTAAAATCAGCATCGCCATCAAGCAAAGCCCTCACATCCTTGTCACGAAGCACCACAGTCCGGAACAATGTCAGCCAAAGCTGGGCTTCGTCCTGAATCTCAATCTCCTTGCGCTTTCTCGTAAACTCTTTATATAAGGAAGATTCAGTGACTGCCGTGACAAGTTGAGTCCTGATAGGAGTCAACGCATCAACAAACGAACGCTTCTCAAGCGCGATTTCCCGAATCTCTTCCGAACCGGACGCTATAGCCGAAGCTATGCGCGTAAAATCGACCAGACGGCCGCGACGGCTGTAAGATTCAAAACGAGGCAGAGAAGCGCCTTCAGGCAGAACGGCATGAAATCCGGATATGTCAAGCAACAGAAGGAGCAAATCAGAATAAACAGTATAGGCATAACGCTTGTCGCGCGAAGCTCCCGAAGCTGGAGGCGGCAAAATCTTGAAATCAGTTCTTGTCAATAGATAAGAGTACAGCAACTGCACCACCTTCATCCTTATAAGAATTCTGTTTATCATATCTCAATGCTCTTTGGTTGTGGATAATATTTTAATTTTCGCGGGGCAAAGTTACTCTTTTTTTTCCACCCCCGCAATAGGCAGCCGGCATCAAGCCCACCACCGAAGACTATTCCGCGATCTTCCAGCCCGACAAATCGCAACCGCGCATAAAGTCAGATGCCGACATACGCTTGCGCCCCGGCAACTGAAGCGACAATACCTCAAGCAGACGGTCGGCACATGCTATGTAGAGACGGCCGTTTTCGACCATGACGGTTCCCGCAGGAAGGTCGGTAAGTGCCCCCACTGCTGTCTGGAAAACTTTCATCTGTACGGGATCCGAGCCATCTCCTTTGTCGACCGAAGTCCACGCGGCCGGATATGGCGAAAGTCCGCGCACCAGATTATGAACCCTTACGGACTCATTGTTCCAATCTATCCGACAGGTCTCTTTAAATATTTTCGGAGCCGGGGTCGGGACACAGCCGACGCCCAATGAATCCTGAGGCACAGCCGAAAGATTGCCCTCAAGGATTCTATCCACGGTCTTTATGGTAAGATCCGCGCCGAGCATCATCAGCCGGTCATGTACGTCGCCGACATTGTCCTCGGGAGCGATAGCCACCTCCTCTTGATCGATAATGTCGCCGGTGTCGATTTCGTGCTTCAGAAAAAATGTGGTGACTCCCGTCCGGTCATCTCCATTTATGACAGCCCAGTTTATCGGAGCGGCACCACGGTATTTAGGCAACAGCGAAGCATGCAAATTGAATGTCCCGAGTTTTGGCATGGACCAAACCACTTCCGGCAACATACGGAAAGCTATCACGATAAACAAGTCGGCATTCAGACCACGCAATTCGTCGACAAAATCCTGACTTTTAAGATTGGCCGGCTGCATCAGGTGCAGACCATGCTCCAATGCATATTGCTTAACCGGCGAAAACAGCAGCTTATGGCCTCGACCCGCAGGCTTATCCGGCATAGTCACTACTCCTACTATATTATAGCCGCCCTTATACAGACGGTCCAGACTCTCCACCGCAAACTCGGGAGTACCGAGAAACACTATCCGCAAATCCTCCTTATTCATAAACATCAATTACCGTTAACAATTCTATATCCACCTTCAGCCGACGGCAAGACACGATACTGTCTCAACCGCCATTTCTTATGATGGGCTTCTCCCGACACGGGACTGCCGAAAAATTCACACACATTATATTCTGAATGGCACTTAGGACACCGTGCAAGAAGAGTCTCAGGATCAAACTCTACCCTCACCGAAGCTTTCCTCTCCACAGGACAGGCCAAATCGTAGGCCAAAGGATAATTCTGGATATCGGTCACGAGCAGCACTCCTCCGAACCCGGTATAAGTCATCGCCGTATAAGGGAAATTGGCCGGGACTTTCTCCTGGCGTATAAATCTGCGCGACATTCCGAGCGCCGACACGCCGTAAGTGTTCCAATAGCCCGGCGATGTGAGGTCGATATTGACCTCCACATAAGGTATGCGCGAGTCGTCGGCCTCCTCACACGACGGCAACACGCACATAAGAATCAATATTAAAAGTCCAAACCGGGCAAACTTCATTCTTTTCCTAATAGGCGTGAGAAAGCCACATGAAACTTATCGAAATCAAACGATGCAAGCAGGTCGTCATACAATCCGACGATACGGTCGTTGCAGAGATTGCCTATCGATCCGGCGTGAGTATGTTTAAGAGTGTAATCCGGTTCAAACTCTCCCTTTTCAATGTCAAGTCCGACCTTCTTATAGGCATCCCTGAACGGCATTCCGGCCAATGTCAGGCGATTGACCTCCTCGACGGAGAACATGAGCCTGTAGCGCGGATCATCGAGAATCGACTCGTTGACCGACACTTCGCTCACCATTCTTGTCACCATCACCAATATGTCGATGAGCGAGTCAAATGCCGGGAGGAAATTCTCCTTCACAAGCTGCAGGTCGCGGAAATAGCCCGACGGCAGATTGTTTGTGATAAGAGTGATCTCGTATGGCAAGGCCTGTATTTTGTTGCATTTCGCACGCGTCAGTTCAAACACGTCCGGATTCTTCTTATGCGGCATTATCGACGAACCGGTGGTGTATTGATCCGGGAGCTTTATGAACCCGAAATTCTGCGAATTAAACATACAGGCATCAAAAGCAAGCTTGGACACCGTAGAGGCCACCGACGCAAGCGCCTGCGCCACTATACGCTCGACCTTGCCACGGCCCATCTGAGCATAGACCACATTATAGTCCATCGAATCAAATCCGAGCAACCGGGTGGTCATGTCCCTGTCCAGCGGAAATGAAGATCCATAACCGGCGGCCGAACCAAGCGGATTACGGTTGGTGACCGTATAAGCCGCTTTTAGCACAGTAAGATCGTCGACCAGCGACTCGGCATAAGCTCCGAACCACAGTCCGAACGACGACGGCATGGCCACCTGAAGATGGGTATATCCTGGCATCAGCACATCCTTGTATCTGTCGCTTTGGCTTATCAACGCCTTGAACAGTCCGGTGATCGCAGTTATCACATCTTCGATACGCGACCGTATGAACAGTTTCAGATCCACAAGCACCTGATCGTTTCTCGATCTGCCCGAATGGATTTTCTTGCCGATGTCGCCAAGACGGCGTGTCAACATCAGCTCAACCTGCGAATGCACATCTTCGACATCGTCTTCGATACAGAACTTCCCCTCCTCTATGACATCATATATGGCACGCAGCTCTTCACTGAGCACCTTAAGTTCGTCGGAGGTCAGAAGCCCTATGGATTCGAGCATGGCGATATGGGCCAATGACCCCAACACGTCATATCGCGCCAGATACATGTCCATCTCGCGGTCAAGACCTACCGTATATACCTCGACGTCACTGTTGACCGTCACAGATTTTTCCCATAATTTAGAAGCCATGGATACTCGTCTTTTTTCACCCTATTAAGGCTTATTTCAACACTGCTATATTCTTGATCATATCCCCGAAATTATCAACAGCCTGCTGAAGTTTCGGACCTACCATCGGTTTAAGTATGGCGGGCATATCGACATCTATCGAAGTGACCACTTCTGTGGATTCCTGATCCTTCGCATCAAGATTGATGGACATCATAATCGGCACGGGAGCATTGGCCACGCTGAAAGCGATCCTCTTTCCGGGAACCCGCTCACTGACATTAAACGTCATCTCTCCTACCGGAGCTGAACTGATTACGATAGAATCGTGGGTAAACCTCACGTCGCCAATTTTCGCTTTGACATCGTCAGGGAGCTCGCTTATACGGCTTTCAAACGATTCCATATTGCTGATGCGGGCATAGACATCCTCTGCCGGCATCGATATGAACGCCGGTTTACTTGAATATGTTGTCATAATGTAGTTTGCAGTTTATACCGATTTAATTATTCAGTTTTGCGTACAGGAACCCAATTTGCAGGATCTTTGCGCCACAATTTTAGAGTCTCAAGATCGTCAGGCTTGATATAATCAGTCTCAAGTGCAGCCTCAAGCATTGAATTGTAGTTGCTGAGGGTTATCAGTTTGACTCCGGCATCGCTGAAACGCTTCACTGCCACAGGGAATCCATAGGTGAATATGGCCGCCATTCCAACAACCTCGCATCCGGCGTTGCGGATTGCCTCGACTGCTTTAAGGCTGCTTCCTCCGGTGGAGATAAGGTCCTCGATGACCACTACCTTCTGGCCCGGCTTAAGATTGCCCTCGATCAGATTTTCAAGACCGTGGTCCTTAGGAGTAGAACGGACGTATACATAAGGAAGTCCGAGAGTGTCGGCGACAAGCGCTCCCTGCGCGATGGCTCCGGTAGCAACACCGGCAATGGCATCGGGCTTCTCGAAGTTCTCCATGATGATGCGGCAGAGTTCCACTTTTATGAAAGTGCGTAGCTCCGGGTACGACAAAGTCTTTCGGTTGTCTGTATAAATCGGCGAATTCCATCCCGATGCCCATACAAACGGCATGTCCGGCTGCAGTTTTATCGCGCTAATGTTCAACAGTTTTTCTGCTACAATACTTTCTAACTTTTTCATCTTTAGTTCATTTTTGTGTTATCACGTTTGCAAAGATAACACAAATAAGCCCAAAAATCAAGCAAAACAGTTTAAACTTCATAGAAAAGGGCAACAAAAAGCTTGACCGAGGCAATATTTCACCACGTCACGGATATTCTACGTCCGGAAGCACCCAACCATTTGTGGACAATTCTGCCACAAAATTGGACTATTCGGTCAAATATCCGGCAAAACTTGCATATAGCGTATATTAATTGTAAGTTTGTCTTAAATATAGTTATCCACAAAAAATGAGATCAAAGACCGTAGGCCGGATCCTTATATTATCCGGCATAATAAGTCCTTATTATTCAGCAGCTCAGACACAGATAGTCCCGGACACCCTGACCATGGACCTGGACAGATGCATTTCAATCGCGCTGAGCGACAATCCTACAGTGAAAGTAGCCGACATGGAGATCGACAGGGTCGACTATGCAAAGAAAGAGACTATCGGCCAGTTGCTTCCCTCGATAAACTTCGGCGCTTCATATAACCGTACGCTGGAGAAGCAGGTGGCATATATGAACATGGGCGGATTCGGAAACATGGGCGGAGGCTCCGACGACAGCGGGTCTGACCAACCGGAGTCAAGAGCCTCCTCGTCAAAACGCGGTCCCGGAATCAAAATGGGACTCGACAACAGTTTCCAGGCCGGATTCACCGCATCCATGCCGCTGATAGCCCCCCAGCTCTGGAGGACCCTCAAACTCAACGACAGCCAGATTCTCCAGAATGTCGAATCGGCTCGGGCATCCCGACTTTCGCTGATCAATCAGGTGAAAAGCGCCTACTACACATTGATGCTTGCCGAGGACAGCTACAAGGTGATCCAGGAGAATTATGACAATGCCGTGTTCAACCACGAAGTATTCGTCAAAAAATTTCAAGTCGGTACAGCGTCGGAATACGACGTGCTGCGGTCATCGGTGCAGGTTAAAAATGTAGAACCCGAACTGCTTCAAGCCGAAATAGCTATAAAACAGGCACGGCTACAGCTGTCGATACTTCTCGGAATGGACGCCACTTATCCTATAAAAGCGGCAAACACGCTCTCTGAATATGAGAAGGACATGTATGAACGCACACTGTCGATCGACCGTTCGATTGACCGCAACACCGATCTGCGTGCTTTGGACATACAGACCCGCATCCTTAACGAGTCTCTGACCATACAGAAAATGGCCTGGTTCCCTACCATATCACTTTCTGCAAGCTACAACTGGACTTCATCGTCCAACGGCAACCCGCTGCGCAACTTCCTCTGGACTCCGTATTCAGTGCTCGGCGTAACCTTCTCGCTTCCGATATTTGAAGGAGGACAACGCTATCACAAGATCAAACAGGCACGCATACAGGTCGATGAGATGTCTTGGCAACGCGAAAACCTGGAGCGCAACATCAACATGCAGGTCGACCTCGCAATCGACAACATACAGAAAAATGTGCGCCAGATCTCAAGCAGCGCAGAAAGTGTCAATCAAGCCGTAAAGGCCTACGACATTATGGAAAAGTCATTTGAAATAGGCGCGGCAAGCTACCTCGACCTGCGCGATGCCGAACTGGCCCTGACCCAGTCAAGACTCGCCTACTATCAGTCAATATTCAATTATCTGATCGCCGGAAGCGAGCTCGAGCTCCTTCTGGGAAATGCAGACGTAGAAAAGTATCAATCAAAATAACAACCGGCAAAAACCGATTTACATAACCAACCATCATGTCAAATAAACTTGCAATATCCGGGTGGACCGCGGCCCTAATGCTCCTGTGCGCACCAATGACCTCATGCGGAGGAGGCGAAAAAGAATCTGCGGCGGAAACAGTTAAAGAACAGGCAGAAGAGATTCCCAATGTGGAGGTGCGGCAGGTTCATCTGCAAAAAGTGGACCAGCTCGTATCATACACAGCTACCATTGATGCATACAAGACCAACAACATCACCACATCTACCATGAACCGCATAAAATCAATACTGGTGGACGTGGGCGACCATGTGCAGAAAGGACAGAAACTCGTATTGCTCGACAATGTAAACATCGACCAGCTCAAAGTGCGTCTCGACAACACCGAACGCGAATACAACAGAGCATTGGAGCTGTTCAACATCGGAGGCGGAACGAAGCAGTCGGTAGACCAGCTGAAGACAGAACTTGACGCCGCCAGACGCCAATATGACAATATGGTGGAAAACACCATTCTCGTGTCGCCGATCACCGGTGTCGTCACCGCCCGCAATTACGACGCAGGCGACATGACATCGACAAATCCCATACTGACCATCGAGCAGATCGTGCCGGTAAAAGTACTGGTAAACGTCAGCGAATCCGAGTTCACCAAGGTCCACAAGGGAATGAAAGTGCCCGTCTACCTCGACGTCTACGGCGATGAAGAGTTCACCGGATCCGTATCACTTATTCATCCGCGTATTGACGCATCATCACGCACTTTCACTGTCGAGATCGACATTCCCAACCAGAACGAGCGGATAAGACCCGGAATGTTTGCCAGAGTGGTCATGAACTACGGATCCGAGGAGCGCGTGGTAGTACCCGACCGGGCCATAGTAAAACAGACCGGTTCCGGCGAAAAATTCGTATACGTCTACAAAGACGGACATGTATCCTACAACAAAGTGGAAATCGGACAGAGGCTCGGTGACTCTTACGAACTTATATCTGGAGTCGACAATGGCGCAGAAGTGGTCATAAGCGGTCAATCGCGCCTCAACAACGGCATGAAAGTCAATGCCTTGAAGAAATGAAATCACTCATAATTTTCAATAAAGCAAGCCTACAGATATGAGCCTATATGCAAGTGCGGTAAAACGCCCTATTATGACCACCCTGTGCTTCGTGGCAGTCGTCATAATAGGTCTGTTTTCACTGACCACACTACCTATCGACCTTTATCCGGACATCGAGACAAACACCTTGATGGTGATGACCACATATTCCGGAGCAAGCGCGGCCGACATCGAGCAGAACGTGACACGTCCGCTCGAAAACAGCCTTAACGCGGTCAACGACCTTAAGCACATCACTTCCAAATCACGCGAAAATGTATCCGTGATCACCCTCGAATTTGAATACGGCAAAGACATCGACGTACTGACTAACGATGTCCGCGACAAGCTCGACATGGTCAAAAGTGCGCTTCCTGACAATGCCGAGACCCCTATCATATTCAAATTCAGCTCCGACATGATCCCTATCGTGATGCTGTCGGTGCAGGCCAAAGAGAGCATGAACGGACTTTACAAGATTCTCGATGAAAACGTGGCCAACCCTCTGGCCCGAATATCGGGAGTAGGATCCGTGTCGATATCAGGTGCTCCCAAACGCGAGATACATATCTATGTCGACCCGAAACGTCTTGAGGCGTACAATCTTTCGGTTGAGACCATATCAGCCCTCATCGCCGCCGAAAACCGCAACATACCGGGCGGTTCGTTCGACATCGGATCAGACACTTACTCTCTCCGCGTACAGGGAGAATTCTCCACCACCGACCATCTGAAGGACCTAATCGTAGGGTCGCAGAACGGGCGCAACATATATCTGCGCGACGTAGCCCGTGTGGAAGACTCGCTTGAAGAACGCGCACAGGAGACCTACAACAACGGTCAGCAGGGTGCCATGATCATCGTTCAAAAGCAGTCAGGAGCCAACTCCGTCGAAATCTCCGAACAGGTGCTTAAGATGCTGCCGTCGCTGCAGAAGCGTCTGCCGTCCGACGTAAAGATGGGCATCATCGTGGACACTTCCGACAACATCCGCAACACCATAGCCTCGTTGGTCGAGACAGTGCTGTACGCCCTGCTGTTCGTGGTCATCGTCGTATTCTTCTTCCTCGGACGCTGGCGCGCCACCATCATCATCACCTTGACCATCCCTATCTCGCTGATAGCGTCGTTCATATATCTCGCCATTACGGGCAATTCGCTGAACATCGTGTCACTGTCGGCGCTGTCGATATCAATAGGTATGGTGGTCGACGATGCCATCGTGGTCCTGGAAAACGTAACCACCCACATCGAGCGAGGCTCCGATCCTCGTCAGGCCGCCGTACACGGCACCAACGAAGTGGCCGTATCTGTTATAGCATCGACTTTGACGCTTATAGCCGTATTCTTCCCGCTGACACTCGTCACCGGCATGACCGGAGTCCTGTTCCGCCAGCTCGGATGGATGGTGACCATTATGATGATCATCTCCACCGTCTGCGCACTCTCGCTGACCCCTATGCTGTGCTCGCTTCTGCTTAAGAACAATGTGGTGCACGGACGGCTCTTCAACATTCTGTACACTCCAATAAAGAACGGACTTGACGCATTCGACAACGGCTATGCATGGCTGTTGACAAAAGTCGTGGGACATAAGACCGTAACCATTATAATCTGTATGGCGACATTCGTCGGATCACTGTTTCTTATGAAATATGTAGGCACCGAATTTTTCCCGGTAGCCGACGATGCCCGCTTGTCTGTGTCGCTTGAGATGCCGATAGGCACACGCGTGGAAATATCTAAGGAAGTGATGGAAAGGCTTAACAAGGAATGGAGCGAAAAGTATCCTGAAATCAAGGTGATGAACTACACCACCGGAACAGCATCGTCCGACAACACCTTTGCGTCGCTCCGTGACAACGGTCCCCATATCGTATCGGCCAACATACGTCTGCTCGATCCGGGCGACCGTGAACGAGGCATTGTGGAAATCGCCGCGCTTATGCGCGAAGACCTCAAACGCTATCCGGAATTCCGCAAAGCACAGGTCACCGTCGGCGGCGGTTCAGGCATGGGCGGACAGTCTACGCTTGACTACGAGATCTACGGCTATGACTTTACCGAGACCGACTCAGTGGCCCAGCGTCTGGTCAAAATCCTGTCCGGAATCAAAGGCGCGGCCGACGTCCGCATCTCCAGATCGGATTATCAACCGGAATATCAGGTCGACTTCGACCGCGAGAAACTGGCCATTTACGGACTTAATCTGCAGACAGCCGCCACATACCTGCGCAACCGCATCAACGGATCGCTGGCTTCGCAGTTCCGCGAAGACGGCGAGGAGTATGACATCAAAGTCATGTATGCTCCCGAAATGCGTACATCGCTCGAAGACATCGAGAACATAATGCTTTATGGAACTAACGGATCCAGCGTGAGAATAAAGGATGTGGGCAAAGTGGTCGAACGCTTCAGTCCGCCTACGATCGAGCGCAAAGACCGCGAACGCATCATCACCGTGTCCACATCGGTCGACGGAGTGCCCATGAGCGAAATCGTGGAAAAGGCCCAGGCCGAAATCGACAAAATGGATCTGCCTCTGGGCATCAACATCGAGATTTCAGGCTCCTACGAGGACCAACAGGATTCTTTCCGCGACCTCCTTATGCTCGCGGCGCTGATCGTGATTCTTGTATATATAGTCATGGCGGCACAGTTTGAAAGCTATACGTACCCGGGCATCATTATGACATCGCTCCTGTTCGCATTCTCAGGAGTATTCATAATCCTGTATCTCAGCGGACACACCCTGAACATCATGTCGATGATCGGAGCCATAATGCTGATCGGTATAGTGGTGAAGAACGGTATCGTGCTGATCGACTACATCACTCTTAACCGCGAACGCGGGCTGTCGATCCGACAGGCCGTGATACTCGGAGGAAAGTCGCGTCTGCGTCCGGTGGTAATGACCACGCTTACCACCATCCTCGGCATGGTCCCCATGGCCGTCGGCACCGGACAAGGTGCCGAGATGTGGCGTCCGATGGGTACCGCTGTCATAGGAGGCCTCACATTCTCCACCATACTTACACTGCTGTTCGTTCCCGTACTATACTGCATATTTGCCTATGTCGGTGTCAGACGAAACCGCAAGGCGATGCGCAAACTCGTGGTCGACGACAACAAAGTAATCAAACGATAAAGAAAAAACGACATCTATATTATGCAAGCTATACTTATAACTTTCGACCAGGCTTATTATGATAAGATAGTCGAGATGCTCGAACGAATGAACTGCCGCGGATTCACGGCATGGAAAGAGGTGCAGGGACGTGGATCGGTCAACGGCGAACCGCATTTCGGTTCTCACGCATGGCCGTCGCTGGCTTCGGCCATAATAACCATGGTCGAGGATTCACGCGTTGACGCCGTTCTTGACCGACTGCACGCCTGGGACATTGAGACCCCCCGGCTGGGACTAAGAGCCTTCGTCTGGCCGATTACACGCACAATCTGACAACTTCCTGCCAATAAAAATACAATGCGCGGACTCCGGAAACGGGATCCGCGCATTGTATTTTTGAATGGACTCCTCACAAACCGCCGTCAGCGGTTCACATGCGGGGCTATCTGTTCTGCTATCTGAGCCATACCTTTTATTGTCGGATGGCCGCTCATCTTGTCTATATCTTTAAGTTCGATGCACTTGACTCCATAATGACCGCATATTTCCTTCACTGAACTGTCTATTTCATCCTTCAGGCCGTCATTCAATATGAAATAAACCTCCACATTAGGATAGCGCTCGGAAATCTCCGACAGCATGTATGCCATGGCCGGGCGGAAACTGTAAAGGTCGTAGCGCGTCCAATCGCCATACTTATACTCCCCTATCGGACTACCGGCCCAGCTGTCGTTGGTGCCTCCAAGGATAAGAATGATATCCGGACATCCGAGATTGTTGACACGGTTTATGAAACTGCGGTCGGAATAGTCATTATCGTGATATCCGGTATTGCAGATTGTAGCTCCGGAATAAGAATTGTTGACACACAGACGGTAACCATTCTCCTTGATAAACTTGTGCCACCAGGTCTGAGTGACGCTGTTGACATCCGTCTTGCCATCTTTCGCCGTCCGGTCATACCATATACGGTTGGCATCGGGATTCATATAGCCGGCAAATGTGGAATAAGAATCACCCAATACCGAAACGGCCTTACTGCCTGACGAGGCGGCCGACACACACGGCATACCGAGCACAGCAGCCGTAAGGAGCATTAAGTACAGTCGTTTGATAGTTTTCATTGCAGATAATGTGTTATTTGTTGTTATGGTTAATTAATCATACAAAGATAATCCATAATCCCGAAAAGAGCCACAACGGGCAGACATATTTGCGCAACAATGCGCCACTGCTTCATAGGGAAAACAATGGCGCACATATAGGTTTCGACCGAAGTCGGCTATTTATCAGGTCAAATCACTGTATCGGGTGTTATGTCGGCATCTGTATCGCGGACGGCCTTTATCAACGCGGCATCATCGCCATAATACAGATCCATGTCGGGCTGTCCGGCCTTCTCCACCTCTATGACATAAAAGTCCTTGTCCGGACGTTCGTAATATGTGATATCATCTATAGTCCATGTTCCATACTCACCGGAAGAAAATGCCTCACCGATCTCCGCCGGGATATAGAAAATATCCTTGCCGTAGTCAGTTTCGGTCATCTTCAGCTCACCTTCATAAGTGAACCACGCCTCCTTGTCAAGCCGCATTTGATAGAAATCGGCGACTAAATATGCGCCCTTCTTCTCCCATTTGACACTATTGGCATCGGGGAATCGGGCAGACATGGCCTCCTCCACTTTTGAAGGCACTGAACTTAAATCCTTATCATCGTCGTCATCACTACATGAAGCGAGAGAGAATGCGCCGGTAAACGCAACAAACAGATACAACAAAGTTTTCTTCATGATTCCTGTATATTAATTATTTCCCATAGAAACATCGTCACCCATAGTTTTGTTTTCTGCTTAATTTCTTATTTTTGCGTAAATTATGGTAATATATGGTAACGCAAACTGAATTTACACTACGTCCCAGACCAAGGGGAGTACACTTGGTGACCGCAGAAGTGGTCAATAATCTGCCCGGACTTCCGCAGACGGGTCTATTGAATCTGATGATCAAGCACACTTCCGCGGCTCTGGCTATTAACGAGAACGCTGATCCGGATGTGAGAGAAGATCTTAACGCTATATTTGACAAGCTCATACCCGAACGGGCACCATTCTACCTGCATACATTTGAAGGCCCTGACGACATGCCCGCCCACGCAAAGGCCGTGATCGTAGGCCCGTCGATATCAATACCGATATCCCGCGGACGCCTCAATCTCGGGACATGGCAAGGCATATATCTTTGCGAATTCAGAAATCATGGAGGCCCGCGCAATATCGTGGCCACGATAATCGGATAAACGTATCGGCCGGCATACCCGCAAGCTTACCGGTCTGCAATCAGCCCAATCTCTGAAACGCTATTCAGCCCGGCGGATGTGGATTCGTCGGGCTGAAATATTGTGGGGATTATGTCTTGGCGCGGATTACTTCACCAGCACCTTGGTGGCTTTGCCGCCTTGGCGCTTGATGTAGAGGCCGGGGGTGAGGGCTTCGCCGTTGACGCGCACACCGTTGAGGTTGAAGTACTCGACAGGAGCATCGCTGCCGTCGGCCTCGATATCTTCGATGCCTGAGAGGTTACTGTCGATATTGAAGTATTGCCAAACTTCGGCATTTAGATAAGCCGCAATCGCCTTCGGCACCACATGGAGAGCTACATCGAATATGTTTACACCATCAAATGCATAAATGCCAACCCCCGGAGGATTGACGGCGTAGCAGTTTACAGTGGCCAGTTTCCCGCATGAACGAAAAGCATAACCTCCAATACTTATCACTGATTCAGGAATTGTTACAGTTGTCAGACTATGACAACTCCAGAACATACCGTATGAGATTGCCGCTAACGAATTGGGAAGAGTAACCGATGTCAGTGCAGCACAATATCCGAATGCATAATCCCCGATTATAGTTACCGAGCTTGGTATAACGATTGAGGTCAGCTTCATGCACCAGTAGAATGCGCGATACCCGATTTCAGTTACAGAGTTAGGGATAGCCATTGAAGTAAGTTCACTGCAGCCATAGAATGCATCGTTTCCGATTATGGTCACAGAATTGGGGATTGTGATTGAAGTCAGCTTCGAGCACTCATAGAATGCATAATCTCTGATTTCAGTTACTGAGTTAGGCACGTTATAGGTTGTTTTTGATGTGGGACACTGTAATAATAAAGCCATATCTTTAGTATATAAAATATCATCTACAACGACATAGGCTGTATTACCTTCCGACACATTAATCTCTTGTAAATATTTGTTAGAGAATGCACCGACACCGATTTCAGTTACAGATTCCGGTATTGTCACTGACTTAAGGGGACATCCAAAGAATGCCATATTTCCGATTTTGGTCACAGAGTTGGGAATCCGCATATTCTCCAATTTTGTGCAAGAACGGAATGCCTCATCTCCGATTATTGTCACCGAGTTTGGGATTAACACAGTTCCTAGTACCGTGTTATTCGTGTTATTATAGAATGCTCTCTCTCCGATTTCAGTCACCGCGTATTTGACCGAATTGTTGGTGACCTCGGAGGGTATAATTATTGAGGATGGGGAGAAGGAAGAGTTCTTATAATAGCTTAGAGACACAGTGTGCTCGGCCTCGGAAATGACAGTGTAAGTGAAGTACCTATCGACGGTGAATACATCGCCGTCGGCTGCGCGGGCCGTGACGCCGAGCGTCAGCACCCCCACGAAAAAAAGTAAAATTTTCTTCATGTTGATTTTTGATTAGTGAATATTAGTGTTGATTGAAATATCTTACCGGATTGGATTCTCCATTTTTCGTGTCGGGAAGGTAGGCGTTGATATATCTGTTCGCTGACCCCAAAATCAACTCTACGGCATTGGCTTCTTCAGGAGATAGCTTCCATGAGCGCTGTGTGAATGCCATAATGTGGGCAAGAGTAAGCTGCTGCCCGGAATGCTTTTCAAAATATTCGTTTATGGAATAAGAAATGTTCAGAGCCAAGGTGCTCGGCATGCTGTCGATGTCGAGATAGCCTCTGTCGTCGAAAGAAGGGAGAATATAAGCCATAGGCTATGCCGTTGCCGCCGAGGCTCACTCCGATGGCGATTGATAGTGATTGGTTGAAAAAAGAAAAGCGTGAGAGCCATATCTGTTGCCCGCTCCCACAACTTGAGGCCTTCGCATTGCCCATCTTCGTAGAACGAGCAACGGTTCGAGGCCTCACGCAAATATGTATCAACG
>CANOLV010000006.1 GCA_947567425.1 uncultured Porphyromonadaceae bacterium | reverse complement strand
ACCCAAATAAATATTCTAAAAATCAATGCCAAAATAATATGGTTGTTGTTTTTTCTACCATGGGCGTTGTTACAAAAACCACACGACTCGGAGTTAAGATTTTTGGCGGACAGCACGCTAAAGCCGGCAACATCATCAAGCGTCAGCGCGGTACGGTACACCACCCCGGTCTAAACGTGGGTATGGGTAAGGACCACACCATCTACGCTTTGGTTGACGGCGTGGTAGTGTTCAGCGAAGGCAAGGGTGGACGTCAGTTCATCAACATCGCCCCGGACGAAAAAGCATAAACCACCGTCTGGATAACCTGTCCAAACAAAGAACCAAAGAGCGGACATCCGATTATGGATGCCCGCTTTCTTTTTACCACACGCCGTCTGCCATCATACCACCGCTACCCTTTAGCCCATAAGATGTGCTAACCACCGATTTTTTCCAAAAACAATTCTTTATCCGGAACATCAGATTGGGCTATACGGTCCTTAAGACGCTTGCGCTTGTTGTAATAATAGCCCAGGTCCTTGTCTATTATCAGGCATATCGTGCGCGGAGAACAGTTGGCGAATATCAGCGACAATATAGTTATGTCTACCGGCTTGAATTTAGGTAACTGCTCCCGTAATTTCGACACGATTCCATCCATACATCTGTCGACAAGACGCTCTATCTCAGCCACAGACTCCTCACTGCAGAGCAACTGGATCTCCGACTTAAGCTTATTATACAGCATAGTACGCTGCTTGGGAGTGTCACGAACGGCGAAATATTCGTCGCAAAGCGAATTCAGCACGGCAAAGCGACTTCCCCAAAGCTCATTCACTTGTTCCCTCAGACTTGACAACTGTTCAGAACCAGCATCAATACGCAAACTCAATTCACCGATATCGCGCTCTTTCTCGTTCAATTGGGCATTTAGCTGCTCGCTACGCCGTGATTCATTGAGTACATCTTCGCTAAGTCGCTGTATATCGACTACATAACCATTGATCTCACTATTTTTTCGGCGTATTCGTTCCCTAAAAAAGAGGATTGCCCATGCTCCGGATACTATGGCAGCTATACATATAATAATTATCAAATTCCTAAGCCTATGCGACATAGTCTCATACCTTCGTCTTTGAAGATCTTGATAATCACGCTGAGCTATGGCAACAGTCTGCTCCAACGCATCATTGATTCGCTCATTATTGATCCTTAACACATTATCTTGATGGATAATCGCATTTTTATAGTCGCCTTTAGCCATATAATACTCATACATAGCGTCTTGAAATGAAATCTCCGATTCAATATCTTCTGGGAAACGGGCATAACAGTCTGAAATCAATTTATCTGCTTCCGCAAAGCGTCCCTGCACTGAATAAGCTTCTATAATAAGCGAATAAACATACAGCGAATATTCAAAATCAGAATAACCTTCCATCTCACTCACTATAGAGTCAATCTGATTATATTTCTTCAGCCTCAAAAAAGGCATCACATAGCACCCCTGCCTATATGCGTTCAAATTATAATCATTATAATGGTTCAACGGCTTTAATGACGATATACTGTCAAGCAACTCTATACTCCGTTCAGGCATCCCATTATTAGAATATGATGCCGCTAATTCCGTTAGAGCAAAATAGTACTGAGCCATACTATCTGCAAGTCTAAAATTATCACACGCCATAATAGAGTACTTTATATCTTCTCCAAAGTTATATGTATGGTAATTTATATCTGACAGCAAATCATATATTCTTCCCAGATAATAATTGTCGTTCAATTCCTTAGCCATACCCTCCGCTCGCATGGCCGAAATCACGCTATGCGAAAAATCATTCTCTTCATATTGTATCTCAGCCTTAAGAAACATCGACATCATGGCATAACGCTTTTCTCCATGTTTGCGAAAATAATGATAAGCCTGAGTAATCAGTCTGTCATCAGATAAATCCTCATGAGTTTTATACTTCGCCAACTCAAGAAACAGCGTATGCAGAGCAATGGCTCGATCAGACGAAAGTTCATTCGGCAAAATAGATGACAATATTATCAGTACCGAATCAGGATTATGACAAATTATCTCACTATCTATTTTTTCAAGACGCACTTCCATATCACTTTTGCTTTGGCACGAGCAAAACTGCATGCACACGTAGCCGATTAGCACAACTACATTCAGAATTCGTATATACAATGACATAGGAAGCTAAGGTTATAAAATCATTTTTCGCAAAATAATAAAAAATTCCTCTATTATGCAACTCTATCCCATAAAACAATTATAATCATCCACAAAACATCCCTATATTTTGCCATAAAAATCAAGTGATATAAAATCACTAAAAACACATCCTGTAAATCACTGTTAATAAGCATATTATAAAACCAAGTGATAGATGTCAAAATTTGGAACAAAAACCTTCAAAGCCCTAACTTTGCAGAAAAAAATCGAAGAACTATGCTCAAAAATTTAACAATCATCCTGTTTATTTCATTTGCTGCTATTGGCTTTAGCGCAGAATCTTCCAAAGAAAATAAAAAAACTAAAATAGAACTTCGCAATCGAAAATGTAGACCGCTGACATTAATAGGAGAAATTGATGCATACTATTTAGTTCCCTCTTGTGAACTAAATATTACTTTTCCCGAAAGTGAAGGATGGGCCAACCTTTTTGTTTCAACTGTTTCAGGTGAATCGGTCTTAAAAGACCGATTCCACACCTCATTTGAATTCAAAAAGTACATCGGTATTCCTGAAGAGCCGTGGAAGATCGAAATCACTACCACTGGCGGAGGTGACTATGAAGGATGGTTAATACTCTAATCAAAACAGATGCTATAATTAATATACTCAATTCATTACATTTAAAACCAATTTAACAATGAAAAAAATCATATTGGGAAGTACTATCCTTCTTATAATCTGTATTTCACCAATTAAAATACATGCAAAATTAATCAATAGGCTACATTTCGAAATAAGCTATGATTATAGCTTAGGCTTAAGCCACGCTGTTGCAGGGCACAACTTACCACAAGGCTATATGGAGACATCCGGAAGCATGTTACATTTCATGGGAATCTACGATTTAAACCAATCCTTTTCAATAGGAGCCGGAATCGGCATAGACAGCTACAAATCCAACATCAAAACCTTACCAATATTCGGAACTTTCCGATATCGTCCATTTTATGACATAACAGTAAAAAATATATATGCTTACACCAATATAGGTTATGGAATACCATATAACAACGACAGGTCACTATCATCCGGTTTGCTATTCAACCTCGGCATAGGATGGCAAAAAATGTTTAGAAGTCATTTTGGTATAAATGCACATATAGGTTATTGTCTGAATCAATTTAAAGACCATGCCGGATATAGTTGGGAGGGGTATACTTTTGACCAAAAAATCAGTATATGGCGTAATTCGCTTTCATTCGGTTTTGGATTCACATTTTAAACAACAAATAAAAAATCATGAAACAGTTTATTATTTTCAGTGCCATTATGGTTCTATTGTTATCATCATGTTCAAAAGAGGATATCTATATTGATAAAAACAAAACGACAAATATTAGTAGGGCCAATTCAGAAGAACCAGATTCTGCATTCAGATTATCATTTGAGAATGAAGAAGAACTAATATCGTTAATATGTCCAGACAACGATAAAGATATTCAGCCAGCCTCATTAAATCCAATCGCTTCAAAATTAGATCCACGCTTTATTAGTTTAATGGATACAAAAACGGATTTAAATGCCTCCATCGGAAGCACAACCGAAACATTTTATGAAGCTTACGGATACGATTCGCTTGTACCTAATCTTAATTTGGCAAAATTATTGAATACCAAAGGAGAACTTGAAATTGGGAATTACGTAATAAAAATAACACCAAAAGGGACTTTTAAGTTTCCTATTGGTTGCGAAAACGAATTTGATAATTTAACAATAAAAAATTCTCAATTAAATGGCACTAAAATTGACGAACAGACATATCAAATCACAAAGAACATAGTGTTATTTAAGACATTTGAAGAAAATCCCGATGACTATTCTCTTATCTATGAAGGCAAGTACGAAGAATTGCCCGACAGCTATTTTGGTGACGACGATGAAACTAGTAACAAAGGCTCAAGAGCAGGAGTTCCGGAACCAGATCATAACTCCTTTAAAACATTTTCTGCCGATAGGCAAACGTTTGTGGGTAAAATTATTCAGAACATAATTGGATCCACTAAGGCGTGTACAGTCAACATAAGTAAGAAAAGGAGAGTTAGAGGTTCGTTTTATTTCTATAATTATGGATTTTATGGAGAAATAGGTGTACAAGGATGGACAGACAAAAAGAATTGGATAGGTTGGAGCAAAACAAGATGTGACGAAATTAGAGTTGGATGGAGACACGTATTATTAAAAAAATCAATTCCTGCATATTATTCACAAGTAATGAAAAATGTAAAGGATTACGCATATATGCCTCCTCAGATGGTTGAAATCAATGGTAGTATCGCAAATGCGGCAACTCTAATAATGCCCGATTTCCCATCAACTTTAAAAGATCAAGTTATCGCACTTGGTGTAAACGCAGTGCGTGATTTTATCAAAGAAAAATTTGGTAACAAAGCAACAAATTTCGAATCGGCAAATGCTTGCATTATATCTACACCCAAAGAACTGTATATAATTGTAAATGATGGTGACATTGTAAGATATAATGTAAAGTCGTACACGCACGTATTCGCACGAAATTATATGCAGTTTACCATTGGTTGGAATAACCTTAGTGGATTCTTTTTGAACAACGTAAATTCTTCTAATGCATCTCAGATCAATACATGGCTAAATGTTATTGTTGATGCTGTTAATCAAAAGAATGTAACATTAACCGGAGGCGAAGTTTATGTATGCGCAAGATTCGGAGAAAACTGGCGAGGTATGAGAATCATTAAAAAGTAGAAAATGATTCGAGACAGAACATTCAACAATCTAAAAGTAATCTAATAATTAAATTACTTTTTCTTGCATATCAACAATAATATGCATTAATTTGCAAGAATAACCAATTCAAAACTTCAACTTTTATGAAACGATCATTTATCGGGGCCATGATGGTCATTGCGGCCATCGGAGCAAGTGCCCAGGGAATTCGCTACGGTGTGGAAGGTGGACTCAACGTATCGTCGACAATGAACGCCGATGGAACCAAGTGCGGATTCAACGTCGGAGTAAACGCCCAATTGCCCCTAACCGAAGCTTGGTATCTGGAAGGAGCGATGAAGCTTTCGTAAAAGCCCTTCACCATCAAGGAGATTTACTATTCAAGTGACTTTATGGACGGCCGTAACGGAACATTTGAAGTAAACGGCGAAGCAGACATGACACCCTACTATCTGAACATACCCATACACGCGGGATACAAAATGGCTCTGAACGACAACCTGAACCTTTCGCTGTCGGCAGGACCCTACATCGGCATTGGACTATGGGGCAAAGGAACGTCGAAAATAACCACCAAGGGAAACGTCCCGGCAGAATTGAATATAGCTCCCGGCGAATACAAGATCGACAATATATTCAAGGACAGCGATATACGACGTTTTGAAATAGGCATTGGCGTGAAAGCAGGTCTCGAATTTATGGACCACTAACGTCTGTCGATGGGCTATGACATCCAGCTCAACTCGATGATGAAATATGACGACTACTACAATCAGATAGTGTCAGTGACACTGGGCTACACATTCTGACGAATCTGATACTCCTGCACGCAATAAAACAGACAGTCGCGCGAACCCTTTTTGGCTTGCGCGACTGTCTATCTTTCTCTTTCAGCTATCTTTACCCGACAGAATCTTATTCAAATATATGACGCAGACGACTGAATATGCGCTTCTTTATCGAATCGTCGGCTTTTACGTTAGGCTGATCGCGCAAACTCTCGATAGCCTCCTTCTCCTTATCGTTAAGATTTTCGGGAATATACACCATTATATTGACAAGCTCGTCGCCATTGCCGTAACCTTCAGTCGATGGCAGGCCCTTCCCGCGCAGACGAAGCACCTTTCCGGGCTGAGTCCCGGCAGGAATCTTCACTCTCGCCTTTCCGCTTATGGTAGGTATCTCGACGCTACCGCCCAAGGCCGCGGTAGGGATGTCGAGCATAAGGTTATAGATGACGTCGTTGCCGTCGCGGATCAATTCGGCATCAGGAATCTCCTCGACCACGACAAGCAGGTCGCCGTTGACTCCGCCATGACGCGCCGCATTGCCTTTGCCCTTAAGCGACAAAGTCATGCCGTCGGTCACTCCGGCCGGGATGCTGAATTCCACCACTTCCTCCTGACGCACTATGCCCTCGCCGCCGCAATACTGGCACTTCTGGGTAATAGTCTTACCCTCGCCGTTGCAGTCAGGACAAGTAGCCGTCGACTGCATCGGGCCGAGAAAAGTCTGCTGTACATGCTCGATCACTCCTGAACCGTGACAGCGGTGGCATGTCTGGAATGCCGTGCCGTCCTTAGCACCGGTGCCGTTACAGTGCTCACACTTGACATAGCGGGGTATCTTGAGCTTCTTCGTAACACCCTCGGCTATCTCCTTAAGCGTCAGCTTAACTTTTATGCGCAAGTCGCTACCTTTAGGCTGACGGCGACGTCTTGGCGAACCGCCGGCCGCAGAACCAAATCCGCCAAAACCGCCGAAAGATCCGCCGCCGAAAATGTCGCCGAACTGTGAGAATATGTCCTCCATCGACATTCCGCTCGCACGGAAGCCGCCGCCTCCGCCGCCTCCGAATCCTGACGGACCCATTGAATGACCCCACTGGTCGTATTTGGCACGCTTGTCCGGATCGCTGAGCACATCGTAAGCCTCGGCGGCCTCCTTAAACTTTTCTTCAGCCTCCTTGTCGCCGGGGTTCTTATCGGGATGGTACTTCAAAGCCATCTTTCGATAAGCCTTCTTAAGCTCATCGGAAGTGGCATTCTTCTGCACACCCAATATTTCGTAATAATCTCTTTTTTCCATCTTTAATGACTATTTTAACCGCTACAGACTACTGACCTACAACGACTTTGGCATGACGAAGCACCTTGTCGTTAATCATATAGCCTTTCTGTATAGTGTCAATGATCTTACCTTTTTTAGAATCGTCGTCAACGGGGAATACCGTGACAGCCTCATGCAGTTCAGTGTCAAAGTCAGAACCGACCTCAGTAGGCATGGCCTTGACTCCATTCTGCTCAAGATACTTGACAAACTTATTATAGATCAGAACCACACCCTCTTTGATCGAAGAAGCGTCGGAACTGTCGTTTATAGCCTGCAGCGAACGTTCAAAATCATCAACCACCGGAAGAAGCCCCTTCAAGGCATTCTCACTGGCATTCTTTATGATCTCCCCCTTCTCCTTGATGGTACGCTTGCGGAAATTGTCAAACTCAGCCATCAGGAAGAGATACTCTTTCTTCTCCTTTTCAAGCTCCGATTTAGCCGCATCAAGTTCCTTCTGAAGCTTTTCAGCTTCACTTTCGGCCTCCTGAGCCATATCTTTTGCAGCTTCGGTCTCCTCTTCCTGAAGATTTATATTATCCACATCATTGATGTTAACGTCATTGTCGTCATATCCGGGGGTCGACTCCTCCGCTCCATGACTGCTGTGCTTTTTATCCATATATCGTTTAAATTTGAATTTCATAATCCTATAGAACAGAATACAAAAACAATGCCTAAAACACGTTAGACCATCATATTTCTTACATTCATAACAAGTTTGGCGGAATAACGTTCATTTTCAACCGTCAATACAGGGCCGGACCGCACCATGAAGCCAACCCGCAGAACTCCCTCGATAGGAGTGCTGACAAACTGTCAGCATCAGATTCCCGGAAAATGCCATAGACAGCAGCTCCCGAACCGCTCATACTCGCATAAACTGCACCAAGGGAATACATCTTCGACTTCACATCTGAGATAGCGGGATGCGACGGAAATATCGACCGCTCAAAATCATTGACCACCTTGCCGCGCCAATCATCCACCGGCCCCGACACACTTTCGCGCAATTCAAAATCAGGCAATCCGGGATGCACTCCCGAATATGCCTCCTTGGTCGACACCGACTCCTCCGGCTTGACTATAGCGATCAGATATCCCTCAAGCGATACAGCCGACGAGGTAAGGATATCCCCTATCCCGGCAGCCTCCATCGGACGGTCATAGATGAAAAACGGGCAGTCGGCGCCTATCCCGACAGCTATCTCCGCAAGTCGGGCATCGGTCAATCCAAGGCCGAACATATCATTGAGTCCCTTCAATGCAAATGCCGCGTCGGCGCTCCCGCCTCCAAGGCCGGCCCCGTCAGGAATGACCTTGTGGAGATACATGTCGACCGGCCCGATAGAAGCTACAGCCGACAGCATCCGGTAGGCTTTCATCACAAGATTCTTTTCAGTCGGACAGTCCACCGCGCGCCCGCTTACAGTGAGCGTAGTGGCTCCGGACTTCGACGGGACGATTTCAAGCACATCGCACCATCCAACCGGATAAAACACCGTCGAAAGATTGTGGTAACCGTCGGGCCTCCGTTCCAGAATATTGAGACCTATATTAATTTTTGCATTAGGAAATAGTATCATCGGAAAACTAAAAAAAACTTACTCAGATGCAAATTTAACAAATATGGCCCAATAAAAAAAGAAGAGACGCGCCAGTTGACTGACGCGTCTCTCATATTAGGTATAATTCAGATTAAATACCCTGAAGTTTGAATGTGATGGGGAGCGTATACCATACGTTCACGGTCTGACCGTTCATCTTACCGGGGATAAAGTCAGGAAGTGACTTAACCACACGGACAGCTTCCTTGTCAAGGTCGGGGTCCTTACCACGGGCCACCTTAACCTCACCGATCTTACCGGTCTTCGTAACGACGAACTGTACTACCACACGACCCTGGATATTATTCTCCATAGCCACAGGCGGGTACTTGAGGTTCTTACTGATATACTTCATCAACTCAGCATCGCCACCGGGGAACTGGGGCATCTGCTCAACGGCAGTGAACACCTTGTTCTCCTCTACCTCCTTCTTCTCTTCAACAACGATTTCGTCCTTGTGCTCACGAACGACGTTACGGTCGTCAGTACCTTGGTCGAAGTCGCTCTGACCGAAAGCGGTAGTGGTTTCTGCAAGTTCATCCTGAGTCTTGATTTCGTCCTCAGCCTTTACCTTGTCGTCCTCAACGATGGCAAGCTCGGTCACCTTAACGGTGTTGAGCACCTCTTCGGGAAGTACTTCAGGTTCCGGCTCCTCATAACGCTCAAGTTCTTCTTCAGGCTCTTCTTCCGGTTCGTCGGTAGCGTTGTCGAGGCTTACGAGCGCCTGCTCGGTAAGATCCTCCGGACGTTCCTCGGCCTTGGGAAGCACCGTGTTGATCAACAGAGGTATGAGGAATACAAGTGCCAGGAAAATCACTACGACGATCATGGCCTTGTTATGACGAGAGTCTGAGCCCTTACGCAATTCGTAGGCGCCGAATTCTTTATTCTTGCCTTCAAAGACAAGGTCGCGCCATTCTTTTGATGAAAGATCTACATCTTTTGCCATTTTACTTTTCCGTTTTAATAGTTAAACATATAGATCATCATTATTTGCGGGGATTCTTTGCAAGATAGTCGAATATAAGCGCAGAGTCAGTGGCATTGATGTTGTCAATCTGATAACGGGATATCTGATTGATCTGCATCTCATCGAGCGCACCGATCAGACTCTCCCAAGAAGCATTGGGGCCGGCCTTGATGATGACAACCGGACGATCCTGGATAAGAGAGTCGTTACGAATCTCTTTCGCACGGGCCTGATATTCATCATCGCTGATTTTCTTATCTTTCCAGTCCTGCTTCAGCACTGCGATTTTCTCGAGAACTGTCTTATTCTTGTCATGAAGGATCTTGCGGATTCCCTGCACCTCACCGTTCTGGTTGCCGATAAACTTCTCTACCTTGAGGTTGGAATTGTCGATCAGACCGTCCTTATCTTCGTCGGCCACATCGGGCTTTCCGAGATAATAGTAGATCATGTGCGCGGGCTTTCCGGTTTCGGCATCGTATTTTACGTTGCCTTCCTCGTCACGCTCCGTGTCAAGAATAAGGGTCACTGCTTGTGATTCCTTTGCTTTGTTCTGCTGTTCCTGCTCAACCTTCTCGTTTGAAGGGAGGGCGATGTTCAGCGTCTGCGACTTAATCATCGTGGTACAAAGCATGAAGAACGTAATCAGAAGCATGTTCATATCCACCATAGGCGTAAAGTCCACGTGGATCTGCATTTTTTTCTGGGCGCCTTTTTTCTTTTTGCCGCCGTCGGATTGTTCTATCTGTGCCATAATGATTAATCGTTTTCAGTTTTCAGCGCGGTCATCAAGCTAAACTTATTCATCTTGAGAGTCTGAAGATTGTCAAGGATATTGTGTACGGTCTCGTACGGAGTATCCTTGTCAGCCTTGACTGCGATTCCCTCACCGGACTTGATTGACTGCTCCATGTGGGGGTTGGATGAATTATAGATAGCGCGCATCCAGATTTGGAATTCATTAGGTTTGTTCAAGTCCTTATTGTCGTCGATGGGAATACCTGCAAGAGGATTATTCGGGTCAGACAACAATTCATCCTGCTGGAACTGTTCTTTGTCGAGATATGCGGGAAGATCCGCCAGACGATAGCCGAACATGTTCATCTTGGAGAACTTGGCAACCTGCGCCGGAGTGAGCTGTATCTTGTTACTATGAGTCTTGTTATACTCAGCCACTGCCGTCTGGAGAACTTCGGCCCTTACTTTCTCGCTTGAGTAAGTAGAGTCGGCGTCACCTGACACTGAAAGGAACACTTTTCCTTCCGGAGAGACAAGCACTGTGGTCAGATTGGTCACAGGAACCTTCAACTCCGATACTGATGACGGAGTGAGCACTGTAACCGGTTCCTTCTGCAAGAAGGTCGAGGTCAACATGAAGAAAGTAAGCAAAAGAACAGTCACGTCACTCATCGCGGTCATGTCGATGAGCGTACTCTTTCTTTTTGGTTTTACTTTTCCCATTGTTTCGTCGTTAATTTAATAATTTTAGAGAACAATGGAATTAGTGAGTAGCAGTGAATGTCTGCACGATAGAGAAACCGATTTCGTCGATAGCGTAAGTAAGGTTATCGATCTTGTTGGTGTAGAAGTTGTAAGAGATTACAGCGAAAGCACCGGTTGCGATACCGAAGGCAGTGTTGATAAGTGCCTCAGAGATACCAGTAGAAAGTTCAGTAGAGTCAGGAGCTCCTGATGCGGCAAGTGCCTGGAATGACTTGATCATACCCATCACAGTACCGAGAAGTCCGACGAGTGTTCCGAGTGTGGTAAGAGTAGCGACGATCGGAAGATTCTGCTGAAGAGCGGGCATTTCAAGAGCGGTTGCTTCTTCAACGGCCTTCTGGAGGTTGGCCACCTTCTGCTCCTTGGTGAGGATAGTGTTCTTGTCCATTTCTTCGTAGTTAACGAGAGCGGCAGAAACAACAGCGGCTACTGAACCCTTCTGCTTCTTGCAGAGAGCCTGCGCACCAGCGATGTCGTTCTTCTTGAGGCACTCCTTAACTGAAGCGACAAACTTTGAGATGTTGCCTTTACCCTTTGCGCTTGAAAGTGCAATCCAACGCTCTACTGACAGAACGATAACGGTAAGGAACAATGTCTGAAGAATAGGCACGATGAAACCACCCTTGTAGATAGTACCGATGATGTTCTGAGGATGACCGGCTTCGTCGAAGTTAGAGTCAGCGCCAAACCAGAAAATGAAGAGGCAAACTGCAACGATGAAACATGCAACGATCACAAGGAATGCATTCTTGATTCCGCGAACTTTTGATCCGCCTTCGTGAACGTTTAGTTTTTGAGCCGGCTTAGCGGCTGCGGTAGGCTTTTGAGCTTCCATAATGTTTTTTAAATGATTAATTAATAATTACTATTTTTTAAGATTAAATTTGGATATTCAATTTTGGTCATCTGCCGGCATGGTATTTTGATCATCTTCATATAGTGCATAGTCAGGATGGACGCACGGCACCGTGGAAGTCAATCATGGTTCACTCCGGTATAGATCAATGTTACTCTCGCATCTCAAAAAGCGGTGTAGGCCTTTTAGGATATGCAAATTTATTATTATATTTTTTACCGACCAAATTTTGTTTAGTGAAATTTGTGAAATTTCGTTATGCAACCTACTTTTACGTCGCGGCTTAGAGAATTAATATGTTTTATAGCATATTTTAAGGTAAATGCACGCTATCTGGATAAGACCCGATGCCCGTCTTTCGCTATTTCGCCCTACCGCATTACGTTTCTGGGAAGACTGGATAGGCAGAATTATGCCGTCAACCTACTTTTTTTGGCAAAATCCACAAATAAAGTTAATGGATTACAAAATAAATGAATAACTTTGCATATAAAATTCAAGTCACATATACATATCATGGCGAAACTAATTTCTCTTAAGAAAGGTTTGGACATAAACATCAGCGGAAGCGCTCCCGTCGGAACGCCGGCAAATGTATGCCCTGCCACTTGCGCTGTTGTCCCCGACGACTTCAAAGGCATCGTGCCTAAAATGGACGTAAAAGAGGGCGACACCGTACTGGTCGGCACTCCGCTATTCCACGACAAACAGTTTTACGACATCAAAGTAGTGTCACCCGTCGCCGGAACGGTCAAGGCAATCGTGCGAGGTGAACGCCGCAAGCTCGAGCGTATCCTCATCGAACCGTCGCAGACACCCGACGAGTGCATAAATCTCGATGCAAAGTGTTCATCCGACCCGGTAAAGGCGCAACGCCTTCTGCTTGATTCCGGGATATGGGCTATGATCCGACAGCGCCCATACGGAATCGTGCCACGGCCCGGAGGCCTTGCACGCGACATCTTCATAACCGCGTTTGACTCAGCCCCGCTCGCCCCAGACCATGAAGCGATGCTGGCCGACAGTCTCCCTATGATCGAGAGCGCAGTCAAATTTCTCCAGCCACTGACGTCCGGACATATATATATAGGTGTAAGACCCGGCAGCAGAATTGAAGCCGTAAAGGGTGCGGAAGTGATCGCATTTGAAGGTCCCCACCCTGCCGGAAACGCAGGGGTGCAGATCTGCAACGTAAAGCCCGTAAACAAAGGCGAACAGGTATGGACCCTCGACCTGCCCACCGCGGTCAGACTCGGCGGCCTGGTCACCACCGGAAAGCTGTCCTACGACACTATAGTAGCTGTGACGGGATGCAAAATAAAGCAGCCCAAATATATCAAGACGAAAATAGGAGCCGACATGGCCTCGGTCGTAGCAGGAAATATCGACGGTGACGAACACATCCGACTCATAGCAGGAAACGTCCTGACGGGAATTCCCGTAGGAATCGACCACTTCCTGCGTTATCCCTACAGCCAGGTGACCGCCATACCTGAAGGCGACGACCGGACAGACTTCCTTGGATGGGCCTCGCTGTCTACTGAAAAGATGAGCGTCAACCACTCTTTCCCGGGACACTTCCTGAAGCGCCCCTTCTGTCCCGACGCCAGAATCAACGGAGGCCGCCGCGCCATGATAATGTCCGGTGTATATGAGAAAGTGCTTCCTATGGACATTATGCCGGAATATCTCATAAAAGCATGTCTCGCAAAGAACCTCGACCGCATGGAGCAACTCGGCATCTATGAAATCATCCCAGAAGACATCGCACTGTGCGAATACGTGGATCCGTCAAAACTCGAACTTCAAAAGATTCTGCAGGACGGCATCGACTACATCTACAACGAACTCAGCTGATAATATTCAAACATAAACTTACTAACAGTGAAATCACTTAGAAAATATCTTGACCGAATCAAACCCAACTTCGAGCCGGGTGGAAAGCTTCAGTCTTTTCATTCCGTATTCGACGGATTTGAGACGTTCCTGTTCACACCAAGCACCACTTCGAGGTCAGGCGTCAACATCCACGACAGCCTCGACTCCAAACGAATGATGATCATCGTGGTGATCGCGCTTATTCCGTGCCTGCTGTTCGGAATGTACAACACCGGCTATCAGCACTGGCTTGCCATCGGAGCTTCCGAATTTCCGTTCTGGCAACTGATGCTCTACGGATTCTGTAAAGTATTCTGGCGTATAGTGGTGGCCTATGCAGTCGGACTCGGCATCGAATTCTGCGTAGCACAATGGCGCAAGGAGGAGATTCAGGAAGGATTCCTCGTCTCCGGAATACTGATTCCGCTTATATGCCCCATCGAGACTCCCTTGTGGATGATCGCCGTGGCCACGGCATTCTCCGTGATTTTCGTGAAGGAAGTGTTTGGCGGAACAGGCTACAACATTTTCAACGTGGCTTTGGTGACACGCGCTTTCCTCTTCTTCGCATACCCCTCCCACATGAGCGGCGACGGAGTATTCGTGCCTCTTAAGGGCACGCTCGGCATTGGCGACGGTACGGCAGTCGACGGCTTTTCCGGCGCTACTCCGCTCGGACAGGTAGCCACAAACGTAGGCAACACGCTCCACCTCACCAACGTAGTCGGAGAGCCTCTCACATATTGGGATATGTTCTTAGGTCTTATTCCCGGATCCTTTGGAGAAACGTCAACACTCTGCATCCTTATCGGGGCCGCCATACTGCTGCTCACCGGCATTGCCAGCTGGCGCATAATTCTTTCGGTATTCGCCGGCGGATTCCTGATGGGTCTGGTGGCACATACGTTTGCCACACCGTCGTATCCGGCGTCAATGCTCACCGCGGCCGAGCAGCTTACCCTCGGTGGATTCGCATTCGCGGCAGTGTTCATGGCCACAGACCCGGTGACGGCGGCCCGCACCAATACCGGAAAGTACATCTACGGATTCCTTGTCGGAGTGATCGCGATACTTATCCGCACCTACAATAACGGCTATCCCGAAGGCGCCATGCTCGCAGTATTGCTTATGAACGCATTCGCTCCGCTCATCGACTACTGTGTCGTTCAATCCAATATGCGACGCCGCATGCGCCGTCTTAACGCTAAAGCATGATTTGACCTATGAACAAGCAAAGCAACGTATATACCATAATATACATTATTATATTAGTGGTGGTTGTGGGCGCGGCATTGGCGTTCACAGCTCTAAGTCTGAAACCTCTCCAGACCGAAAACGCCAACGCCGACAAAATGAAGCAGATACTTGCGTCGGTACATGTGGTTCCGGAAAAAGGCGCAGTCATCGAAGACTTCAACAAATACATAACCGACATGTATATGGTCAACTCCGAAGGACAGCGTATCGATGGAAACGCATTTGACGTGAACACATCGGTCGAATTCAAGAAGCCTCTTGCAGAAAGAGAGATGCCTGTCTATGAATGTACCCTCGGACAGGACAACGTCAAATATATCCTTCCGATGTACGGAGCAGGACTTTGGGGACCGATATGGGGATATGTAGCCGTCAACAGCGACGGATCTACCATCTACGGCGCATATTTCGCCCATCAGGGCGAAACTCCGGGACTCGGAGCCGAAATCGAAAAACCGGCATTCAGCAATCAGTTCAACGACAAGCACCTTATAAAGGACGGCAAATTCCTCCCTGTAGCCGTGCTTAAAGCAGGACAGGCACCAATGAACGGAGAAGACTATGTCGATGCCATATCAGGAGGCACCATCACATCCAAAGGCGTAGCTTCGATGATCGACGACTGCCTCGGCGGATACACTAAATTTCTTGAAAGTCTTACCACTAAAGCTCAGTAAGAAAAATGGCTACGAACAATAAAAATCTCAGCGCACTTATAAATCCGCTGTCAAAGGACAATCCCGTCATCGTCCAGATTCTGGGAATCTGCTCCTGCCTTGCCGTGACTGCAAAGCTCGAACCGGCATGCGTGATGGGAATCTCAGTCATAGCGGTGCTCGCATTTTCCAATGTGATAATATCGTTTCTGCGCAACACTATTCCTACTAACATCCGAATCATAGTTCAGCTCGTGGTAGTGGCCGGACTCGTGGTTATTGTAAATCAGCTCCTTATGGCCTACCAATACGATGTCAGCAAACAGCTGTCCGTGTTTATCGGCCTTATAGTCACCAACTGTATACTGATGGGACGCCTTGAGGCATTCGCCATGGGCAATAAACCCTGGCCTTCGTTCCTCGACGGCATAGGAAATGGTGTCGGATACGCCATAATATTAATCATCGTGGCTTTTTTCCGCGAACTGCTCGGAAGCGGCACGCTTTGGGGCGTACAGATAATACCCGCATCGTTCTACGAACAGGGCTATGCCAACAACGGTCTAATGATCCTTCCGCCCATGGCTCTGATCGTAGTGGCATGCATCATCTGGATACACCGCACCTACAACAAAGACCTACAGGAACAATAAACATGTCCAACCCCATATTTTAACTGGAGTATAATGGAAAATTTAAATATCTTTATCAGGTCGATATTCGTCGACAACATGATATTCGCCTACTTCTTGGGCATGTGTTCGTTCCTCGCCGTGTCGAAGAACGTCAAGACGGCTCTCGGACTTGGCGCGGCGGTGACATTCATGCTCGTCATATCACTGCCTATCAACTACCTTCTTGAGAATTATGTGCTGCGCGCAGGCGCCTTGCAGTGGCTCGGACCCGAATACGCCGATGTAGACCTCAGCTTCCTCTCGCTGATCATGTTTATTGCGGTCATAGCATCCCTGACACAGCTTGTGGAAATGGCCGTCGAGAAGTTCAGCCCCACTCTGTATGCTTCGCTCGGCATATTCCTGCCGCTCATCGCCGTCAACTGCGCCATACTCGGAGGTTCTCTGTTCATGCAGCAGCGCGACTTTCCCAATGTATGGACAGCATGCTTCGCCGGAGCCGGATGGGGACTGGGCTGGTTGCTGGCCATCGTTGCCATTGCCGCCATACGCGAACGCCTGCAAGAATACAGCAACATCCCCAAACCTCTCCGCGGAGTTGGCATCACTTTTATAATCACCGGCCTTATGGGAATCGCTTTTATGAGCTTCCTCGGCATTAAACTATAATGCAACCATGAATATATTGAACATGATAATGCTTGCATCCGCCGGACAGCTCACAGTAATGTCCGGAGTAGTGATATTCCTGCTCATCACTCTGATTCTGGTGACCGTGCTTCTCGTAGCAAAGAAGTTTCTCGTACACACGGGTCAAGTGAAAATCAACATCAACGGAGACAAGGACGTATTTGCCCAGTCCGGGAAGTCACTTCTGTCGACTATGGCCGATCAAAACATATTCCTGTCATCGGCATGTGGCGGCAAAGGTAGCTGCGGACAGTGCAAAGTACAGGTATTTGAGGGCGGAGGCGAAGTGCTTCCTACCGAGACGGTTCACTTCACACGCAAACAGATGAAGGATCATTGGCGTCTGGGATGCCAGGTCAAGGTGAAGGAAGACATGAAGATCGGCGTACCCGCATCTGTACTTGATGTCAAGGAATGGGAATGCGAAGTGGTATCGAATAAGAACGTGGCCACATTCATCAAGGAATTCATCGTGGCCTTGCCTCCAGGCGCACACATGAACTTCATCCCCGGATCATACGCGCAGATTAAGATCCCAAAATACGAGATGGACTACAATGTCGACATCGACAAGTCGCTCATAGGCGACGAGTATCTGCCGGCATGGGAGAAATTCGGTCTGTTCTCGCTAAAATGCAAGAACACGGCAGAGACTGTGCGCGCCTATTCTATGGCCAACTACCCGGCTGAAGGCGATCGCTTTATGCTGACCGTCAGAATAGCCACTCCACCGTTCAAGCCGAAACCTGAAGTCGGATTCCAGGACGTTATGCCCGGTATAGCCTCTTCCTACATATTCACTCTCAAGCCCGGCGACAAAGTGGTGATGAGCGGTCCTTACGGCGACTTCCACCCGATCTTCAACTCTAAGGCCGAAATGATGTGGGTAGGCGGTGGCGCAGGTATGGCGCCGTTGCGTGCGCAGATCATGCACATGACGCGCACCCTCAACACCACCGATCGTGTGATGAACTACTTCTACGGTGCCCGTGCCCTCAACGAAGTATTCTATCTTGAAGACTTCCTGCAGCTTGAAAAGGACTTCCCCAACTTCAAATTCCATCTCGCCCTCGACCGTCCGGATCCGGCAGCCGATGCGGCTGGAGTAAAGTACACACCGGGATTTGTCCATCAGGTGATCTACGAGACATATCTCAAAGACCATCCCGCACCGGAAGACATCGAATACTACATGTGCGGTCCTGGTCCGATGAGCAAAGCCGTTGAAAAGATGCTTTGGGATCTTGGAGTACCATCCGAAAATCTCATGTACGACAATTTCGGAGGCTGACAAAAGCCAATCCCGACTAAAAATGACAAAACAGAGCGGAGCCATAGAAATAATATGGCCTCGCTCTATTTTTCTATATCCTAAATTGAGTTAACTAAACGAACACAGTTCCGCCCGGATGCGTTTCTATGACTGTACAAGAAATAAAAAATAAAGACTATGGACGTGAACAAGAAATTACAAGACGCGAAAGCCGAGGCACAGGTAAGCCTCGATGCGGCAAAAGTAAGCGCCACGGCTGCTAAGGAAGCTGCGAAGTCGGAGTATTCCGCCGCAAAGGACGTGGCACAAGACAAGATTGCAGACGCAAAAGCCACTGCACAAGACAAAATAGCGGATGCCAAGTCCGGACTGGCCGATGCCAAGGACAATCTCGCAGACAAGCTCGGCGATATCAAAGACAGTCTCGCCGACAAGATTGGCGATGCAAAGGATAAGGGATCCGACCTGCTTGACAAAGTGAAGGATATGACCGCCAATGCACTCGACAACGGAGCCGACATGGCCCACAATCTCGCCGATAAGCTCAAAGGCTGATCCTATAGCATCATCAAATCTTCAAAATACGCACAGGCTACTTCAGTGAGCGGAATTTCGCTCGCTGAAGTAGCCTGCATTTATACTATACTATTCCAAGTAATCCTTCAGTGCACTTTTGGCAGATCAATGAGCTTTGAGCATCAGAGTGACCGGGCGTATGTCGTCCGGACCGAATGCCTTGAGCACGACATCTCCAGGTCTATTCAGAGAGCGAAGTATGACCGTCACCTCTCCATCATACATCCGCCGTACATTTCCTACAGTAAGCTCCTCAGAATAAATGTCGCCGTTGATCACACCTACTATTTCGGCCGGACCCTCAACATCAAACTTAATCTCGCCTGAAGCACCATAATCCTGACGGCCGCGGGCATCGACCGCTGTCACCTTCACATGCTGCAGGTCAAGCCCGTCTGATGTCCACTCTTCATTGTCGGCGACAGCCATAAGCTTCACAGCCTTGCCAGATGTCTCCAGTCTGTGACTTTTCACTGGCTTACTTTGTCCTTTATTGTAAGCTCGAGCCTCGATATACCCTTTTTTATAGGGTATGCTGTCCCAATATATACGGTTGCGGCGCTTCGGATCTGATACCTCGTTAACTTTCCGGCCAAAACTGCGTCCATTGACGATAAGTTCTACTTCGTCGGCATTAGTGAACGTATAAAGCGACACTATACAACCCTCCGCACGATTCCAATGCGATGACATTTTCCGAGTACCTACCTTGACGTCGTTCCATACAGTATTGTCATCACGGTCCACTATGCCGATATGCACCACAGGTTCTTCCGGCTTAAAAATACTTTTTAGAAAGTAGGCGGCCGGCTTAGGGGTCAACGCAATATCAAACACGCCCTGGGTCCAGCCCTTCGCCGGCCAACCGTTGGACTCCCCGAGATAGTCGATCATGCCCCAATACGCAAGCCCGATCACCTTGTCAAGATCCATTTCGTAATAGTTAGGACCCATGCCGGAAGTATTGGCTTCACTTTGATAGAACATCATCCATGGGAATTTCTTCGAATCACCGGGAAAATACATGTACCTGTAATTATATGCCGCTATGTCCGTGACTTTGACCAATGGAGCCGGCAGAGAATCCGTATGCTCGTCGCGCCCGCGCGGGTGCATGGCCACCGTGACAGGCCTCGTATCATCATACCGCTTAAGCAACGCCTTCTGCAACCGATACGGAGTTACTCCCCAGTCGTTGAAAGGTAGATCAGGTATGAGCTGTAGTTCATTTCCAAGGCTCCATATTATGACCGAAGGATGATTGCGGTCGCGCCTCACCCACTCAGGCACATCCTTCTGCCACTGCTCGCTCCAGTCCTTCCTGCCGCCGGCATATTGGGTGGTCCACTTATCATACAGTTCATCCACTACCAGCATGCCATACTCGTCACACAAATCCATAAAAGATTCGCTATAAGGGTTATGGGAGGTGCGTATATGATTAAATCCGAACTCCTTAAGAAGCTGAATTCTCTTCTCGATCGCACGGGGATATGCCGCCGCTCCCAGTGCCCCGAGAGTATGATGGTTAGCTATACCCTTAAGCAGCACCTTCTTCCCATTTAGCTTAAATCCGAATTCAGGAGAAAATTCGATTTGCCGTATGCCGAACCTTTGCCTTACGCGGTCCGCTACACTCCCGTCATTACGGTACAGAGTAGCCTCCATAGTGTAAAGCGACGGCGAATCGCAGTCCCATAGATCAGCATTCACCACCGAAATGCTGTCAAGACAATATTCGCGCACATGCTGGCGGGGATGCGTCCAATGCCTCCGCGTTTCAGAATAAATGCTCCTTCCATCCTTGTCAAATATCTCTATTCCCACAGAAATACTGTCGGCCTTGACAAAAGAAGCTATTTCGCCGCCTACCACCACAGTCGACAGTTTTTCGTCAGCCTTAGGTGTGGTTATGCTAAGCGGATGACGCATAAAATATTGATCAGGATCCGTCACTGTCACCTTCACATCACGGTAAAGACCGCAGCCTGTATACCATCTGGAGTTTTCCGGTTTACCGGTGTCGGCCCTGACTGCTATGACATTATTCCCGCCGTAAACCAACTTGTCCGACACATCTATTTCAAATCCGAGATAGCCGTAGTCCGTTCCACCCACAAGCTCGCCGTTAAGATATACATCCCCCACGAGCATTATGCCCTCAAAGTCAAGCAACACCCTCCGGCCTCGCCACTCTTCAGGAGCGGCAAGCGTCCTGCGGTACCATCCGGTACCCATCTCTTTAAATCCGCGCGAACTTAGACGGCTTTTGACGTTGGCCATCGGATTGTCCATATCAGGCTTTTCATCGGACGCAGGCTCTACCCAAGGCTGATGGATCTGAAAGTCGTGAGGCACATTGACCCGATTCCACGACGAATCGTCGAAATCCAAAGCTTCCGCACCTGGCGCATCACCGGCAAAGAAGCTCCAGTCCTGATTGATATTGAAAGTCGACCGCTGGGCCAAAACCGGCACAACTGCGGCTGCGGACAGAATCAAAGCTCCCCAAAATCTTAATTTCATGGCAAAAATATTATGATTGGTTATTAATACCGTACAAAGATAGCGTTTTAATATGAATTTATCTATACAAGCTCCGACATCAACCGGTCAAACGTGGCATCAAGGTTCTCCGTCAGACCCGTATGCGGTCGTGAAGTCTGTATGACCGAGCTCTTGACAGCCGTCAACCAGCGAAACCGTTCTTCAGCCTCAAGCAACCCCATAGGACCGCATCCGGCCTTCCCCTCCCCTATAAGTTTGAATTCTGAAAGTTGGGTGTTCAGTTCATCTGCGGATAGAGGCGAATCATAGACTGCAAGTTTCCTTTGGTCTATGTTAAGTTCGGCCCTTACCCAGCGCTTGCGCTTGCACATCATTATTAACCCGACATTGATAAATTCCTCACGTTCCACACGTGGCACATATCGGATCACCGCATACTCATATAAGTGTCTGTCGTGCATCTATCGCCTGTTTTACAAATATGCCACTATTTTTCAATCTCTCCGTCAGAAACCGCTTATACACACGCCTGACATCATCAGCCGACAGATCCAGCCCGTCATAATCGAGCCATTCATCCGGCACCATGTCCACTATACGCTCAAGCGTCCGGGGCGTGATCCGTTGACGCAGTTCCTTGTCGGCCTCTGCCAGACGCGACGCCCTCGGCAGCAAAGCATGATCCTTGATATAAACAAAAGGCGACAGCGCACTTTTATCCGGATCCGTCCAGGCATGATGGAAGTACAGCGATGCACCATGGTCGATAAGCCATAGTTCTTTATTCCAGATAAGCATGTTGGTGTTGCGGAAAGTCCGGTCGACATTAGTCAGAAATGCATCAAGCCATACTATTTTAGATGCAGTCATCTCATCTATGCCGTTGATATACGGATTCACCGTAACCGAACCCGACAGGTAATGCATCCCAAGGTTCAGTCCTCGGCTGGCACGAAGAAGATCCTGAATCTCCTCATCCCCCTCCGTACGTCCGAAATGCTCCGACACGTCGGCAAATATCAACTCCGGGACTCTGAATCCGAGAGCACGCGCCACTTCGCCTCCTATAAGTTCCGCCACAAGCGCTTTCTTGCCATGGCCGGCACCACGGAATTTTATCACATATTTAAACCCGTCGTCGGCTTCCGCCAATGCCGGAAGTGAACCGCCCTCTCTGAGCGGGGTTATATACCTGACCACCGACTGATGTCTTATCTCTCTCATTTACTTCTGTACGACTCCTTATCGTCACCTCTATAATCGCGGTACGGGTGTTCGAGGTCAAGATGGTAGAAATTATGTTGAACCCGCTTGTCCTCCGGCGGAATCTGCATGTAATCGCCATACATCACCTTAAGATATGGATCATAGTCCACTATACCCTGGACGGTATGCCCCTCAAACTCGTATGGGCCGTAGTGGTCGCATATTCTCTTCGGAAAGGCCTTCTTATAGCCGTCGGTATAGCTCGAAGCCAGAGTGGCTTTGTCATAATCATTCTTTGTCAGTATCCTGCGTATACGCTTCTGCAGACCATGCATCGTGTACATCTTGCGCACCAGAAGCGGCACCCAAGAACTTGGTCCGCGTCCATGCTTGTACGGGTCGCGGTGCACCAGATAAAGACATTTCCTGTAATATGCATATTTGGCGCATTGCCACCAGCGCACCAGTTTATTGTCGGCAAAACCGTCATACGGAAATATATCTATATAACATCCTCCGAGATAATAGAGGTGCGGACGCTCTATTAAGGTAGTCGACGCATCCTGAATCTTGCCGAACGGCAATGGATATTCCGGATCGTTCTCGGCGCAGACAAACTCCAACGGACTTGGAAGCCACTCCGAGGCATGCGCGATCAGACGTTCATAGTCAGGCCGCGGCATCGACACGTCAAGGTCGTCGTCCCATGGTATAAACCCTTTATGGCGGACAGCCCCGATCATCGTGCCGCCGCATATGCAATAACGCAAACCATGTTCCGTACATACTTTGTCAAATGCCAGCAATATATCCAATATGCGCATCTGCAGAGTCCTTATGTCATAATTAGCCATTATATCTGATTTTAGAGTCCATTTATTATACTGCGGTCATGGAGCCGTGCAGTTATCGTCCATGTCCGCCAACACAGTTGCAAAATTACTCAAATTTCAATAATGTTTCGTATCTTTGTGGCGTAAAGGCTCGTTGTGGCACGATATTTACCGGATTTCGGCGCGCCTTTCAATTTATATCGGATCATTAGATACACTCTAAAACAAGATTAATGTATGAACGGTTACACGATTTTCAGGCTGGCATGTCTGACTGCGCTATGGCTGTTGCTATGCTACTTTCTAATCGCCGGACGCGGTCTGAACGGATGGACCCTGCTGACTATGATAATTTCAGGGGGTGTCGTGTTCATACCTTTATATAAAAAATACTTTAATAACGGAAATGGAAAAGCCTGACGACCGTAAATATACATTACTTTCAAAAATCAAATCGCCAGCCGATCTACGCCGGATGGACTCCGGTCAATTGGCGGAAGTGTGTAGCGAAATAAGGGAATTTCTGATAAACACGCTCTCCTCCAATCCCGGTCATTTCGCGTCAAGCATGGGTGCTGTCGAATTGACCGTGGCCCTACACTACGTGTTCGACACTCCATACGACCGCATCGTATGGGATGTAGGCCATCAGGCTTACGGACACAAACTGCTCACCGGACGTCTTGAATCATTCCATACCAACAGAAAAAAAGGTGGCCTAAGCGGATTCCCCAATCCGGCTGAAAGTGAATATGACACATTCACGGCCGGACATGCCTCCAACTCCATATCGGCGGCGCTCGGAATGGCCGTGGCATCTAAACTTAAAGGCGAATCGCCTAAACGCAATGTCGTAGCCGTGATCGGCGATGCCTCGATCAGCGGAGGGCTTGCGTTTGAAGGTCTGAACAATGCTACCAATACGCCTAACGACCTTCTGATAATACTCAACGACAATGACATGTCGATCGACCACAACGTCGGTGCATTGAATTCATACCTGACTCATCTCAACACCACTAAAGCTTACAACAACTTCCGGTTCAAGCTATACAGGCTGTTGAAAAAGATGCACCTCGTCACAGACAAGCAAAAAAACTTCATTCTACGCTTCAACAATAGCCTGAAGTCAATAATCGGCCACCAGCAGAATATATTCGAAGGACTCAACCTGCGATATTTCGGGCCGTTCGACGGACATGACATCGACAAAGTGGTCAGAGTACTGTCAGACATAAAGGACATAGAAGGGCCAAAGCTCCTTCATCTGCGAACGGTAAAGGGCAAAGGCTACAAACCGGCCGAGTCCGATCCGGCATCATGGCACGCACCCGGAAAATTCGATCCCGCCACGGGCAAAAAGATTTCCGATCCGAAAGCCGATACTATTGCAAAATACCAGGACGTATTCGGGCAGACACTGCTCGAACTCGCCCGGCAAAACGATAAAATCATCGGAATAACGGCGGCAATGCCCTCCGGCACTTCCATGAGCATACTTCAGGAGGAGATGCCTGAAAGGGTATTCGATGTCGGAATTTCCGAAGGACACGCCGTCACGTTTGCCGGCGGTCTCGCCAAAGACGGCATGAAGCCTTTCTGCGCCATATACTCTTCATTCCTGCAAAGGGCATTCGACCACATCATCCATGATGTGGCCATACAGCATCTTCCGGTGACATTCTGCATTGACCGGGCCGGGATAGTCGGCGAAGACGGCGTGACCCACCATGGAGTGTTCGATTTATGCTACCTTCGTTCCATTCCCGGACTAATCATCTCGGCCCCGGCCGACGAAGAGACCCTCCGCGATCTTATGTACACTTCGCAGGCATCCGATTCGGGGCCTTTCGTCATAAGATATCCCCGCGGCAAAGGATCCAATCCTGACTGGCATACACCGCTGAAAGCCTTGGAAATAGGTAAGGGACGCAAACTTAACAGCGGTTCTGATCTGGCCGTGCTCACCATCGGCACGATGGCCTCCGAGGCTTCAAAAGCCATCAAGCGCATGGCCGACGAGCAGCCTGCCGTTTCTATAGCCCACTACGACATGATATTCCTGAAGCCTATGGATGAATCCATACTTAAAGAAGTCGGTGAATCCGGATGCCCGATAATAACTGTCGAAGACGGAATGCGCGACGGCGGATTCGGATCGGCCGTGCAGGAATGGATGAACGACCATGGCTACCATCCCGAGGTAATACGCATTGGAGTGCCCGACGAATTCGTTGAGCATGGAACTGTGCCTGAACTCATGGCTCAATGCCGTATGGATTCAGACGCCATATACGAATCCATACTCAAACTAACACACGATAAGGTATGAAGATAGTTATAGCCGGAGCCGGCGAGGTGGGATCGCATCTTGCCAAACTGTTATCGCGGGAGGAACAGGACATAATCCTCATCGACGACAACCGCGAACGTCTTGCCGATATCGATGCCAACTACAATCTGATGACACTTCGGGGCAATCCCATATCGTTTAAGTCGCTCAAAGAAGCCGGAGTAGACAGATGTGACCTGTTCATAGCCGTCACCCCCGACGAGACCAGCAACGTAGTGGCCTGTGCCATGGCAAAGAGTCTGGGAGCGAAAAAGACTGTGGCCAGAATCGACAATTACGAATTTCAGGACATGACCAACCGCGGGTTCTTCACAGACCTGGGTGTAAATGCGCTGATTTATCCGGAATATCTCGCCGCACAGGAGATCATCACGGCCCTGAGGCGTTCGTGGGTCAGACACTGGTTTGAACTGCATGGCGGTCAACTGATAATAGTCGGCGTGAAAATCCGCGATACGGCAAGAATAATCGGCATGCAGCTTAAAGAGTTCGCCATGACCGAACATAATTTCCACGTAGCGGCCATCAAACGCAAGCATGAGACCATCATCCCGCGTGGCGACGACAGGATATTGCTGAACGACATACTTTATTTCGCCACTACACGAAGCCATGTCGACGACCTGCTCGACATCTGCGGAAAGACCCACCACCGCATACGCAAAGTGCTCATCATGGGAGGAAGCAGGATAGCCATCCGGCTCGCCGCCCTGGCTGAAGGCGAATTTAAATTCAAAATAATCGAGAATAACAAGGCCAAATGCCGCGCTCTGCCCGAAAAATGCCCCAACTGCGACATCGTGCAGGGCGACGCCAGAGACATCGAGGTGTTGCGCGACGAGAGCATAACGGACTACGATGCATTCGTAGCATTGACCGACAGTTCAGAGACAAATATCCTGACATGTCTGACCGCAAAGGAACTTGGAATAAAAAAGACAATAGCCGAAGTTGAGGACCTGCAGTTCATCTCGGAAGCCGAGGGACTGAACATAGGAACAATAATCAACAAGAAGTTGCTTGCATCCAGCAAAATATTCCAGATACTTTTGGACTCCGACGTCACGACCACCAAATGCCTTGCCATGGCCGACGCGGAAGTGGCCGAAATTGAAGTAAAGCCTAAAAGTAAGATCACCCGCGGACGGGTAAGAGACCTGTCGTTGCCCCATGGAATGACCATCGCCGGACTGGTCAGAAACGGTGTCGGGATGCTCGTGTCGGGAAACACGGTTATCGAACCCGGCGACAACGTGGTGGTGTTCTGCCTGTCCGGCGCCCTCCACAAGATCGAACGGCTTTTCTACTGATTTCCTTTTGAAACGACCGAATATGCTCACATTCAGTAACACCCGACGAATCAACTACCCCATGCTGCTGCGAGTGCTCGGGTGGCTGCTTATGATCGAAGGGTCCTTTATGTCCATTCCTCTGTTGACATGTATAATCTACGGAGAGTCTGATGTTTGGGCGTTCGCAGCCGCATTTGCCGTGACCATAATCTGCGGTGCATTGATGACATTCTGCATCCGTCCGGCATCGCCGAGCATGGCCAAACGCGAAGGATTCCTGCTTACCGCATCGGTATGGGTCGTGTTCTCATTCTTCGGAATGATTCCGTTTATGCTATGCGATACCCCGATAGGAGTAACAGATGCTTTTTACGAGACCATGTCGGGATTCACCACCACAGGGTCCACCGTATATCCGACCGTGGAGACGCTCTCACACGGCATCAACCTTTGGCGATGCCTCACCCAATGGCTCGGCGGTATGGGAATAATCCTGTTCACTCTTGCCGTGCTTCCGATGCTAAATTACTCGGGAGGCATGCAGATGTTCAACGCCGAAGTGACCGGAATCACCCATGAAAAGCTCAGACCGCGCATAAGCCAGACTGCAAAAGGACTTTGGTCGATATACTTCATCCTGACCATTATTCTGTTCGGACTCCTGTGGTTAGGCCCGATGAATCTATTCGACAGCATTTGCCATGCTCTGTCTACTATGTCGACCGGAGGATTCTCTACTCGCGACAACAGTATCGGATTCTGGGACTCGAACTACGTGAAGATTGTTGTCACCTTATTTATGTTTCTTGGAGGCGTCAACTTCAGCCTTATCTACAAAGGTGCCCACGGCGACCTTAAAGCTATATGGCGCAACGATACTTTCGTGGCCTACATAAAAATCATAGTCCTGTCGTTCGTGGCATTTGTAATCGCCATCGCTACGGCAGGGAAAGCCTATTCCTGGGAAGACATCACTATAGACCCGCTATTTCAGATCGTCACCACCATGTCGTCCACAGGACTGACAGCCAACAACTTCGAGACATGGGGGCCATTCGTCCTCGCTCTTGTGTTCATACTGATGTTTTTCGGCGCATGCGCAGGATCCACGAGTGGCGGTGCAAAAATCGACCGGTTGCTTTACCTGCTTAAAAACACCAATAATGAGCTTTACCGGTCAGTACACCCCAATGCCATACGATCCGTCAGGATCAACGGCTCAATAATGTCGCCGGAGACTGTCGACAAAGTTATTGCATTCCTATGCATATATGTAATGGTCATAGCTTTCGGAGGAATCCTACTCACCGCCATAGGCATACCGATAGTCGATGCCTTTTTCAGTTCATTCTCCTGCGTGTCCAACATTGGTCTGGGGGCCGGAGTCACAGGCGTCGGAGGCATGGGCTACGATGTCATTCCGGATCTCGGGAAATGGGTTTTGTCGTTCCTTATGCTTATCGGCCGTCTGGAACTGTTCACGGTGCTAATCCTGTTCACACCGGCCTTTTGGTCAAAATAATTCCGGACTTCTTTGATATATGGCGCAAAGTAGCTATCTTTGTAACGTGATAAGTTTAATAGGGCATATTGAATACCTGATATTGCACCACGAATGCGTGGTGATACCTGGAATCGGGGCGCTGATAGCGCGTCGCACTCCAGCGTACATAGATAAGCAGTCAGGACGCATATTCCCTCCTGCGAGAAACTTGTCGTTCAATCCGGAAATCGTACATAACGATGGTCTTTTGGTAAGCTCAGTGGCCAGAAAAGAGTGTGTTACCTACGAAGAGGCCATGAACCGAGTGAATGTTCAGGTTCAAGAAATACAGGCACTTATACGCACCCAAAAAGAATTAGCTTTAGGCCGCCTTGGCATTCTTCGGATAAACGAAGAAAACAGTTCGACCTACATGTTCGACCCATTCGAATCCACCAATATCTCGCCGATATCCACAGGATTCACCCCCATTGGCATCCGTACTTTGACCGAATTATCGGCTGTTGAAAGCTCAGACATAAAGGAAAACTCCTCGCGAAAGGAGATATTCTATCTGCCGATAAGCAGAAGCATATCCAGAATAGCGGCATCGATCGCAGTGTTTCTGATGCTTGGATTCGCCCTTTCAACCCCTATAATCGACAACGACGCCAACCGCGCTTCGATAGGCATAACCATCGGCGAAACCGCATCGGCCGACGCTTATTCGCCGATGTTTGACGACGCCCCCAATATCGGCCTTAACATAGCCATACCGTCTATAGAAGATGCCGTAGCCACTATCGACACTACACTATCCGCGTCTGACGCTAATACTGACGCGATGGCCGGTGGCAAACTGAATCCCGACGACGAATACTTCCTTGTCGTGGCTTCGCTCCCTTCGAAAGAGTTGGCCGAAGAATATGTGCGCGACCATTCCAAATCCAGGAATCTCGGAGTGCTCGAAGCCGACGGCCGATTCAGAGTCTATGCGGCGTCAGGCTCCACTTATGCCGAAGCTAATTCCTTCAATAAGTCCGGGCGTTATCCCGACGCTTGGGTCTGCAAACGATAAATCCCATAGTCTATGGAAAATTTTCATGACTTGATCGTCAATCGGCGCAGCATTCGCAAGTACTCCGAAGAGGAAATTCCCGCCGACAAAGTCAAGACTATCATGGAGGCCGCCCTCATGGCCCCCACATCCAAAAGTTCACGTCCGTGGCAGTTCGTGCTCGTAGAAGACTCAGCCAAACTCGAAGCATTAAGCAAATGCAAGGAGGGTGGAGCAGGTCCTATAGCCCACTGTTCACTGGCTATTGTAGTAGCGGCCGACGTTGAAGCGAGCGATCCCTGGATAGAAGACGCCGCCATCGCCGCCACATACATACAGCTGCAGGCCCAGGATCTGGGACTGGGTTCATGCTGGATCCAGATACGCGGACGCTACACGTCCACCGACATCGAGTCGGAGACTTACGTCCAGAACATCCTTGAAATGCCCGACACCATTCTCCCAGTCTGCATAATCACCCTCGGCTACCCCGACGAGACCAAGAAACCGCAGAACACGGAGAAGCTGCTTTGGGAGAAAGTCCACATCGGAACTTGGCAGGAACGCTGATGACCGCTTTCCGCCCGCGAATCGTCATCCTTGGTGCCGGCAACGTAGCCACGCACCTTGCGCTGTCATTGTCAAAAAAGGCTGACATAATCCAAATATACAACCATCGGTTGCCAGCCGCCACGACACTCGCATCCAAAGTCGGCGCACAAGCAGTCGATTCCCTCGACGACCTCGACAAAAGTGCCGACCTTTACATCATATCCATAAAAGACGATGCCATAGCCGGACTCGCTTCAATGCTCCGTGGCATATATGGGGGCGTATGGGCGCATACATCCGGATCTACGCCTGCCGGCGTGTTGCAGGGTGTCGGAGATGCCCACGGCGTGCTTTATCCGCTCCAGACATTCTCCAAAGAAGCGGAGGTCGACATGAAGGAAGTGCCGTTCTTTATTGAAGCGTCATCCGACAGCGCACGCAAGCTTCTCGAATCCACCGCCGGACTCATTTCCGATCACATATACGAAGCCGATTCCGACCGACGAAAAAGGCTGCACATAGCGGCGGTGTTCGCATGCAACTTCACCAACTACATGTGGTCGAAGGCCGACGGACTGTTGAAAGCCGACGGGCTCGACATAAGCGTGTTCCGGTCGCTGATATCTGCCACTTTTGAAAAAGCCATGGCCATATCTCCGGAGACCGGCCAGACAGGACCGGCCAGACGCGGTGACAAAGCCATAATGGCAAGCCACGAAGCAATGCTCGACGGCGAAGAAGCCGAACTATACATAATATTGTCGGAATCCATTTTCAACCACTATAACCACAGCGACAACCGCTGACGCATTATGAGCAAGATTGACTACGACCTAACCAAGATAAAAGCCGTGGCATTCGATGTCGACGGCGTGCTCTCTCCATCGTGCATTCCGCTCGGAGCAGACGGAACTCCACAGCGCATGGTAAACATCAAAGACGGCTACGCACTCCAGCTGGCCGTAAAGCGCGGCCTGCGGCTCGCCATAATAACGGGAGCGGACACCCCCGCAATCAAAGTGCGCTATGAGGCGCTCGGCATCAAAGACATATATCTTAAAGCCGGCAGGAAAATCGAAGTGCTCCACGAATGGATGCGACAGTCGGCACTGAAGCCCGAGGAGGTAGCATTCGTAGGCGACGACATTCCCGACTACCAACCAATGGCGGAGGTAGGGCTGTCGGTAGCTCCCAAAGACGCTGCTGTCGACATAAAGGAGATGGCACGCTACATATCGCCCGTAGCAGGCGGACAAGGCGTGGCCCGCGACCTGCTCGAAGAGATTCTAAAGGCGCAAGGATTGTGGATGAACGATGCCAAGGCATTCGGATGGTAGACAAATCTGTATAACACAAAGTCAGAACGACATGAACAGCCCACTGGACAACCGACTTAAACACCGCATCTTATTGGCAAGCCACTCACCGCGACGCCGGGAGCTGCTTGAGATGCTGAATCTGAAATTCGATATAGCCGATACGATAGAAGTCGACGAAACATATCCCAGGTTGTTGCCGCCCGACGAAGTTCCGTCCTATCTGTCGCGCAAAAAGAGCGAGGCATATGCCGGAATCCTGAAGCCTGAACAGCTTGTGGTCACAGCTGACACCATAGTGATTCTCGACAATGAGATACTCGGCAAACCGGCCTCGGAAGATCAGGCCAAAACCATGCTGCATAAACTTTCGGGAAGGACCCATAAAGTGGTCACAGGCGTTACGCTTGCCACTTTGGAAAAGACCGTGACTTTCTCAGTATCCACAGCCGTCGAGTTCGCACCTCTTCCGGACGATGTCATAGACTACTACGTGACCACTTTCCGGCCGCTTGACAAAGCCGGCGCATACGGCATACAGGAATGGATCGGTGCGGTTGGCATCAGAGGCATACACGGCAGCTACTACAACGTGATGGGGCTGCCGGTCCACCGACTTTACAATGAGCTGTTAAAGTTCTGACACATCTATCCGAAACTCAAACTTACCAACGTCGCGCGGTGGCGTAAGGCATAGGCTTCCCGCTACAAGCCTACCGGATTCCACGACAAGCGGTCCACGGCCTGTACCAGTGAGCTGTCCTACTGAAAACCGCCCACGGCTCCCCTCCGACATATACCTGTCGCGCCAGATTACAGCTACAGCTCCCATGGTCATTCGCAGATTCACCTCCACGCAAGGCACCAGCATACCGTCGGATGCAAGCATCATGTCAACTCCAAAATATCCATCATAATATGGCGCCACAAGTTCATTAAATATATCCGTAAGCGTAAGCCTTACTGAATGCAGGTGGTCCGGCGATGCGCCGTCGGCCACCAACAGCGACTCCAGTTCGTGGTCCGGAGCGAGAATGTTTCCACCGTATGCCGAACCATGCTCATTGAAAAACAGAGAATATCCGGCAAACTCCACCCTGCCCTCCGATGCCCGGAATTCCATCGCAAAGTCGCGCAGTTTATCCACTGCAGGCTCGCACATAACACTCCCCTGCCGACGCAGGATATTGGCCACACGCGCCTCTACAGATTCGGTCAACGATTCCACCATTATCACACCCCGACCGCTGCTCGACCACGGAGCCTTGACAAACATCCGTCCGCCCCACATCCCGAATGCCTGCCGCACATCATCGACCGACATGGCTTCAACCGGGACTTCCGGAAGCGGAAACGACAACACCGCTTTCAACCTCGTCATAACATCCACAGTCAGGCGCCGGTGGCTCAGAAGCCTTAACCGGCCGACGGCCTCACCGTCAAGCACCGAAGCCCCGACCATACGCAATTGACGGCATGCATCTTCCGACCATCCCCACGGACTCCCGTCAAGACCGGAAGGGACGCGGTCGGCCACGCATACGTCGATGCCGAAAAGCTCCGCCATCGATTCATACCACTCCACCGACCTGCCGGCCGAGGGATCATATACAAAGCCGCCCGGCTCCGCATACCACATCGGCAGCGAAGCTCCGTCGGCGTGCAGAGCCTTAACAAGCGGAGAGAGCGTGAAACTCCGACGCCCGAATCCAAGCGCCACATCATTTTCGGGATTAAAAAGATAGACCTTTGCCATTACGCCACAAAGTTAAACATAAAATCCCAAGCCATAAAATGACAGCAGGGGCCTGCCGCAAATCGACAGGCCCCCGCACCTATGTAAAATTGGTTATGAGACTATTAGAGCATCGGACTGTAAACCTTGATATTATCGATGAACCAACGGCGGGTGCTTGTGTGCGGCCACTGGTCGTCCGAGTTGCGGATCGTGATCTTGGTATTCTCGTTGACTGTAGCGCCTGTCAGCACAACGTCGGCATCAACCCACTTAAGTGCATCCTCCTTGCCGATTCCGTGCGGAGCCACATCAAACATCATCTCTTCGTCACCGTTAGCCACTACAACCACAAGAGTTGTCGGGTCCTTAGTTCCTGATCCCTGTACCATCGGGCACCACTGGAACGAAACGTGAACCGCAGCACCGGCTTCAATTCCGCTTATCGACGGAAGAGTCAGTCCGCACTGATAAGCCGTCAGACCAAACTTCAAGTAGTTTGTCTGCAAGTATGTCTGCGCACCCGGAGCACGGTCCGACTTGCCGGCGGCGTGTACCACAGGTATCGCATAACCTCTGTTAACGAGTTCGTCATAAGCAGATACACCGTCGATCTTCGGCGTTGCAAGCTGGCAGGCATTGTCGTCGGCATTCTTCTCCACTGTCTGACCGGCAGGTTCTCCATTACCTACTGCCGACCACGGAGCAAGCCATTCCAAATCATCTGAGAAGTAGATAGTCTGTGCCTCTCCGAGATCGTCAATATCGGCATAATTAAGCTTCATCACAGGAGCGGCCACGCCGGCGAAGTAACCCTTCATTCTGACGATATGACCGTTAACGGCACTTAAGTCAACCGAAGCAGGAAGATTCTCAAGAGAAATCGAAAGTTTCGCACCGGTCACCGTGACGTTGGTACCATTCAACAAACCTTCCACTGCGACATATTCGCGCTTGTCAGAGTTATATTCGTCCAGCTTTTCAGTGATATTGACAGGTTCCGGGAAGTTAACCACATTTCCTGTAGAAACTACCGTCACTTCGTCGGCCTCGACATACGCGAGCGACTGGCTGTCGGTAAACTTCTGACATAGAACATCCACAACGTCACCCTTATTGACAGCGGCATCGCTTGTCACGAGCATATATGACTTATAGTCGCTGTTAGTCACCACGAATCCATTAGCCGTTACAGCTGTAATCAAAGCATTCGTGATCGACATGCAGGTCTCGTCCGCGGCACCATACAGCTGTTCCACTGTATAGTCCTTGCAGTCGCGGTATTTGTCACCGGCCTGCGACACTGTCACGAATGCACGGCTTGCAAGCGACTTGCCACGGAATATAAGATCAGCCTTACGGGGATTGTCCGGAGTACCCTCGCGGAGATTGTCGGTCACCGATACGGTGACTTCCGTAGTTCCGGCACCGCCGGTAGCAGGCGATATGCTCACCCATTCAGGCACCTCTGCCACCCAGTTTGCATCGGAGTACACCGTGATCAACTGGGGCGTGGCTGAAGTCTCCTGGAAATTCAGAAAAGAAGCGCTCGCAAGGACAGCTTTGGCTACACCGCCATTATCGTCGTCGTCCTTACAGCTCGACATCATGCATGAAGACATCAGCACGAGCGCGGCCATCATATAATGTTTAATTTTCATATCGATTTCAGATTGTTACTTTTAGATTTACTATTACCAGCCAGGGTTCTGCTTAAAGTCGGGATTTCTCTCCAGATATAGCGATATTTCATCGGAAGGTATAGGATAGAAATAATCACGGCCTTCATTGAATACGTGAGTAATGTTATGATGGTAATTGGTGTAACCCTTATCACCGTCAGTCAAAAATACATCAGAACCTATCTGATATACAGGAACTCCGTCTGCCGCTGTCGGCTTTTGCTGCCCTGCTCCATAAAGAATAATATCCGCAGCTCCGTCACCATCAAAGTCATATTCGCCAGGTCCTGGGAAATACATACCGGTAATATCCTGATTTACACAAAGTCCGGCTTTCCAACGCACGAGGTCGCTCCAACGGAAACCTTCCTGAGCAAGCTCAACTGCCCGTTCACGACGAATCTCAAGAATCACACCTTTATTCGCTCCTTCCACGTTACTGTAACCAGTCTCGGGATCAGATAAATAGCGGTCAGGATTTGCATTTGCATAACTCATAACAAGATGTGCCATACCTACACGGTCACGAAGCAAGTTTATCGACTTATCAAGATCATCCTGCGTAAGAGTACCAAGCTCAGCTTTTGCCTCGGCATAGTTCAACAACACCTCGGCGTAACGGTAAACAGGAATATCGCAAGTAGAATTATCGCTTCGAGTAATACCATCCTGAACAAATTTGATAGGATTGTATCCGGTAACGGACTCAGAAAGATTAGGTTTTACGGCTTTGCCATTCAACTTAAATCCAGGGAAACGTATGGATTGAAGCAAACGCGGGTCACGGTTCTGCATTTCCTGAGCATATGTCATCTCCTGCCATCCCGGTTTATCGGTGAATGCCGTACCATCCTTCATAAGATACATATTGACGAACTTACGGGTATAACCGGGCATACCACGGGAGAGTACACACGAAAAACCGTATGCATCGTGGAAAGTCTGAGTCTTGGCATCAAACTTAATAGCCAAAATATATTCGTCAGGGTTTGCATTTTCCGCACGGAACATTTCCAGATAAGCAGTGTTGGGATTTCCGTTTGAATAAATCTTGTACTTATTTCCTGACATAAGCTGGTTCGCGGCATCAACCGCCTGCTCGAGATAATACTTATAATCGTGGCCTTCAAGAGTAACTCCATGATATTTACGGAATGTACCCTCATACAAGCAGAATTGAGCCTTCAATGCCATAGCTGCCCATTTTGTCGCACGATAAGGCACATCGGTCTGTGTCTTTTCATCAGGAAGATTAGCGATGGCGTAATCAACATCGGCAATCATATTGGTCATAACAAGTTCACGAGAGTCGCGAGACTTATATAGATCCGGATCTGCCGAACCAAGTTCCTTGTCATACCAGGGCACATCGCCAAAGCGCTTTACCTTTTCAAAATAGAAATATGCACGGAAAAAGCGGGACAATGCCGTGTATTTAACCACTGCATCTTCGTCCTCGCAACGGTCTATACGAGCCAACAGAGAGTTGATGCGACGCAAATCTGTCCATGTCCATCCGCCACCCGACTTAGGAATAGAACGGAATGTACCGCCACGCATTTCATTCGAAAGATTCTGGCATACGACCAAGTCGCTCTGATCATCGTAAGGCTCCTTATTAAGCATATTATTGTAATAAGGATTGGTGAACAGCTTAAGGTCGCTTTCAGTCCTGAAATATTCAGATTCTCCAACGCGGTCTTTCGGATTCAGATCAAGTGAATCATCACAAGACACAAATCCCATAGACAAAAGAACCGCAAATGGCAATATATATTTTTTCATATTAATCATTAGTTATTAGAATGTTAAGTCTATACCAAACATAAAGGTCTTCTGCCAAGGATAGAACATACGGTTGTATGAACCGCTTCGCTTGATGGCACCTTCTGGATCGATATACTTTGAATGCTTCTTAAGAGGAGACCAATAGCAGAGATTCTCTCCGGAGAAATAAACACGCACCTGATCAATGCCGGCCTTCTTGGTAATATTGGCAGGAATAGTGTAGCCCACTGTAAGATTCTTGAAGCGGAGGTAGCGGATATTCTGCAGATAGCGGTCATTGACATAGCGGAGATAACCGCCAGTAGCTATATTAGAACGTGGACGGGCAAAATATGCACCGGGATTATCCTCGGCCCACACGTTGCTGACAAAGTTAGTAGGCAGATACGAGTTCATAGGATAGCCGTAGGGGCCCCAGAACGTGAACGACTCATTTTCAGGATACCAATAATGGTTACCAGTTCCCTGGAAGAATACAGAAACATCAAATCCTAAATAACGCAAACTTCCTGTAATACCGTATTGAAGACTTGGAAGCGAATTTCCCAAAATCTTACGGTCGCCAGGTTTATCTGCAGTATCTTTTCCTATACCGATTTCTCCGTCACCATCGACATCGATAAACTTAAGGTCACCGGCCTTCCATCCACCGGTCAGGTTACCGGTAAGACCACTGTAGAATGCGAGATTCTTGGTATACTCCTGAGCTTCCTCATCTGTGGCATACAGACCATCCGTAACATATCCCCAAATTTCACCTATACGCATACCTACATAATAATCCTTTGCAAAAGTCTTATTGGGGTTATCATACTTAGTAATTTCACTGCGGTAGTCGCTGAGATTGAATCCAATACTATAGTCAAGAGTTTTGCCAAACAGTTGCAAGTTATCGCGCCAGCTAATGGCAAGTTCATAACCTTTAGTGCGGAGATCGGCAGTGTTCATATCAGGCACGTCTGCACCATAAACTGCAGGAAGGGCTACTCCTGCTGTAAGCATATCCTTTGTGTCGCGTATATATACGTCGCCGGTAAAGTTCAACCTACCATTAAGCATCGAGTAGTCGATACCAAGATTATATTGATTAGCTTTTTCCCAAGTAAGGTCTGAAGCTATAGGTGCTCCAAGAGAAGAATACTTGCCAACCGAACCGTCTCCAAAAGTAAATGAACCGAAGTCATTAACTGAAATAAGACGCAAGAACGTATAATAAGACGATACATTTTGGTTTCCGAGGCTACCATAAGAGAAACGAACCTTCAGATTGTCAACGACGTCGCGCGCCGGTGAGAAGAACGATTCCTCGGAAATACGCCATCCCACAGAAGCCGACGGGAAGAAGCCCCAACGGTTGCCGCGTCCGAATCTGGAAGAACCGTCGTAACGTCCACTGGCTTCAAAAAGATAACGTCCCTTGTAGTCATAGTTGATACGTCCGAATATACCGGAAAGCATGTATTCATTCTGACCACCGCTGTAATTGCCGTCAGAAGCGGTAGTTGTTCCAAGATTCAAGTCATCAAGTGAAGAGGAGGAAAGATTTCCGGCAGCAACTCCGATGTTCTTAATCTTAAGGGATTCGTTGTTATAGCCGGCTGTAACGGTAAGATTATGAGCACCGGCAAAAGTGTCGGTATACGTTGCGTATACGTTATACGACATATAGTTGCGGGTGTTGACACTTTCATCAAGACGGTCTTCACCGGCACCTGACACATACGACTGCAGAGGTCCGTCAGGATATACACGATATGTCATGTTCTGCGAACGGCTTGTATTGCGAGTCTGGAAGAATCGGTATGTGAAGTCGGCTGTAATGCTCAACTGCTTGAACGGAGTGATCACCAGGCGGCTTGTATTTGAGAAGTCGGTGGTGCGCTTGACATTACGGTGTGAGCCTTCGCCGGCCAAAATATGGCGACCGTTTGCAACACTGTAGCTTGATGAAGAGAAATATGGAGTATCCCTCAACCATGAACCGTCAGGGTTCTTCATCGGGAATATCGGAAGAGCGTGCGCCGCACTGTATGCAAGAGTATTCTCGACACTTCCATCACCTTGATATTCATACTGGGAAGAATAATAAGACGTATTGTTAGAGAATGTAGCATATTTATTGATACGGAAATCAATCTTCGAGCGCAAGTTATACTTACGGAAAATATCAGGATTCTCCTTAAGAATACCCTTCTGCCAATCAAGTCCGCCGGACACATAGTACTTTATATCCTTTGTTCCACCGCTGATCGACACATTATGCTGAGTAGTCGGGTGCTTGTCATTGTAAAGCTGGTGCCACCAGTCATTGTTGCCATAATATACCCACTGACGACGGCCGTTGCGGGTGTCTTCAACTACCCATGGACGGTCGGGATGCTCAGTCTTGTCATGCACGCGGGCAAGAAGCTGCTGCATATCGTAGTCGGTATAATTGATATACTTTGTGCCACGGGTCTCCATTTGGAACAAGTTCATCGTGTAGACCGACCAATAACCGGTAGTCTCATAGTCAGTGGAAGTGGTAGGCTCTTCCCATCCAACACGCCCGCTATAGCGAACTGTGGCCTTGCCGTCCTTCTCAGCACCGGATTTGGTGGTCACGAGAATTACACCGAATGCGGCGCGGGCTCCGTAAACAGCGGCTGCGGATGCATCCTTGATCACAGAGATTGACTCCACGTCGTTAGGATTGACATTGGTGAGCTCTCCTTCAGCACCATCGATAAGCACCAGCGGATTGGTAGCGTTAATCGATGTCGTACCACGTACATTGATAGCTGCGGACTGGCCGGGAGCACCTGAAGACGTCGTAATGTTAAGACCGGCCACTGAACCCTGAAGCATGTTGGTCACTGAGTGCGACACACGGTTTTCAAGATCCTTTGAACCTACGCTGGCAACGGCACCGGTCAAGTTGACCTTTTTCTGCGTACCGTAGCCGATCACTACTGTCTCGTCGAGCATCACGGCATCCTCATGCATCACTACATGGATGTCATTTTCGCCCGGAGCAACTTTTACTCTCTGAGCCTTGAATCCCACGTAAGTGAAATTCAATTCAACAGCATCGGATGGAACCTGAAGCGTGAACTTTCCGTCCATGTCGGTCATGCCGCCGTTTTGGCTTCCAACCTGCATTACGGTAACGCCTGCCAATGGCTCATCCATGGTGTCGACGACTGTGCCCGACACAGTTCTGTTCTGCGCGGCAAGGGGCACGAAGCTCATCACCGCCAGCAACAGACTTAGAATTAAGGACTTAGTTACTTTCATAAATTTGCATCTGGTTTTAATTAAATTATTGGTTAACTCTAAATATTCTATTTATAAGCTTCGATCGAGAATGCCTTCGGACGCTGCATCTGCTCAGTCCATGTATGTCCGAATTCATCCTTGACCGTGATGGTCAGATCGGTGTCGGCATCCGGAGCCGTGACCTTGAAGAAGTGGGTAAACTCCTCTGTTATAAAATTAGGAGCTTCTTTAATACTGGAGTTATTGAACCTCGGAACAGTCAAAGCGGCAATATGCAATGGGTCGTAGGCCCAAACTGCCGTCGGAGTGAGCGACTGTCCGCCCTCAGTAGTTACAGTGATGGTCCATTTAGGATTGTAGTTCCAGACATTGATAAGAACCTCGTTGTTGCTGTTGGCGGGATAAGCCTTGGTGAAAGGTTCAAAATCGCCGGCAACCTTAGAAGGCATGTCAGGAACGTCCGCGGCCGAAAAACTTACATTGTTTAGGTCGTAAGAACGGAACTGGTAGTCTTCAGACTTTCCGGTCGGCTTAAACACCCACTCCATATCAGTGCCTTTGATATCCCAGATGGCATAACCGCCGGGAGCACCGTCTATGCCGACATGGATGCCGGGAGTCAGATAGCCCGACCACCACCACGAAGCGCAGATGGCGCCTGCGTTGTGTTCAAATATGTCGCGTCCGCCTATCACATCCTCTTCGGGAACCACATTATAGATCTGATGGGTATGGCCCGTCACTATGTTCACCTTATAGCCGTCGATCAGCGAAAGGAACTGCGCGGTGTTTGTGGCATCGTGATCCACGCGGAAACCTCCGGTCTTTACCGGCTTGAACACCTGCGCATGCATAGTGATCACGAGCGGAGTACTCTTCGGCACGAATGAAAGATCCTTTGAGAGCCATGAAAGCTGGTCTACAGAAATACCCTTCTTATAATTACGTGACTTTGTTCCGTCATAATTGCTACAGTCAATATCGTCAAGCACCACATAGTGCACCTGACCGATATTAAAGGAGTAATAGGTCGGGGCAAGCACGGTACGATAACGGTTCTCGGCAGTAAAGTCGGATGTAGCTTTAAAGTCATTGTCATGGTTGCCCATGGTGTGGAATATCTGAAGGTTCTTAATCTGGCTGTTGACCGTCTTAAGATAGTTAGACAACTCATAGTCATTGTCATACCAATAAGTGTCCCACGTCATGTCGCCGAGCGTGATGGCATACATCTTCTCGCCGTAGTGGCTTTGGGTGTAGCTGTTAAGATCGGCCGTAAACTGCTGGAACTGCGCCGCATCGCCTGTGCGGTTGGCAAGATGCATGTCGCCGAGGAAAAACACTTTATAATTCTCCTGGCCGCTGACCTTGTTGAGCTTGAAGTCGGCTCTGTCGGCTGTCTTGCTGTCAGAGGGTAAAAGCTTATACAGCACGGGAAGCACGCCCTCCGAAACCGCCTCATAGCCAGAAGGGATCGACATGAATACGTAGCCGTACTTCTTGGCCGACTTCAGACGGTAGATACCCTCGCTGTCAGTGGTGGTCACCTCTACTCCGTCGGACACAACGACACCTGCCACAGGCTCCTCGCCCGCGGTAATCTTGCCGTAGACATTTGCATCCTGCGGATCGATAACCTCGTCAATGATGTTGACGGCCGTCTGTCCTATGAGCTTCTTCCGCTGGTCGCGTTTAAGATATACCTTATAGCTGCCGTCGACCACCTGCTCGGAAAAACTTACCGTAAACTGAGTGGCCGTAGCATTGACCACCGGACACAGATACGATACACCCGAAGCCGACTCCATGACCAGATAGTCGGAGGTACGGGGTGCAACGCCGTTGGTCAGCATGAACGTAAACTCTCCGCCTTTAGGAACATCTATAGTAGACGGAAGAGTGAACTGAATGTCGAAATCGTCGACATTCGGTTCATCGTCGTCAGACGACGAGCCGCATCCCACCATCATAAACGGCAGGAATACGGTCATCAACATCCAAAATAAATAATTGGATATATTTCTCATAATCAATTTTTAAGGTTAATAAGATATTGCTGAATTTGGTTATATTATTCGTCGGAGATAGGCCTGAGTCTACTTCGCGATCATCTTCAGGGCCTGTTCGGGGTGATTGGTGGTTATATAGTCCACACCCTGCTCAAGGAAGTATTTCATATCCTCCTCCTTGTCGACGGTCCATACATTCACCTCCAGACCAAGATCATGCGCCTGCTTGATCCATTCCGGATGCTTGCGCAGAGCCTTCATGGAATAATCCACACCGGCCAGACCGAGCTTGGCTATCTTTTTCGGAGGCAGGTCGCCGTCAAGATAGTAGATCTTCACACCCACAGGACAAAGTTTCTTAAACTGTATGCAGGCATTGATCGAAAAACATATTATGTCTGTACGGTCGAGCAGGCCATACTTCTTAAGGTCGGCCACGATCATCTCTGCGGCCTTATCCTCACGGGTAGGATCTGTGAGCGACTTCAGCTCAAGTATGAGGCGGGTGTCGGGCATCTCGACTGCCTTAGCCAGATACTCGTCGAGAGTGGGCACCACCTCACCGTTGTCGAGGCGAACCTTGCGCACTTCGTCAAGTGTAGCAGTCTCGAAGTTAACACCTTTGAACACCCTGTCGTGATTGACCACGATATGGTAGTCATTTGTCAGCCATACGTCAAATTCAGAACCGAACACCTTAATGGAATCAGCCTTGACAAGCGAACGGATTGAGTTTTGGGCAGAACCATCGGTCTTCCAATACCCACGGTGGGCTATCACCTTGGTCTGCGAAAAACCGGCAACCGCCATGAATGCACATAGCGCGGAAAATAATACTCGTTTCATTGTATATTTAAGTTATTTTATATTTCGGAATTGGTATTTATAATTATCCGGGATATATGTCCCCTCATTTACAACTAAAATACAGTACAGACTGCGCACATAAACTTAATCTAACATAAGATATATAAACAAAGATATGCAAGCATTTAATTTTGTACAAATATTTTTAGTTAAAATGAGAACCAACAATGCTTAAAAAAACGGCATGATATATCTGCCGGTAATTTGCATTCCCGCGCCGCATTACACGGCGCGGGAAGCTGGGACATTTCTACTATAGACTATGATTGTTTATACCTTTTTAACTTACACATCGGTATCAGCGGCATTGCCGGAATTGTCTGCCACATTCTCTTCCGCCTCAGCCACATTGTGGGCTTCAAGGGCATAGAACTTCTGGGCACGGGCATAACCGTCGCGCGGAGCCATCCACATGGTCAGGAACGTTATCGCGCCGAGCACACCGACTCCGATGATCAGATAGAACACCACGTTCCATCCATAGTGGTCGGCGATGATGCCGACTCCGATTGCAGAGAGGAACGATCCGACATATCCGAATATGCCTGCAAGCCCGTTGGCAGTGGCGGCGGCTTCCTTAGTGGCCTGGTTGGCCGAGCCGATGCCGATCAAAGCCTGAGGACCGTAGATGAAGAAACCGGCCAATGCAAGCACCATCAGCGAGATCAATGAAGGCATGCCTGGGAAGAATATGAATATGCCCATGAACAGCGATGCAAACACCATGCACCACAAGCACATTCTGTGCGACTTACCCTTGAAAATATGGTCTGTGGCCCAGCCTGCAAAGATAGTACCAACGATGGCGAATATCTCAAACACTGCTACCGACCATGCGGCATCCTCGATCGACATGCCGCGCGACTCCGTCAGGAATTTAGGACCCCAGTCAAGGATACCCATACGCATGACATACACAAACACATTGGCCACACACAGGGTCCAGATCCAGCGGTTGGACCAAACCATGGCCTTGAGGAAACGCGAACGGCCGCCTTTGGTCTGCTTCGATGCGTCGGTCTTGCCGGTGTTGGTGTCGGGAAGTTCGGGAAGTCCTACCGAACGAGGATCGTCGCGCAGACCGAAATACAGCCAAAGCGAACCGCATACGGCTATAGCCGCGGGAATCCAGAAGCACCAACGCCATGCGTCCCAATGCTGGGCATACTGGAGTATCTGCTTCATGCCCTCGGCGCTGTTCTTGTCTACCCCGAGATTCTTGGCAACGGTGTCGATAATCTCAGGATTGTTGCTGAGGTCGGTTCCGAGCGATCCCATAATATAGCCGCATGCCACTACTGCCGCGGCGGCTCCGATGGAGTGCGACGTATTCCAGATCGACATCTTTGTAGCCAGTTCCGACGGGTGGATCCAGCTCGGCAGCAATCTCGCGCACGGAGGATAGCCCACTCCCTGGAATGCCTGGTTAAGCACAATCGTAATGGCCATCACCAGCACAAGCATGTTGATAAGGTCAGGACCCTGCTCTACACCGGTGATCCACGATGAAATATTGACACCGAAACCAAACGCGAAGTTAGACAATGCGCAAAGCAGAAGGCCTATGGCCATAACCGCACGGGCACTGAACCTGTCGACGATAAAGCCGTTGGCAAAACGCGACGCGCCGTAGATCAACGACCCGATACCGATCACAATACCGAAACTCGTGTTCGATATGCCGTATTGAGCCGTCAATCCGGGCATCGCCAGAGAGAAGTTCTTTCTTACAAAATAATAGATAGCGTAACCTATCATCGAGACCAAAATAGTGCGGAGCTGCCACGACTTGAAGCGCTTGGTCACCGCCGGGTCCCAATTAGCGTATATGTCTACCTTAGCCATTACAAGATTGTTTATTATGAGTATTTAACTGGTTTATAATTAAGAATTAAGAAAATTATCAGATTGAGACGCCGTTTGCCTTCATCGTCGCCTCCACGTCGAGAGCCTGCGCCACGATCGAGATCGGATTGTCGACATGTACGCCGGTCGACATCTCAATCTGCCATTTACACGTTTCACAGTCGGTAGCCACCGCATCGACCCTCTCAGAGAGTATCTGCTTGAACAGCGCAGAGCCTATCTCCTGCGAATATTTATAGTTCTCCTTCTTGAAGCCGTATGTTCCGGCGATACCGCAGCATACGGAGTCAAGAGCCACGAAGTCCAGGCCGGGAATCATCTTAAGCAGTGAAGTCGAATAGACGGACCAACCGAGCTTCTCCATGTGGCACGGAGTATGGTAAGCCACTCTCTTGTGGAAATCCTTGCGGAACACGAGCTTCACCTTGCCTTCGTCGACCAGATTGAACAGGAACCGAGTGGCAAGCATTATGTCGTCGCGCACGTCGGCATTATCGATATGGAGCAGATGCGGATACTCGTCCCTCATCGTAAACGTACATGTCGAGCTCGTGCCGAGCACCACCCTGTTGTCGGCTACAGACTTCCTTATGGAAGCAAGATTGATATTGGCGTCGCGGGTAGCCTCCTTGACAAGACGGTTGGCGATTTTGGCCACACCGCAGCAACGCTCCTTCTCAAGCAGATGCACACCGTAGCCCACGGCATTCATCACAGTGACAAGGTCCTTGCCTAATTGAGGATAGTTATACTGCACGTAGCACCCGTGGAAATACGACACATGGTTTGCGAAACGATCCTGCTTTTGAGCGGCCTCCTTCTTGTACCACGTAGTGAATTTCTGCGACGAATAGGCCGGAAACTGACGGTGTTCGTCAATCTTCAGCACAGAATCAAGCACTACCTTTACAGGCTTAAGCTTCAGAGTAGCATTGACTATGGGAGCGAATGCCGAAGACATCGTACCCACAAAATCCGTATTGGCAAGCATCGTGTCGCGAAGACTTGGCTTTGACTTCGTATATTTTATACGCGCCGACTGTATGATGTCGCCGATCTTGACATTGGACGGACACGCCACTTCGCAGCGCTTGCAGTTTAGGCAATATTTAAGAGCTTCGTCATAAAAATACGGCTTTTTAAGCCTGTAGCGCTCTCCATCGGGACCGGCCTGCTTCGGACCGGGATAATTGGGATTGAACGGAGTTACCGGACAATATACCGTACAGATGGTACATTTGATGCAATCCTCAAAATTATTGGCGCTTATGTTTTGTTCCTGATAATTCATTTTTTGCCTCCTTTCCCGTTTAAGATATCGTCGGCCACTTTCAACGAAGTCATTAGCGAAACTCCGCCGCCCGATTCCTCCTTCATCGAATTGCAACCGGACAAAACGGCACCTACCGCCCGCAGATTGTCGATCCGCCTTCCTTGAAGGAATACGTGGAAATCGTCGTCATTGACCACTCCGTACTGCATATAGTTCTGTTTCTTATAGATATCCATATCGCACCATTCCGGACGATGCTCCGAAGCCTCGACGTCAAGTCCGAAAATTGGCTCATATATCGACGTCGGATTCGCCTCAAGTCCGTGGCTGAAGAAGCTGCCGGTGGCCAGGATGAAATTATCGGCTTCCAGAGGCATATCTCCAAGATTTTGAGTGCTGACAGCCTTCAGACTGCCATCCTCAAACCGTCCGGCAGTCACTTTATCGCCGATCAGGTAAGTGCCTCCGAGCTTCTGGAAATACTTGCACAGACTCATCTGGGCCCGCATTCCGCCTACCGACATAGGCATAGTAGACACCAGATGGATCGGCTTAACCACCTTGCTTCTAAGCAGGCGTATAGGATTTTCATCATAAAGTCCGAGAATGGCCGGCATCAATACCGTGTCGGATCCTGTCTCTTTCAGATAAGAATTAATCTGCGACGCCATCTCAAGAACCACTTCATCCTTGAGCACTCTGGCTATGTTGGTGGCACGCATTTCTGTAGCGCTCTTGCGCAAAGTCTCAAGTCCGGGCAGGATAAACGTGCGCGACACACACTCCAAACCCGCCTTGCTGAGACCAAGCTCAATGAACTGAGGATAAAAATCGACAAAACCGGCCACATTGACCACAAGCACCTTGCCCCACGGAAGCGATTTGGGGTCGTCTACCGAAGCATAGCCCTCAAGTGTGAGCCATGCGGGCTTGAACATGCCTATCGGAGTCAACCGGTAATGATTGCGCTCGGCTGAACCTTTCAGTGTCACTCCGGCTTCGGCAAAAAGCGGAGCTACTTCTGAAGCATACTTGCGGATAGTCTCGGCGCCAAGCTTGCTATAAGGATGTCCAGGGTGCAGGCGTTCTATAGCCACAAGAGGGTTGGCAACATCCCTTCCCTGCTCATGTCCCAAAAGCGACATCGAGCCCGAATTGAAATGCAGGGCACTCTGTCCGGCCGATACGATGGCAACTTTCTGTCCGGCTTTTCTCAATCTGATTCCGGCCACAAGACCGCTCATACCGCCGCCTATGATGATAGTATCGTATTTCATGATTCTTATACCTTATTTTGCATCGATTAAATCCTCAGGACGTGCCAGCTGGTCGATTCCGCACACCCCTTCATAAAGCCACGACATGAACTGACCCTCTACGAGAGTCTCTCCCCATGACACCGGATACATACCTTTCCAGCGTTCGTTGATAAACGACGATAAGTCACGCAGCGTCCGCTCGGCGCATTTGTTATAGTTAACCAGGATTCCTGCCGCGCGGCAGGCGCAAAGCTCTCCCTGGCAAGTACCCATGCCCATACGGGTCCTGCGGCGCAAATTTATAAGATTGCCAACATGGAGATGCTCTATGGCATACTTGATCTCGCCGACAGACACCTGCTCGCATTCACATACGAGAGCCTCGTCGTCCTCGGTCTTATATTCTATCTGTTCGCTCAGCGAACCATGACGGCCTTCCGCCGCCTTCTGGTCAGTGCTGAGTTCTATGATATGCGACTTCTTATGATCCTCCGGCCCGTATGACTTGTCAAGCTCCGATCCGGGCAGCGGAGTTTCCGCAGTCTGGCATTTCGCAGTGCGGCCAAGCTTCTTGCAGGCAAGGTCGGTGGCCCACTCTGCCATCAGTCGGTAAGTCATAAGCTTACCGCCGGTGATCGTGATGAATCCATCCAGACCGTCGCGGGTTGCATGGTCCAGACACACTATGCCACGGCTTATAGTACGTCCCGACGGGTCGTTGTCAGCGGCCACAAGAGGTCTCACGCCGGCATATGCGCGAAGTATGCGGGTATATGCCAACGACGGGGCTATCTTGATTCCCTCACGCAAAAGGATGTCCACCTCCTCGGGCGTAACCTCCATATTGTCTATCTGGTCGTAGGGCAGACGGGTGGAGGTTGTTCCGATCAGCGAGATCGTGTCGCCCGGAACGAGGATATCGGCATCCGCAGGCTTACGGCACCGGTTGATGACCACATCGTTCACACGGTGGCCGAAGATAAGCAATGCGCCCTTCGCCGGGAACATATTCACCTTGACACCCGCCAATTCAGCGATATGGTGCCCCCAGATTCCTCCGGCATTGATCATAAGGTCGGCATGCTCCACAGTCTCCTCACCCGTGCGCGTATCGCGAAGGCGCACACCGGTCAAGCGGTTCTGTTCGCGTTCAAAAGCCACCACCTCATGGTAAGTAAGCACATCCGCGCCGTCGCGACGTGCCGAAACGACATTCGCCACCGTCAGGCGGAACGGGTCTATCGCACCGTCAGGAACCCTGACAGCGCCTATGATATCTTTATTGACGGCCGGCTCGATCAGCAACGCCTCCTTCGGATCAAGGACTTCCGCGCTGATTCCGGCCTTCATACAAGCTTCTACGAATTTTTTCTGGTAGTCGAGGTCATCTTCCGGCAATGTGACAAACAGGCCGCCCGTATCTTCCACGCAGTGTCTGGCTATGCGCCTGAGTATCATGTTCTCCTTTATACACTCGGTTGCCGACTCCTGATCGGTCACGGCGTATCGCGCACCGCTATGGAGCAGACCATGGTTGCGTCCGGTGGCTCCGGCAGTAAAGTCAAACCGTTCCACCAGCAATGTCTTTAGTCCTCTCATAGCGCAGTCGCGTGCCGTGCCCGCTCCGGTGGCACCGCCTCCTATCACTATGACGTCATAGTGCTTCTTGCCGAATTTATTGTCCATGGTTGGTATGGTAAGTATTTATATTTGGGTTTAGTATGTAAATTCACATATTAATATAATACGCATGACCGTCAATTGGTTCACAGTGAAATATCCTGAAAAATAAAATCGACAGTCAAGTTTCGCAACAAAAGTAGCCATTTTTACAATTGCAACAAAACTTTTTACGGTTTTTTTGGCATTTACCCCTTAAAATTTTGTTTTAAGACAGGCCGGAAGCATATTTTTAGCTAAATTTATTAAACGAAACATCAAAAGCAACAGCAACTTCGCACCTCGTCCGTTTCATTGCATCACAGCACACTTTCGATTCGCAACCCAAAACCATCGGCTATTTCACCTTCTCATATATATAGAGTTCATGGACCTCGCCAGTATAGCCCTCGTCGGTCAACGGCCCTTCCGACATACCGAGCACTATGCGCGTACCGCGATTGTTAAGCACCACCAGATCATCGGTCACCGGATCTATCGACAGGCCCTCGATTTCGCCGGCACGTATAAAGTCGTTCATCTCTCTCAGATGCCTCACCCTCGCCGCAGAAGCTCCGCCGGCCACTTTACCCTCGCGCATAACCGGCCGGCCCGAATCGTCGAGCTTGACGCTGAACGGCGTATCCTTGACTACCTCGCGGCCGTCGACAAGTCCTGTGAACGGCACATCGGCTATATCGGCCACATACAGATTGTCAGGCAGCAGGTAGCCCGCGTCTCCGTCGTCGGCAGAGAAGATCATCTTTCCGTCGGCTATGAAGATGCCCTGGCACCAATAAGGCGTAGGCGCGCACTGGAGTTTCGTGTAGTACTCGCCGGTTCCAAGGTCATAGCCGTAGACGTAACGGCTGTCGACCCAATCAGACATCCACACCATGTTCCTGTCACGGTCCACGGCAAGTCCCGATACCTCCACCTGACCCGACTCCGGAACCCAAGGCAAATCACGTTTCCACTGAAGTGTGGAAGCGTCGTAGATCGAGACGGCGATATTATACCCGCGTCCGTACTCAAACTTCTCTATGCCGCAATAGATCTCTCCGTTCCACACATCTATGTCGCCGAAGTGATTGGCTATGTCGGGACGCCTGAACGGCGCGTCGTTCTTATCGACAAGTTTACCCGTCTTGTCATATTTATAAAGTGCCTTGGTGTCCGACACATAATAATATGTACTGTCAATGGCTATTCCCTGCCTGCCCTCAACAGGGATCACCCTCTTCAGACGGTATTCCGAGCCGAGACTCTGGCCCACGGAGCAAAACGCCGACATCAGGAACGACGCGACAATCAGTATTCTGTACATCACTGCGTAATCAGGCTTTTTTGCGCGATTTTATAAGCAACTCCCCGAATTCAGCCACCGAAGGCACCGTCACCGGAGGTTGGGGATCCGAATTAACGGCAGTATCAAGCGTGGTCTCGCCCGACAGTACAAGCACTCCCAGAGCACCGGCGTTGTTGGCCATCGCCACATCAGTGTAGATACGGTCGCCGCACATCGCTATCTCATTAGCTTCAAGGCCATAACGGCGACGGATTCCTGTAAGCATGTCGGGATTCGGCTTACCTATGACTATATCCGGCCTGCGTCCTGTGGCATGGTAAATGCACTCGCACAGCGAACCGCAGTCGACAAGCACCGTAGGTTGGTCGGTCGGACACACGCGGTCAGGGTTAGTGGCTATATAAGGCAAGCCCTGCGATGCAAGCCATGAGGCATGGCACAATTTCTCATAGACGAGCGTAGTGTCAAAGGCCACGACAAGGGCCTGGGGCATATCGGAAGCGTCAGCCGACGTCAATTCAAATCCGGCCTCTTCAAACTCCTTCAACATGCTCGGAGTCCCCACCGCATAGACCCGACGCACCTCCGGCATAGTAGCTTTCAGATACTCAATAGTAGCCACGGCGGTGGTATACATACGCTCCTTATCAGCCTCAATACCCAGACCTTCAAGCTTTTTCAGATAGTCGGCAATGCTCTTGGTCGGATTGTTGGTCAGAAACGAATACCCAATTCCGTTGTCCTCAAGCGACTTAAGGAAATCCTTGGTAAATCCAAACAATTTCGACCCGAGATAGATGGTTCCATCCATGTCAAGCGCCACATGCTTTATTCTGGAACATGCTTCCATAAGCTTCTCGTCGCTCATAGGCGACATATACTTTTCTAAAGTTGCCATAATTGAAATTCGGTATATTATATTTAGTTTCGCAACAAAAGTATACAATTTTCATTTAAAAACAAAACTTTAGCCCGTTAAATATATTTCTCCGCCGTCGATAAAAAAGCGAATCTACCGGCTGAAGATAAATCTTTATTGGCTATCTTTGCATTATCTATGGAAACAAAAGACTTAAGACTTGCGCTCTACAGTTCCGACGACTCGACAGAACTGTCGTTGCCGTATGCCGACGGAGGTGTCAGAGCAGGCTTCCCCTCTCCCGGACAGGAATATGTCAACGAGCGCATCGACCTGAACAAGGCCCTTATCCGGCATCCTGCGGCCACTTTTTTAGCCAAAGTCGAAGGTTTGTCCATGATCGAGGAAGGCATCGACGAAGGCGACATAGTAATCGTGGACAGATCGCTCGAACCGGAAGAAGGCGACCTCGCCGTATGCTGCATTGACGGGGATTTTACGCTCAAACGAATCAAAGTCCAAAAAGGAAGAATATTCCTCATGCCGTCAAACAAGGAGTTCAAGCCCATAGAGATCACTCCCGACAACGAATTCCGGATATGGGGCATAGTGACCCATACCATAAAAGCCAACCGGCGACTACGGCGAAGACCATGATAGGGCACATCGACTGCAATTCATTTTTCGTGTCATGCGAAAGAGTGTTCCGTCCAGACCTTGAAGGCAAACCGGTAGTGGTGCTGACCAACAACGACGGATGCATATCTTCGTTGTCGGCAGAGGCCAAAAAGCTCGGACTCAAACGCGGGCAGCCGTTCTTTAAATTCAAGGAGATGGCCGAGGCCAATGGCGTGGTCTGTTTCTCCTGCAACCATCGGCTTTATGGCGACATGTCGGCAAGAGTCATGTCGACTCTGCGTTCGCTGACCGACAACATTGAAATATACTCCATTGACGATGCATTTATCTCTGTCGACGAATCCGCCATACCCGACCCGGCGGAATTCGGACACCACGTCCTGCACACAGTCCTGCGCCACGTCGGAATTCCCGCCTCAATGGGAATCGCGCCGACCAAGACGCTCGGCAAGCTTGCAAGCCACTTCGCCAAACGCTATCCCGCATACAAGGGAGTGGCCGTAATTGACACCCCGGAGAAAGCAAGGAAAGCTCTTAGCCTGATACAGGTAGAGGATGTATGGGGCATCGGACGTAGAATAGCCGAAAAGCTCCACCGCAGCGGAATACACTCGGCGCTGGCATTTGCCGATATGCCCTACGAACGCATACGCGACATGTTCAACATTGCCGTTCAGCGCACATGGCGAGAACTTAACGGACAACCCTGCATACCGTATGAGACCGACCACCACGGACAAAAGTCCATGACTTCTTCTCGGTCGTTCGCTTCCGACATATCTGATTTCACGAAACTATCTGAAGCCATAAGCGAATTTGCAGCCTCGATAGCCAAAAAGCTGAGACGCGACGACATGTATGCTCTGGAAATTTCCGTATATCTCGCCACAAACAGATTCCACGCCGACCAGCCTCAGATATTCGACAGCTCGCAGACCTCATTTCCGGAAGGCACCAACGACACCATAGCCATCACGGAAGCCGCCGTAGAATCTTTACGCAGGATATACCGCCACGGCTACAGATTCAAAAAAGCCGGACTGACAGTGACCCGCATGACACCCCGCGAGGGACTGCAGCACGGACTATTCTCCGACCCGGAATCACGCGACAGACGACGCAGGCTCATGCAGGCCATCGACTCCATAAACTCATACACACTTTCCGGCGACATATTGCACCTCGCTTCGCAGGGATGCGGAGTGGCTCCGCTCGTCCGGCGCAGTCTTACGTCGCCGCTCTACACCACCCGTCTGTCCGACATAATCACCATCCACGTATAAGAGCCTGTCCCATAGCGTTAAAATATACTATGGGACAGGCTCTAAACAAAAAAGCGGACTTTGCCGTTAACGGCAAAGTCCGACATATACCTTATTATATTACTTAAAACAGAGGGAAAGTCGAGGTCGAGTACACATACTTGCGCTCAAAGTCCTGCTGATTCATACACAGCATCAAAATACCCTGAATCAACCACAATATGCTCGGTATACCGCACAGACACAATGTCACAATCAGCGTAATCACTCCTGCGGTATTCTTGCCAAGGTAGAAATACTGAATGCCGAAACTGCCTAAAAATATTGCAAGCAGACCTGCCACACCACGGCTTTTTCCAGAAGGTCCGGGCGTAAAGATGTCGCCGCCGTTGTTCACTGGAGGTTGAGGAGGATAATTGTTGTTGCCGTTGTCGTAATAATTTCCGTTGTTCATATTATCTAATATTAGGTTTTTTAATGATTGGTTTCGCAAACTTACAATTATTTTCCAACATAAACAAAATATCTTAACTCATTTGTAACTGCCACGCATGGAAATCACACAAAAACAAGTGTTTTAAAGAGTTTTAGAACGCCAAGTGAAGCCCCACCCTGATTCCCCAGTCCGGAGCTCCCGGAGTACCCCTGTACGTCAATCTTGTTACATAGTCCACCCTCAATACACTGAATATGTTGTCTATACCTGCACTCAGCTCCATATACGGGGTGTCTGACATCCGTCTGGTATGCACATCCGACGGAAACACGAACAGCGATTTATTGCATGCAGGATCGTTTCTGTCGCTAAGATGTCCCCATAGCCCCTTGAAATTAACCACCTCTCGGAGCTTAAGCCTGTTCAGGAGAGGAATCCTGCTGAATATCAATCCGTTCATCCAATAAGTAAGGTCCACCGAAGCATACGAATCATTGATAAATTCAAGAGGATTCATCAGCGAATAGCTCTCGGGCTGGATAGTATACGACAGATTGGCATTTGGAAGAAGCAGATTCATATACGGAACCGAACTCCACACATGTCCCCCTTTGACTATGGCATCCACATAACCGAATGCCGACAGCCACCACCGCTGCTGGTAGCGGATCTCAGTGCGGTTAATCGTGAACTTGCTTCCAAACGCATTTCCCGGAGCAAACGTGTGGGTCAGCTCAAACACAGGCGCATCAAGATTGATGGGCAGACGGTTGGTCTTGCCCTGGTAAAATTTCTCGCCCGGTGCATAACGTAGCTTAAGCTCCAGGGAAGTCTCGTTATAATGTCCGAAATGTCTGCCGTGGCCGTCGATAAACGGAATCCACTTAGTAGCCTCCTGACGTTCATACATAATTCCGGCCTCTATCGAAAAGTTATTCCTTAGTTCAAGAATATAGTCCAGCCGCTGGTAACGCTGATAAGTCACTCTGACATCCTCCATGCGCTTTAACGACAGAAACACATTGTCGGCGTTAGTATTCGAGTAGCGTTGTCCGAGCTGGTCAATGTCATATAACGACGTGAACCGTAGCGAATGCACCGGAAACTCCCTCGAATGATACTTCTTGTCGTGGAACGAATACTCAAGTTCACCCCGGTATTTGACCTTCTCGTCGCGGAATCCGTAAGCGACATAACCACGCATGAACCAGCGTTTCGACAGATTGGCCGTGGTCATGCCGCCGGCACGTAAACGGACACCTTCCACAGTGTTGTAAGAAACGCTCGTATTTACAGGTCCGTAGTCAAACTTGCTCGGATTGCCCGTATGCACATAACCGCTCACGAGCACCCTCAACCCCTTCTCAGCCCAGTAATACACCGGTTGCCGTCGAAGCTTGGCCACCATCTCCCCCACTCCTTTCTCCCCGCTGTCCATCGGCACTATCCTCCGCTCAGTCCAGAATGTGTCGGGGCGCTCATAAGCGGCATCGGTCACGACCTGATATTCGGCATGGTCAAACACCGATGCGTCGGCCGGCTTGTCAAAATTAAAATTTTCATAGGCCGTGTTTCTTCGCACATACATCTTTGGAGCACCGGGAAGTATCGACAGTTCAAATATCATGTCGTCCTTGGTCTTGAGCCGGGAACCGTCAGCAGCCTTTTCAAAAGTCTGCGAAACTGTCATCCCGTCGATAAAATTCACATTAATCGTATGAGGCAGATGGAGGTCAACACGTTTTACAAACATCGTGCTGTCGTTTTTAGGCACATACAGTTTTCCGATAAAACCCCAAGTCTGCGGTGTATGAGGCACAAAACTCAACACTATGCATGTGTCGCTCTCCACAACGAGAGTGTCAGTCAGGTAGAATTTATAGAAATCCGAGGCTATCCGCGAAAGCGGACTTACGAAACGGTTCTGCAGAAGAGTTATGTCATTGTCATATATATCGATCTCCCTGAACACATCCTCCATGGCCTGGCGTATGCCCTCTTGATTGTTGGCCACATCATCGATTCCCTCCTGCCGCATACCCGTGACATGCTCATGCTCCGAATGCGGACTGCGCCGATAGTTGACCGTAGAGCTTTTCTCGCGTACCGAGATATTTAGGATCGGCTTACCCGAGATTTCCGACACATCTACATAATCCTTCAAAAAGTCAAACTTTTTGTCTATCCATGAACCCTCCGACGGCTTGAAGTCGTTTATAGCCATCGACATTCGTTCATATTTGTCAAAATTGAAATAGTCATTGCGGCGCGGATCGGTAATGCCGCGGGCGGCACGGATCCTTTCCAGAAACGCCACCGCAGGATTATTTTTCTTACTGTACTTCTCCTTTTTCGGACGAACCACAATCTCGTCAAGACGCACGCCCGTGGGCACAATCTCAACCCTCAGATCGCCTGCATTCAAACCGGCCAGCGACATCATCTTTGTGCTATAGCCCATCACCGACACGCGCACACTGTCAGGACGCGATGAACAGCGGATAAAGAATTCACCCTTATCGTCGGTTAAAGTCCCCGCTCCTGTCGACGGCACCAACAAAGCCGCGTATGGCACCGGCTGACGGGTGACGGAGTCCAGCACTATGCCTTTTATACCGGGGACTTGTGCACCGGAAGAAAACATTACCAGCATAAATGCGACCGAAAGCAACAGCCTGCGCCAAATGGCACAATATAGTATTTCTCTCAAATTAAGCAATCTCTCTGATTAAATAATTCCGCAAAATTACGAAATATGCATCTAAATTTCAGCCAAAATACCCTAATTATTCTTGCACTCTCACGCTTTGGCTATCAGAATAGCCGTATAACCGACATACACCGCCAATAGCAGCACACCCTCGATCCTGGTGATCGTGCGCTTACGGATCTGCCAGCCGAAGAACCAAAACAACACGCTGGCGCCGACAAGCGTCAACAGATCGAAGTTACCTATAGTTCCCAGAGGAAGTGGACGGATAGTGGCCGAGATGCCAAGGACCATAAAGACGTTGAACACGCAACTCCCCACCACATTACCGACGGCAAGGTCTGTCTTGCCCTTAAGCGCCGCAGTTATCGACGTGGCAAGCTCCGGGAGCGACGTCCCCGCGGCCACAATCGTCAGACCGATTATCGAATCACTCACATTAAGTCCGCGGGCCACTCCGGAAGCTCCGTCGACAAACCACTCTCCACCTAAAATCAAGCCTCCCAACCCTACAGCCACGAGAACCGTCGATTTCCATATCGGCATCACAGGCATAGCCGCCGACGGCGACTGAGGCTCAGCACCCTCGGCACCGCGGGCTATCGAGAACGTATAGCGCATGAATATCAGGAAAAACAGCAGCAGTAACAATCCTTCCGACCTGGTGATGACATTTTCCGACGACCCGTCGAGCAGGACCGAATTGGCACAGAACAGCAACGCCAGCGACGACAATATCACAAGCGGTATGTCATTCGACATATTGCCCCGGTCGACCTTTACCGGCGACACTATCGCCACACAGCCTATGATCACAAGGATATTGAATATATTGCTTCCCACCACATTGCCTATCGACAGGCCGGTACTGCCATGAATGGCCGACACCACGCTTATGACAAGTTCCGGAGCCGACGTGCCGAAAGCCACCACCGTAAGTCCGATGACCAGATCCGACACACCCCATTTCTTTGCCAATGCCGAAGAGCCGTCGGTAAGCCAATTGGCTCCGATAAGTATCAGCCCGAGGCCTACCGCAAGCAATAATATATCTATAACCATGAATTTCCCTAAGCGTTATAAAGATACCGCTTTATCGAGCGCTTGGGAGTCTTTTCAAACTCCTGCGCAATAAGCTGTATCTTGTCTATTTTTTCGTAAGGAGCCACAAGTTTGTTCAGCTCGCCGCGCACCTTCTCCATTTCTGCCGGGAGTTGGGAGTTGGTGATGCCATAGCGGTCCATGGTCTCATAATCGGGATATACGAGAGCCACCAGACGATTGTTGCGTTCCACCACAAGGCTTTCGGCCACCAACGGCATATTGTTGAGTTTGGCCTCGATCTCTTCCGGATAAATATTCTGTCCGTTGGAGGACAGAATCATGGTCTTATACCGCCCCTTTATGAATATGGTACCGTCGGTCGACCTCGTTCCCATGTCGCCGGTATGGAGCCAGCCGTCTTCGTCAAGCACGGCCGACGTGGCATCCGGATTTTTATAATAACCCTTCATCACGTTCACGCCCTTGACGCATATCTCGCCCGGAACAGTCTCAGGCGACTCGCTCAGAATCTTGCTCTCCATGATTCCTGGAAGCGTGCGTCCCGACGACCCGACCAGAAATTGACGCCACGGGGTGTAGCTTATAAGCGGTCCGCACTCCGTCATTCCGTAGCCCACGGTGAACGGGAACTTAATCTTATGCAGAAAATCCTCAACCTCGTGGTTTAGCGGGGCACCACCTACTATTATCTCCTCAAATTCTCCGCCGAAGGCTTCTACCAACTTCTTGCGTATCATCACATACAACGCCTTGTCGAGGCCGGGTATGGCCAATACCCAACGCATCGGCGACTTGGTTATCATCGGCAGTATCTGCTTTCTGTAGATTTTCTCAAGAATAAGAGGTACACAGATCACGAGATTCGGCCTCACCTCCGACAGAGCCTTCATAAGCAAAATCGGTGTAGGCAACTTGCCGAACACGGTAACATGGGTGCCGACCGCCAACGGGACAAGCATATCGAAAGCGCATCCGTAGGCATGGGCCAGCGGCAAAAACGACAGACAGCGCGACCCCTGGAAGTGCAGTCTCGACTGAATGCCGAACACCACATTGCCCCAAAGATTCTTGTAAGTCAGCATCACCCCTTTCGAGAATCCTGTAGTGCCGGAAGTATAGTTGATCACCGCCACATCGTCGGCATCCATCTCCCTGTATACGACATCCTTCGGGCCGAATCCCGACTTATAGCGCGACTTGAATGCACGCTTTAGTTTCTTCAGCTGCCTCTCCATGGCCCTGTCGTTCAAAGGATGTTCGGCCAGAAGCTTCGACTCAGTCAAGGATATGACGCCTCTCAGGTGAGGCATCTTCTCAAATTCAAGATTTTCCCATATATTCCTGTCGACGAAGAGCAGCGACGATTCCGAATGGTTGATGATATGCTGTGCGTCAGCCGGATTAAACTCCTGAAGTATAGGCACTATTGTCGCGCCGTAAGTGATGGTCGACATGAACACCATGATCCATCCCGGAGTATTTTTACCTATCAGCGCGATTTTATCCCCCGGTTTGATTCCAAGCATCTCATACATCAGATGCATTTTTGCTATCTCCTCGGCAAGTCCGCCGTAAGTGACAGCCTTTTTATTGCCATATTCCGACAATGCCGGCAACGTCCAGTTGTCACAAAAACTTTGGGCGTAAATAGCGTTCAGTAAGTCTGGATTATTCATCTGTATTATTTTCTGCAAAAATAGTCATTTTTATACTTAATTAATACAAACGTCCGTATCAAATAGTTCTTCATATAACTCTCCATAACGTAAAAAAGCTGTAAATTTGCACTATGATTGATGCATCATCTTTTGACAACACCACCGCGCTATTCCACACTTTTGGATGCAAGCTCAACTTCGCAGAGTCCTCCACGATAGCAAAAGCTTTGGCTTCCAAAGGAATAAGACGCGCATCCATAGGTGAGACGCCCGACATTGTGATTATCAACACATGCAGCGTGACCGAAATGGCCGACAAAAAGTGCCGACAGGTGATACACCGCTTTGTATCGAAGTATCCTGAAGCTTTGGTCATCGTCACCGGATGCTACGCCCAGCTCAAATCGCAGGAGATAGCGCAGATGCCGGGAGTGGACATCGTAATGGGTACCGATCAGAAACTCGCCATATCGCGACACATCGACAAGTGGTTGGCCGGTAGGCCGAAACTCAGAGAAGTGACCCCGACCAAAGATATACGCGAATTTCATCCATCATGCTCTGGAGAAGACCGCACACGTTACTTCCTTAAGATCCAGGACGGATGCGACTATTGGTGTTCATACTGCACCATCCCGATGGCCCGCGGGCGAAGCCGCTCGGGCACTATCGCCGAAATCGTCGGACAGGCCCGGAAAGTGGCAGAGGAGGGCGGAAAGGAGATCGTGCTAACAGGCGTAAACATCGGAGACTTCGGAAAAGGACGGCCGGACACATTCTTTGACCTCATTCGCGAACTTGACGAGGTCGACGGAATTGAACGATACCGCATATCATCCATCGAACCTAATCTGCTGACCGATGAGATTATCGACTGGGTGGGCGGCTCCAAGAGATTCATGCCCCACTTCCACATACCTCTTCAAGCCGGATCCGACGAGATTCTCAAGCTAATGCGGCGCCACTACGACACCGAACTTTTCAGACACCGCATCGAACGCATCCGCCACTCCATACCGGATGCATTCATCGGCGTCGACCTGATAGTCGGAGCCAGAGGAGAGTCGGAAGATCTGTTTCAAAAATCATACGACTTTGTCGACTCGCTCGACATCTCAAGGCTCCACGTGTTCCCTTATTCCGAACGTCCCGGCACAAGAGCGCTTGACATTGACGGAATCGTGACCCAGCAGGAGAAACACCGACGCACGTGCCTCATGCTTGGGCTTTCGGAAAGAAAACTCGCCGACTTCACTTCAAGATTCATCGGCACCGTGCGCGACGTACTTCCCGAAGAACCAAAAAAGGGAAAACCCATGTTCGGGCTGACCGACAATTATCTGCGCGTATGCATGGCCCCCGACCTCTCGCTGGCCAACACCATCGTACCGGTAAGGCTCGACTCTCCTATACCGGAAAGTGAACTTATCAACGGAACAATACTTAAATGAAAACTGACATAAAATATCTCCCTGTGAAATGGCTTCTGAACGGACTCGCCCGTCTGCCGTTCGGGATTTTATACGGAATAAGCGACTTCATATTCGTGCTTCTGTTCTATGTGGTCAGATACAGAAAGAAGGTAGCACTTAAGAATATCACAGCCTCTTTCCCCGAAAAGGACGAGAAGGAATGCAAGAAGATACTGCGCCGGTTTTTCCGCAACTTTGCCGACTACTTCGTCGAGACCGTAAAGCTCGGACACATATCCGACATGGAGATGAAGAAGCGGATGGAATTCGTCGGAATCGAAGAGATCGACAAAGCATTTGACCAAGGACGCTCCATTGCCATCTACTTTTCCCACTGCGGCAATTGGGAATGGGCCCCGTCAATAACATTGTGGTCAAAGCACCGACCATCGGACAAACTCGTATTCGCGCAAGTCTACCGGCCTCTTAAAAACCAATGGTTCGACCAATATTTCCTCAAGCTCAGAAGCAGGTTCGGATCAGTATCGTTTGACAAAAAGATGGTGTTCCGCGACCTTCTCCGGCTAAAGCGCGACGGCATTCAGTCCATCACCGGATTCATGTCCGACCAGAAACCTTCACACGGCGATGTAGGCCACATAATGATGTTCCTCAACCACCCCACCGCCATCATTACCGGCACGGAGGTGCTCGCGCGCAGACTTGATCTCGCCGTATTTTATTGGGATGTCGAAAAGCCAAAGCGCGGACACTACCGACTGACCGTAAGGGAAATATCGTTACATCCGAACGAAATGCCGATGTACTCCATCACCGACATGTATGGACGCATGCTCGAACAGACCATACGCCGTAACCCGGCAATATGGCTTTGGACGCACAAGCGATGGAAAAAGCCCGTAGAGATGCCCGCCGAACCCGTAACAACGACTGTACAATGACAAAACCTATAGCCGTAGTCATCCTTAACTGGAACGGCGCAAAGCTGCTCCCGGAATTTCTGCCGGCGGTAACGGCTAACACCGATTCCTCTATTGCCGATATAATCGTGGCCGACAACGGCAGCACGGATGATTCGCTGTCGATACTGAAGTCCATGTTCCCGGAAGTGACAGTAATGGAGCTGGGCCAAAACTATGGCTTTGCCGAAGGCTATAATATAGCCGTCGGCAAATTGCCCCACAAGTACACCGTGCTCCTTAACAGCGACGTAGCTCCGGCCGCCGGATGGCTCGGGCCGTTGCACTCATATATGGAATCGCATCCCGACACCGGAGCATGCCAGCCGAAAATTCTGTCATACCGCCGCCCAGAGCAGTTTGAATATGCAGGTGCATGCGGCGGCTACCTCGACAAGAACGGCTACCCTTACTGCCGCGGACGACTGTTCGCGGTGTCCGAACCCGACCATGGACAATATGACACCGTAGCCTCCATATTCTGGGCCTCCGGAGCGGCGCTTATGATACGGACTGAACTATATGTCAGACTCGGCGGACTCGATGCCGGATTTTTCGCCCACATGGAGGAAATAGACCTGTGCTGGCGCGTAAAGCTCGCGGGCTACGACATAATGGCTCTTCCGGAAAGCAGGGTTTACCATCTCGGCGGAGGCACACTGCCCGCATCGGACCCCCGCAAGACCTACCTCAATTTCCGCAACAACCTACTGCTTCTCTACAAAAACCTTCCCGACAAGTCGCGCACACGCCGTCTTATCGTTAGACGTTTGTACGACACGCTTGCCTGGGGGATGTTCCTGCTGAAATTTGAATTCGGCAATGCCGGAGCCGTTCTAAAGGCTCATCGCGATTTTCGACGGATGAAGGGAGCATACACTGAATTTCCGGACATCGACCTGCTACCGAAACGTCCCAATATAATCATACAGTATTATCTGCTTGGACGGCACAGATTCAGCCAAATAAAAAGGTGAGACCGCGCAATCCACGATCCCACCTTTCCTATTCATCGCACGGCACTCGGCCGCGAATCATCTTAATTCATAAAAATGCCTGAACGCACGGATTATATATTCGTGGTCGACGGCTGATGCAGTCTCTCGCACAGAGTGCATAGCCCACATAGCCGCGCCCATATCCACACCGCGCAGATCTATCTGCGAGGTCAGTATATTGCCCAAAGTGGAGCCTCCGGCCACATCTGAATGATTGACGAAATACTGGAACGGAACCCCGGCTCCCTCGCATACGCTTTTAAACACGGCGGCTGAATCGGCATCGGTCATATACTTGCAGTTGGCATTTATCTTGATCACCGGACCTCCGCCAAGCACAGGATGGTTAGTAGGATCCTGCTTCTCCGGATAGTTGGGATGAAGCGCATGGGCATTGTCGGCCGAAACCATGAACGAATTAGCTATGCCACGGAGATAATCCTCTTCTTCTCCACCCAAAGCTCCGACTATACGGCGCATGGCGTTCATCAGCACCGGAGATGCCGCTCCCTGCTTGGTGCCGGAGCCTGTCTCCTCGTTGTCAAAGATGGCCATCACCCTCATACGCCTGTCGCCGTCCTTGGCCGTCAGAAGAGCCGACACGGCGGCGTGCACCATCGAAAGATCGTCAAGGCGTCCGGACGTGACAAACTCGCCGTTTACGCCCACAAGCGATGCCTTGGTCGTATCGTAAAGCGAAAGATCAAAGTCAAGAATCTCCGAAGCGACCACACCGAGTCTGTCGGCCACCAGACGAAGTACATACCCGTCCTTCTCAGCAGCATCATTTATCATGCCGAGCACCGGTAGCATATCCTTCTGCTTTGACAGAGGGTTGCCATCGTTGACCGCACGGTTAAAATGAATAGCAAGATGCGGAATCGTCAGCAACGGCTTGTCAAATCTGATCAAGCGCATCTCCGGGTTAAGCGGATCATCACTTTTGAGAAGCACCCTGCCGGCTATTGAAAGTGGTCGGTCGAACCACGTGTACAAAATCGGCCCGCCGTAGACCTCGGTATTCAGTTTCACCACACCGCCGTCGGAAAGCATCTCCGGACGTGGCTTGATGCGGAAACCGGGCGAATCGCTGTGGGCGGATATAATCTTGAATCCGTCAGAGCAATCACCCTCTCCCGGGATGAAGGCAAACAAAGCCGAATCATTTTTCACAAAGTAATACTTTCCGCCGCGTTCAAGCGTCCACTTGGCGCGGGGATCGAGCATCCTGAATCCGGCATCGTCGAGCATTTCACGGAGAGTGCGCACTGCAAAGAAGTTGCACACGCTCTCGTCCATAAACTGCATCAAGCCCTCCACCGAAGGTCCATATTTATTCATCTGGGTATGTTTTTTACAAATTTTAATATGCCATTTCCTTTTCTGCAACGCCGAGCTTCACACGCAGATGCGACAGCATGTCCTGAGTCATCTTGTCGAGATCATACTCCGGCTTCCAGTCCCATTCCTCTCGGGCACATGTGTCATCAAGAGAGTTAGGCCAAGAATCGGCAATGGCCTGACGCAACGGATCGTGAACATATTCCATCTTGAATTCAGGCACATATTCCTTAATCTTATTGTAAATAATCTCCGGATCAAAGCTCATCGAAGCGATGTTGAATGAATTGCGGTGAACCAGACGCGACGGATCTGCCTCCATTATCTCCACGGCGGCGCGCAGAGCGTCAGGCATATACATCATGTCCATGAAAGTTCCTGCGTGGATCGGACATTTGAATGTCTCACCCTTGACCGCCGAATAATATATGTCCACGGCATAGTCGGTGGTGCCGCCACCCGGAGGAGCTACATACGAAATCAGTCCCGGAAAACGCACCGAGCGAGTATCGACCCCGAAACGCCGTGCATAATAGTCGGACAGCATCTCACCAGTCACTTTTGTCACGCCGTAGATGGTGTGCGGACGCTGGATGGTGTCCTGTGGAGTCCGGTCATGGGGAGTGTCCGGACCGAACGAACCGATCGAACTCGGAGTGAACACCGCACAACCCTTTTCTCGCGCCACTTCAAGCGTGTTGTAAAGTCCGCCCACGCCTATCTTCCATGCAAGCTGAGGTTTAGCCTCGGCCACCGCGCTCAGAAGGGCGGCAAGATTGTAAATTGTGTCCACATTGTATTTTTCAACCGCATCGGCTATCTGATTTGGATTGGTTATGTCCACCTCTGCAGACGGACCACTCTCGGCCAACACCCCTTTAGGCTCGGCACCCTTGATAAAACCGGCAACGATATTGCCATTAGGATACAGACCCCGCAATTTCATGGTCAGCTCCGTACCGATCTGACCTGTAGCACCGATTATCAGAACATTCTTCATTGCAAAAAAAGTTTAGACAATTTCTTTATATTTTCTGAATTTTTATTCCACAAATTTAGGTGTTTTAATCTGATTTTTCCTTAATTTTGGAGAAAAATTTTTAGCTAAAACTCAGTTCACCATGTACACCAGTTTTAAATCACATTTGGAGAAAGAGTTACAGGACATCAAGGATGCCGGACTGTACAAAAACGAACGTATCATAACCTCTCCGCAGAAGGCCGGAATAAACGTCGAAGGAGCACAGGGCGAAGTGCTGAACTTCTGCGCCAACAACTATCTCGGACTGTCGGACAACAAGCGTCTGATCGAAGCCTCGAAACGCGCCATGGACACCCACGGCTACGGAATGTCGTCGGTCCGCTTCATATGCGGAACTCAGGATATGCACAAGGAGCTTGAAAAGGCCATAAGCGAATACTTCAAGACTGAGGACACCATACTCTATGCCGCCTGCTTCGACGCCAACGGAGGTCTCTTCGAACCACTCCTGACCGAAGAAGACGCCATCATAAGCGATGCACTCAACCATGCTTCGATTATCGACGGTGTGCGCCTCTGCAAAGCTAAGCGCTACCGCTACGCCAACGCCGACATGGCCGAGCTCGAACGCTGTCTGCAGGAAGCTCAGGCCCAGAGATTCAGAATCATTGCCACCGACGGTGTGTTCTCGATGGACGGTAATGTCGCTCCGATGGACAAGATCGTCGAACTGGCCGAAAAGTACGACGCACTCGTAATGGTCGACGAAAGCCACTCCGCTGGAGTTGTCGGCCCGACCGGACACGGAGTTGCTGAAAAGTACGGTCTGTATGGAAAAATCGACATATTCACCGGCACTCTCGGCAAGGCATTCGGAGGCGCCATGGGCGGATTTACCACCGGACGTAAAGAGATCATCGACATGCTGCGCCAGCGTTCACGTCCATACCTGTTCTCGAACTCAGTGGCCCCCGGCATCGTGGGAGCAAGTCTCGAAATGTTCAAGATGCTCGGCGAAAGCTCTGAACTGCATGCCAAGCTGATGGAAAATGTGGAATATTTCCGCACTAAAATGCTCGAAGCCGGATTCGACATCAAGCCGACCCAGTCGGCCATCTGCGCGGTGATGCTCTACGACGCAAAACTATCGCAGGACTTCGCCGCCGAGATGCAGAAAGAGGGCATATACGTCACCGGTTTCTACTATCCCGTAGTGCCGAAAGGACAGGCACGCATACGCGTGCAGCTTTCAGCCGGACATGACCGCGACCAGCTCGACCGGGCCATCGCGGCGTTCATAAAGGTCGGCAAAAAGCTCGGAGTCATCAAATAGACTGCCTCCGGCCATAACACTTCTGACCTTAGAAATCAAGCATTGGCGCCCGCTTGGGCGCCAATGACTTTATATAACACCCTGCATTATATAGCAAAATTCCATTTGGATGCTCTACTGCGAAACTACAACAGCCTTATCATTCGTGTCTATAAAATTAAATACTACACACAGAGAACATAACGACTTCTTGCCCTATTAATATCCTATAGGCTCATTCTTATCTATCGGAACTGAAATTTCCATGTTCTCATTGTCTCGGATAATCTTAAATTGGATACTGTCACCTTGATACATTGCCTCTCTTTGTTCAGGTGTGACATTCTTCCAAAGTATCCCGTTTGCGGAGATTATCTCGTCACCCACTCGCAGTCCGGCTGTATAGTAGGTGTTTTCTTTGTTATCTGCGATAGTTTCAATAATGAAACGTTGTTGTTTATTCATCGTCTCCATATTGAATCCCATGTGATAACGTCTTGCATGTTTGTCTATAGTTCTTTCAAAATGCGGAATCGGTTTCAGCCCCATCACCTTCCTTTGAAAGTCAAAATACACATTAAAATGCTTTAAAAAATTCAGTCCTATAAGGTAACGGTTGGCCACCTTGGTTTTATGGCCATACGTAGTCACGCGGAACGAATTATCCTCGTAATCCCCAATGCTGATTTTAACGGCATGATTTCTTGTATACAGCCCATTAGATGTAGCAATCCATACGGCATCTTTCTTGGTATCAAAGAAAGCAAGTTCAGAAGCTTCTGATGTAAGAATAATATCGTTCCACGCACCGGTATCAATGAAAAAATCACGGTACAACGTCGTTGTATCTCCATCTGAAGTTTGAATTTTCAGCGGTAGATTAACGTTGATTGTCATGGCGACATGCGGGTTAGTGACCACCTTCATAGGAAACAGCATAAATTCCTTTGGCATCTCAAAGCTATCCGCTTCTTGTATTGTTATGTACTTGTGTTCAAAATTAAAACCCCACACCTTAGTGCTATCTGCACTCGGAATACCCATAATGCCATTCACATCTTTTGCACCAAGAATATTATAAACGTTACCTACAATCCAATAACCAAAATACATGGGATTGTTGTCTAACTTTAAATTGAGGGTTTCAAATTCCTGGTCAAAATACAACGTACACTCTCTCGCAGAAGCAGGGTTCCAATTTGACCCCACACTATATTCTTGCGATGATACGTCTTTGGGGGTTAATGAAGGAAATTGAGAAACCAACGCAGAGTCTAAAGTTAGAATCCCCCAGCCTGTGTCAAAAATTAATTTAGCAGAAATACTGTCTTGTAATGTGACTGGTATTACAAGGTTGGGATATTCATCATTAAATTCAAAAGTCACATATTTCTCATTTACTGTATTGGCAATATCGCAACTGTTGTGTGACACTGCCAACAATAATATGAGTAGACATGCGCCCGTTATTCTATTAATATATTGGAAACACATATATTTAGATGATTAAACCCTACAAAAAAATGCCATACACGTTTTCTTCTTATTAAAACCAACAAGAGTGTTGAGTTGACGGACATAGTATCGACTGTGCTGCGAAGAAACAATCTTTTTGTGGTGGAAGTGCACATCCAATTCCTTGTGGAGTATGATAATACGGCGTGCCACCACCTAACAATCTACACTTTCTTCAAGATGAGTTCTTGAATTCATTCAATTTTAGTTTCTTCAATTTTATAAACAAAGAATTTAATCATTACAAATAGCTCTTATTCAGCGACAAATATACATAATTATTTTTTATTCTGACTAATATCTGATTGTCTTTCATACGTTTTTATCATAAAATAATGTCAATCCCTTACATAACACCCTGCATTTCATCCCGCATTTTTGAAAATTCAGAAATAAGTCCCGTCGGATTGGGATTTTTACGAATAATTTCGTACCTTTGCACCGCTTTTTAGCATCCCGTGTGATGGGAAATTAGGAAGCATTCTTAATTTTGAGTAACACAACCAATTAAACAAAAGAAATGAAGACTTACAAATTGTCAGCCGAACCCCGTACTAACCTCGGCAAGAAAGCAGCTAAGACTCTGCGTTCAGAAAATCTCATCCCCGTAGTTCTAAACGGCGGTGAAATCGTCACCCTCCCCTACAACAACGAACTCAAGCCGGGCGAAAAGCTCATCGAGATCGGCAACGGCAAAGGCATCATTACCACCGACCTCGTGGTTAAGAACGATGACATCCGCAAACTTCTTTATACTCCCGACGTGTTCGCCATCGAACTCGACGTAAACGGCGAAAAGCGCAACGCTGTTCTCCGCGAAGTTCAGTTCCACCCGGTAAAGGACACTGTGCTTCACATCGATCTTCTCGAAGTAAACGACAAGAAGCCCGTGGTAGTTGAAGTTCCCGTCAAGCTCGAAGGACACGCAGAAGGTGTTAAAGCCGGTGGTAAGCTCACTCTCTCTATGAAGAAAATCAAGGTTAAGGCCGTATATACCGACATCCCCGAACGCGTGGTGATCAACATCGACCACCTCGGCCTCGGCAAGACCCTCCAGATCGGCGAGCTCCACTTCGAAGGCCTCGAACTTATGAACGCCAAGAACGCCGTAGTTTGTGCCGTACAGCTGACCCGCGCCGCACGTGGTGCAGCCGCCAACGCCGGCAAGTAAACCACTTAACCCAAAGTACTGAATGAAGTATCTTATTGTAGGACTCGGGAACATCGGCGACGAATACCGGGGAACCCGCCACAATATAGGATTTAGAATATTGGATGCCTTTGCCGAGGCATCCAATATTACTTTTAAAACGGAGCGTTACGGCGACGTGGCCCACATGCGTCTGAAAAACAAGATGCTCACACTGCTGAAACCTTCGACCTATATGAATCTGAGCGGCAATGCCGTGCGCTATTGGAAAGAGAAGGAAGGAATAGACACCGACCACATTCTCGTAATTGTCGACGACCTGGCCCTCCCGTTCGGAGCCATACGGCTAAAACAAAACGGCAGCGACGCCGGACACAACGGCCTCAAAAACATAGCCCAGATGCTGGGCACCCAGAACTATCCGAGGCTCCGGTTCGGAATTGGCAACGACTTTCCGCGCGGCTGTCAGATAGACTACGTACTCGGACACTTCACACTCGACCAGAGGCAACAGATGCCGGCAAGGGTAGAGACTGCCTGCGAGGCCATAAAAGCCTTCTGCCTGTCAGGCATACAGTTTGCCATGTGCAATTACAACAACAAATAGCGAAACTTACACACCTTGAAGACCGAAGTTAGAATAGACAAATGGCTATGGGCCGTGCGAATATTCAAGACCCGCACCATAGCCACAGAAGCATGCAAAAAAGGGCGAGTGCTCATAGGCGACAACCCGGTAAAGCCATCGCGGATGATCAAAGTCGGCGACGTGATAAAGGTTAGAAAGCCGCCGGTCACATATTCATTCCGGGCTATAGCTTTGACAGAAAACCGCCTTGGGGCAAAACTCGTTCCGGAATATATGGAAAATATAACTCCAAAATCGGAACTCGACCTTCTTGAAGTGGTTAAAATCAGCGGATTCATCGACAGGCGCAAGGGACTCGGCCGACCCACAAAACGGGAAGGGCGCGAACTATCACGCTTCAAAGAGGAAACGATGGACGACGGATGGGACTTCGACTTTGACTTCGACGACGAAGAGGAGGAAGATTAATCCCGAACACACCTCTGTCGCGACTGACCGACATCAGGCGGCATAAACAATCATCATATCGACTTAAGCATCGACAGAAATTCCTGCCGAAGAGCCGGTTCGTCGGCAAAACGTCCGGCATAGTCCATGGTCGTGGTCGACGAATCCTGCTTCTCGACTCCACGCATCTTCATGCAAAGGTGTTCGGCATTGCACACGACCATCACTCCATGGGCATTCAACGTCCTGTAGACTTCTTGACAGATCTCGGCCGTAAAACGCTCCTGCACCTGCAACCTACGCGCAAACACATTGACCACACGTGCCAGTTTCGACAGACCTATCATATTTCCGTTAGGCAGATAGCCTATCGACACCTTTCCGAAAAAGGGCAGTATATGATGCTCGCAAAATGAGTAAAACTCTATATCCTTGACTATTATCATCTGCGAACCCGCATATTCGAATATGGCCGACTTCATTACCTCGTCAGGATTCTGCCTATAGCCCTGAGTGGCAAAATACAGAGCCTTCGCGGCTCTGATAGGAGTCTTCACCAAACCTTCACGGTCAGGGTTTTCCCCTATTAATTCTATAATCTTACGATAGTGTCCGGCAATCTCTTCTATCACCCGGTCCTTTTCATCCATTGACATAGTGTATAATCATTGATTATTCGCTGACGACTATCCGGTCGCGCACCACCCTGATCTCACGGCTGTAGGCCGGAAATGCCTCTTTCAGCAGATGTGCCGCATTGTCGGCCTCGTCCTTTGTCCGGAAATTGCCCACACGCAGACGCCAGTAAGGCGAGCTGAACACCACGTAAGTGGCGTAATCCGGAAATTTCGCACTGACATTTCTCGCACGCGAGCGAGCCTCGGTCTTGGCCGTGCGGGCATTGTTGTCAGAAAACACCTGGATGCGGTAACCGCCCATTTTCCCTGAAGCGGCCACCGGTGCTTTTGGATGCTCTTCAAGCTTCTCCTCCTCGACCTTCACCCGGTCAAGGCGCTCCAGCAGAGCCGACGGCATATTGACCGTCACATTACCCGACTTCTCGATATGGCCGACGATATTGCCGTCGCCTACATTCCGCGCTCCCGCATTTATGAACGACAGCGCCAGCAACAATGCTGATATGTAAATGCTTACTTTCATTTAATATCTCTTTAACAGCTGTATAGATTGCAAAGGTAGCAATTTTTTCTTAATCCTCATATATAAATGGCACCGTAAATCGGCTATCGATTTACGGTGCCTGCCTTATGAAAAAAAATCAATTGTCTACAGCTGATCAGAATATTCCGAGATCAAACTTAGAAAATTCAAGGTCGCTCTTCGCCTTATCCTTCATTTTTGAGTCAAGCTTGATGGCGGTGCGGAGATTGTTCATCACCATGTTCTCGTTGTTGGTGCGTGCACCGAGTATGGCAGTCAGATAGAAAGTTGTGGCGTCAGGATTACGTATGCCGCCAAGAGTGGTCTTAGCCTTGCTGTAGTCCTTGTTGAGGATCTGAGCCAAAGCGGCATTGTTCGACTTGCTGTCGCCGAAGGCACGTATGGCAGAATTGTAATCGCCCTGCTTGAGGTAGTAAGTTCCGAGCGCATCTGCGAGTTCCGGAACGCCTGATGCGTTGCCGAACTTAGCAGTGGCATCCTTATAGTTGTTGTTTAGCAACGACACGAGTCCGAGGTTCATCTGAGCCTCGCCGCTGTTAGGGTCGATTTTGGCGGCCTGCTCGAAACATGCGGCCGCGGCCTCATAGTCCTTGTCGATAAACTGGCACATACCGAGGTTGTTATATGCGCGGTAGTCCTTCGGATACAGGCTTATGGCTGTGTCATATATCTGTAGGCGCTTGTCGTTGTCGTCGGTAAGAGTGCCGGCATACAGAATCTCGTCCACACTCAGAGCCTTCGGATTCATCAAATAGATGTTCATAATCTCTTCGTCGCTCTTGCCGATCACGTCGATCGATGCCGTGATGCGCGAATAGCGGAGCTGAGGAAGGATCTCCTCGGCGAGCTGGTCAAACACTGACGAAAGGTTGCGGATCTCACGTTCGCGCTGTTCGGGATCTTTGTACATCGACAGAACGCTCAGGATAAGTTCCTTGTCTTGGATATTGCTTGCCGCCACAAGAGTCTTGAATCCTTCCCAGTCCTGGGGAGTGAAGTCGGCGGTAAGCTCTCCGAAGTCGGTTATATGATCCTTCTTAAGTTTTTTCTCGACATAGCCGAGAGTATTCTTCTCGCGGTTCTCGGCAAGCTTGGTGTTCAGCTCCACGCCGCCGTCAGGCGAAGCGTACGAGGTGACGTTGATCTCCTTGATCTCACGGCGTCCGTCGTCGTTGGCCTGGGCAAGTTCTTCGTGCAGGTCCTGCATCTGACGGGTGCGTAGCTCTCCGTCGCGGATGTTCGCCTGATTGATAAGGAACTTGATGTCGGCATCAAACTTTTCGTTGATTATACGCTGGAACTTGTCGGGAGCAATCGCCGGGCTGACAGAACCCGCATCGGCGAGAGCGGCGGTAGCCACTACGCCGTCGGCCACCTTCACACGAGGAAGCACATACTGCTTGTTGCCCTGACGCACTGTGAACGAAAGCAACAGCTGGCTATTACGCATCTCCGGATTGTAGACATACTGGACCGGTATAGTCACAGTACCGCCGTTCTCATAATTGATCACAGGGTTGTTGCCGCGAACCTTCTCACCCTGGAACGTATACGGAGCGGATGCTACTTCCATTCCGTCGAACTCCAGATAAGGCGTAACGGTGACTTCTGCATTTTTCTGGAAAAATTTTGCAGGGATATTGCCCGTGACTGTTCCGGGGACTTTGTCGCCGACCACTTCCAGAGGGTTGGGATTTACAGAAAAATAATCAGCCTTGAACTGGTTCATTTTCTTGCCGCATCCGGTAAGTAGCAGTGCACTTCCCAGAATCAGCGAATAGCACAATTTGCTGTTCATGATTAAATTTAAATTATTTTGTTATGTGATAAATGATTATTCGATACACGTGAATGTTTGCCCAAATAATTTGCAGTGCAAATATAAGAATAATTTTGAATAAATTACCCATTATCATCCGCTCGGTATGTTAAATATTATCATACTTTTCCACAATTCTCCCCGGCGGTAGCGGTTGCGGAAACATTTATGGTGGGAATAGATGTTTTATTGAGCATAAATTACTAAATTTGCATGTTAAATATTTATTAGTTTTATATTCAAAAATTATATCAGCCGATGAGAAAGTGGCGCATTGAGGACAGCGCGGAGCTGTACAACATCAATGGGTGGGGAATGAAATATTTCTCCATCAACGAAAAAGGGCATGTCACGGTAACCCCGAAAGAGGGACATGCATCCGTGGACATCAAGGATGTGCTTGACGAACTGCAGGTGCGCGACGTGGCCGCTCCTCTGCTGCTCCGCTTCCCCGACATCCTCGATAACCGTGTCGAAAAGATCTCGCGGTGCTTCCGCCAGGCCGCCGAGGAATACAAATACGACGCGCAGAACTTCATTATCTACCCGATAAAGGTCAATCAGATCCGCGAGGTAGTAGAAGAGATCGTGTCACACGGTAAAAAGTTCAACATCGGACTTGAAGCCGGATCCAAGCCCGAACTTCATGCAGTGCTCGCCACAAATATCGCCGATGACGCTCTGATTATATGCAACGGATATAAGGACAAGGACTATATCGAGCTGGCGCTTCTCGCACAGAAGATGGGACGCCGAATATTCCTCGTTGTAGAGAAGCTCAATGAACTTGCCACAATCGCAAGCGCCGCCAAACGCATGAACATAACCCCCAACGTCGGAATCCGCATCAAGCTGTCAAGCGCTGGATCCGGCAAGTGGGAAGAATCCGGCGGCGACCAGTCCAAATTCGGCCTCAACTCGAGCGAACTGTTCAACGCGCTCGACTTCCTCGAAAAAAACAAGATGACGGGGTGCCTCAAGCTCATCCACTTCCACATCGGAAGCCAGATAACCAAGATACGCCGAATAAAGAACGCCCTGCGCGAGGCCACCCAATTCTACGTACAACTATCTAAGATGGGATTTGACATCGACTTTATCGACATAGGCGGCGGTCTCGGCGTGGACTACGACGGTACGAGAAGCTCCGCAAGCGAAAGCTCAATGAACTATTCCATCCAGGAATACGCCAACGACTCCGTGTCGGCATTGGTCGATGCTTGTGTAAAAAACGGTCTAAAACAGCCCAACATAATCACCGAGAGCGGCCGGTCGCTGACTGCCCATCATTCGGTACTGATATTTGAAGTGCTCGCCACCACATCCCTTCCGCAGTGGGACGAACGCGAAGAGGTATCGGCCGACGACCACGAGCTGGCTCGCGAACTATACGACATCTGGGACAAACTCAGCCAGCCGCGTCTGTTTGAAAGCTGGCACGACGCCCTTCAGATCAGAGAAGAAGCGCTCGACAGATTCAGCCTCGGCATGCTCGACCTGCGGACACGCTCCCAGATAGAAAAACTATTCTGGTCGATAGCCCGCGAAGTGGGCGAGATCGCATCGTCGATGAAGCACGCGCCGGAAGAACTGCGCAAGATAGCAAAGATGCTTCCCGACAAATATTTCTGCAACTTCTCCCTGTTTCAGTCGCTTCCAGATTCCTGGGCCATCGACCAGGTGTTCCCGATCATGCCGATAGCAAGGCTCGACGAGAAACCTTCGCGCACGGCCACCATACAGGACATCACATGCGACTCCGACGGCAAAATAGCAAACTTCATTTCGCCCCACGGCGGCACGGCAAACTCTCTGCCCGTCCACACCTTCAAACAGGGCGACCCCTATTATATAGGTGTATTTCTCGTAGGAGCCTACCAGGAGATTCTCGGCGACATGCACAATCTGTTCGGCGACACCAATGCCGTTCATATCAGCGTCTACAAAGACCACTACGAGATTGACCAGATCATCTACGGCGAGACTGTCGACGAGGTGCTCGACTACGTACAGTACAACCCCAAAAAGCTCGTGCGCAACGTCGAGACATGGGTGACGTCTTCAATGAAGAACGGCAAGATAACTCCGGAAGAAGGACGCGAATTTATGAGCCAATACCGTTCCGGACTGTACGGCTACACATACCTCGGCAAGGATCTATAGCATGGAGCAGACCACGCCACGGTTCAGATATTTCATGCGGCTTTCATACAGAGGCGCGCGCTTCCACGGCTGGCAGACACAGCCCAACGCACCGAGCGTACAGTCAGCCATCGAGGAGAGCTTGTCTAAAATAGCCCGGGAAGAGATAAAGATCACCGGTGCCGGACGAACCGACACCGGTGTGAATGCCCGGATGATGGTGGCCCACTTCGACATCAGCCGGCCGATTGACCACACAGAGCCGTATATCCGTGGACTTAACTCGCTGCTCGGACCCGACATCGCCATAGAAGAGATCGTGCGGGTAAGCGATGATGCACATGCGCGGTTCGACGCCACCTCAAGAACCTACCACTACTACGTCCATACCGGAAAGTCGCCTTTCCTGTATCCGTTAAGCTGGCAGGCACCGGAAAGACTCGACTACGATGCCATGAACCGGGCCGCGGATATATTGACAAAGATAAGCGACTTCACGTCGTTCGCCAAACTGCATTCCGACGCCAAGACCAACATCTGCCGCGTGACACACGCCGCATGGCACGATCTCGGCGAAGGGCGCCACGTGTTCATAATCACAGCCGACAGATTTCTGCGCAATATGGTCCGCGCCGTAGTCGGAACCCTCGTCGACGTCGGCCGGGGCAAACTGACTTGCGAACAATTCAGACAAGTGGTGGATGCCCGCGACCGATGCGCCGCAGGCACCTCTATGCCTCCCCACCCTCTGTTCCTGTGGGACATCGAATATCCTTATTACAATCAGAAAGAGTCTTTCGACAACATTTCCACCACGTCGGGCGACAGATAATCGCTGATGACGTAGAACGGGATGCTCACATCGACGGCCCCCGTGGCATAAGGAGCGATGTCGTAGGGCTGATAATGGAACACCACGTTATATCCCTGCAGATAGAAGTTTCTCGACAGAAACAGCTGATCAGTAAAGAATCCCTTGGCATCAAGCTCCTTCAACGACTCAACGCCATTGTCCGACATCAACTGTTCCTTGACGGCATTCAGAAGCGCCTCCGACGACTCCGGCAGAAAAGCCGAATCAAAGTCTATCACCCGCCCCTTGACAAAGTCATAGTTAAGGAATGTGGACACCGTAATGCCGTGCGCTCCACCCTCATACATGCTCGACATGATCTGATAGACTATGAACCGCGGACTGAATGCCACCGACGACACCACCGTGCCGTGATAGAGCACCACGGCGCTGGACCTGTCCGGAATCGAATCCACACGCACCATCTTATATGTATCGCTCCCCTGGGGATTGTCAAGAGAAGCCATCATCGACTGTTCAAGCGACTCCTTGGGATGGAGAAATGCTCTGGCGATCAAAGAATCCTGCAGCGGGCGTATGTCATAGCCGCCCATCTGCACCGGCCACTCCACCGCCACGTTTACCTTGCTGTACAGACTGAGCGAATCAGCAAACAAAGCTCCCTCGCAAAGATAGTCCCGTTCAGCCGATTTAAGCACCTGCACCATCTTGAACTGACTTATAGCGTCGTCGGCGCCCGAAGCGGTGTCGACGTTCCCTCCTCCGCAGCCTGACAGCCCCAGCATGCCGACCGCGCACCAAAGCGCACCAATTAAACGGTTATTCATCACAATATCTGATTTTAAATTCATTCAATAATAATTAAAACAATATCCACGCTTCCAAGTTTGTTCCACGGACTGCATTGACCGTCTGAAAAGCCGAAATTATTACCGCGACGATACTTCCGACAGCCTAATTAACATTCATTAAGCATTTTAAATCACAGCCAGCGGTCATTTACAACCATATAGTGTAACAGCATTGTAACCAACAGCCTCGCCCGACATGCCGACATAAGTGCCAAATAATCAGGTAAAACAGACAATAAAAAGGTCTTTATCGAACAAATTGCGCAAAAAAACCAACTTTGTGCACTGAAAAGTTTTAGTAATTCGATTAAAATTACTTACTTTGCACTGCAAAATCGCAAAATCATTATTAATTAAAATTTATAACTATGTCAGAAATTGCATCTCGAGTAAAGGCTATTATCGCTGACAAGCTCAACGTTGATGAAAACGAAGTAACAGAAACTGCAGAATTCACCAAGGATCTTGGCGCAGACAGCCTCGACACCGTTGAACTCATCATGGAATTTGAGAAAGAATTCGGCATCACTATTCCCGATGACAAAGCCGAAGGCATCACTACTGTAAAGGATGCTATCGAATACATCGAAGCTGCAAAGAACTAATCATAACCAGATTCTTTCTTTCATCTTTATTAATTAATTAAATGGAATTAAAGAGAGTTGTTGTAACAGGACTTGGCGCGCTGACACCGCTTGGCAACGACGTGGCCTCCACTTGGGAAGCCGCCGTCAACGGCAAGAGCGGCGCCGCTCCTATTACTCATTTTGATGCCTCTAAGTTCAAGACTCAGTTTGCATGCGAGGTAAAAGGATTCAATGCGGCCGATCATTTCGACCGTAAGTTTGTCCGTCAGCTCGACCTCTATGCGCAGTACGCCATAGTAGCCGCCCGTCAGGCGGTCAAAGATGCAAATCTCGATTCTGAAGACATCGACAAGAATCGCGTAGGAGTCATCATCGCTGCCGGTATCGGAGGCCTCCACACTTTTGAAGAGGAAGCCGGTTACTATGCGATGCACGCTGACATGGGGCCAAAATACAATCCTTTCTTCATCCCTAAGATGATTGCAGACATAGCTTCTGGCCATGTCAGCATGGAATACGGCTACCACGGTCCGAACTTCGGTGTGGTGTCCGCATGCGCATCATCGACCAACGCGCTTATTGACGCATACAATCTTATCCGCTTAGGCAAAGCCGATGCCATAGTGTCTGGTGGAGCCGAAGCAGCCATCTACCCCGCAGGTGTAGGCGGTTTTAACTCCATGCGCGCACTATCAACCCGCAACGACAGTCCTGAGACCGCATCGCGTCCGTTCAGCAAGTCGCGCGACGGATTCGTAATGGGTGAAGGCTCCGCAGTACTGGTGCTCGAAGAACTCGAGCACGCCAAGGCTCGTGGCGCCAAGATATATGCAGAAGTGGTAGGCGGAGGACTTTCTGCCGATGCATACCACCTGACAGCCACCCATCCCGAGGGATTAGGAGCTAAGCTCGTAATGGAAAATGCGCTTGAAGACGCCGGGATGAAACCTGAGGATATCGACTACATCAACGTACATGGCACATCCACTCCGGTGGGTGATATTTCCGAAGTCAAAGCCATCAAGGAAGTCTTTGGCGACCACGCTTACAAACTGAACATTAGTTCGACAAAGTCTATGACCGGACACCTCCTCGGTGCCACCGGAGCTTTGGAGGCACTGTTCTGCGTGAAGTCTGTCCAGGACGACGTTGTTCCCCCGACCATCAACCACGATCCGGAGGACAAGGACGAGGAAATAGACTACGACTTGAACTTCACTTTTGACAAAGCGCAGAAGCGTACCGTCAATGCCGCACTGTCCAACACTTTCGGTTTCGGCGGACACAATGCAAGTCTTATCGTGAAGAAATACACTGAATAATATCAAGAACGAATATTCACTGTATATAAAATAAGCGGGGAAGCTCGATCAAGCTTCCCCGCTTATTTTATTATCTACGTTTCATCTGATGCGTCCGGGGTTCTTGGCGATAAACTCCTTCCATGAACGTGGTCCGGAAGCTACAGCAGGCTTGGAGCTTTCATAAAAATGACACAGCGCCGCCGCGAGAGCATCAGTGGCATCAAGCTCAGGAAGCAGATTTTCCCTATCGATGCTCAGGATTCTGCGGAGCATCTCCTGCACCTGTTCTTTTGAAGCCGCGCCGTTTCCCGTGATTGACATCTTGATTTTGCGTGGCTCATATTCAGTGATGCACACGTCGCGGCTTATAGCGGCGGCCATGGCAACCCCCTGCGCACGCCCGAGCTTCAGCATAGACTGCACGTTCTTGCCGAAGAAAGGAGCCTCTATGGCCATCTCGTCCGGAAGATACTGCTCTATAATGCCCGTCACGCGACTGAATATATGCCCGAGGCGCAGATAGTGGCTGTCAAACTTGTTCAGCTTTATGACCCCCATGGCTATCATATAAGGCTTACCTTTGCTCACACCGAGCATTCCATAGCCCATGACATTCGTTCCGGGGTCCACACCCATTATTATTCTGTCCCATCCGGACAGAGCATCGTTACGCGACGCGCTCACGCCTTTACCTCCTCCATCAATGTGGTGAAGAAAAGCACCTTGTCGCCCCAACGCCCGTACATCTCCGACAGAAGCTTAGGCTGCATCTCACCGAGCCACATATCGACATCTGACTGGCTGCCGGCCTGCACCTGCACAGCGTAGCCGACTCCCCCCTCCATCTGCGACATAATCTTCAGAAACAATGGAGACAATGCCGTGCCTTCAGCCGTAGCCAAAGCTAAATAGGTGGCATGAACCCATGCCACCCACTCCTTCTCGACATCCGACTCCACATGAAATGTCGTGTTGATCAGAATCATATATCGTACAGTGAACTAACCGAATTAGACAGAGCAAAATTAAGTATAGTGACCACTATATTGAGCACAATACCGGCGATCAATCCGATTATGAGCCACTTTTTCGCTTTATCAGAAGCGGCTCGGGCCTCGTCATACTGCCCTGCCGCCCACAGGCTGTTGACCGACGAAGCCTTTACTATACAGTAAATGCCTATCGGCAGACAGCAGCACAGAGTGAGGATTATCGACTCGGCGAGCCAACTCTTCGGAGGCACTTCATACGGTGCGCCCTGCTGTCCCTGCCAGCCCGGTTGCTGAGGTTGCGGATAAGCGGCACCCTGAGGCTGATATTGAGTCTGTCCGTAGGGTTGCTGGTAGTAACCGTTGCCGGGAGCCTGCTGATAAGGTCCTCCCGACTGATAAGCGCCCGGTTGCTGATAAGGGGGCTGCGCATAGCCCTGAGGCTGCTGATATTGAGGTTGCCTCGGCATTTCGGGCATGGACTGCCTGCTGGCGTCATTCAGGGCTATGGCTATCTCTTCGACATTGGCCGCCGCTACCCAGTCAGTATATCCTTCTGTCCACACCAGATCAGCGCCTTTTAATCCCTTACCGATAAGTTCCACCACTTCAAACGGACCCACCGGATTGCCGTTTTCAATTATGTAATACTTCATAATTATATGTTATTTAAAATTTAATCAATCCTCGAGAGCCTTCACTCCCTTATTCTCCATAGACCTATGCCGGACAAATCTCGGAATAAATCCTAAATGCCTCACCAGCGTAGGCCAAAAGCCGTAATAATAGCTCATTATCCTGAAGCGCTCCATAAGCGATGCCCGGCGGTTGGCAGTCGTTGTACCCTCGTTCAGATAGTCTATTATGACTCCGTCTATAAGTACATTGCGGCGCGAACGCTGCAGACACCGTATACACCACTCATAGTCGGCCGAATACCGGTACTTCAGATCATACGGCTGAGCCAGCTTGCGGAGCACCACAAACGCCTGATGGCAGACCACCATTCCACCGGCAAAAGACTTCAGCGTCAGTTCATCGGGAGCCGACAGATGCCTCGGAGCGATGTAGCGTCCACGGATATCCACAAGGTCAGTCTGCCCATAGACTATGCCGGGAAAATCATTGTTCATCACGGCGTCGGCAATTCTCTGCAGAGTGTCGGACGAATGAAACCTGTCGCCGGCATTGAGAAAGATAAGATATTCCCCCTTGGCCACCTGCATGGCCTTGTTCATAGCGTCATATATCCCCGAATCCGGACTCGAATATATCCTCGACTGCTCGATTCCGGCATCGATGGCAAGTTTCAGAGTCCTGTCCGACGACACTCCGTCCATAACAATATACTCGAATAGTTTGCACGACTGCTCCTTGACGCTTTCCAGCGTCACCGGGAGCGTGGCGGCGGCATTGTAAGTGACTGTTATGATAGAGAATAGCGGCGACATTGATTCGTAATGATATTTAATATATAGCAAATATAGGCATTATTTTCGATATTCGTGCAAAAATTGCGTAACTTTGCAATTACTTACTATAATCAGTTAACAACCATAGCTAATGACACGTTTTATAACTCTACTATTGACTATAATTTTGTCGTCGGCCGTCTCCACATTCGCCCAGATGGCAGATCCGGCCAAATGGGACATATCGGTTAAAATGACCGACAAAACACACGGCGAGATAGTGATGGCCGCCAAGATTCAGGACGGATGGCATGTATATTCCGACAACATCGACCCAAACATCGGACCGCAACCGCTTGAAATCATCTGGGAAAAACTTGAAGGAGTGGAACTGACCGGCGGACTGAAAGCCGACCAAAAACCCCATACGCAATATGACGACATGTTTGAAGCCGAACTTAGCTGGTGGACCGGTGCCGTCAAGTTGGTCCAGGCATTTAAAGTCACCGGAAGCAGATATGCCATCGAAGGCACTCTAAAGTATGCGGCCTGCAACGACCAGAACTGCATTCCCCCGCAGAAAGCACCGTTCAGCTTCAACGGCACCGCCGACGTGGCCGCCCGGACAGAGACCGCCGACGCTCCGGCACAAATTTCCGCCGAACCGCAAGCGGCCGCAACTGAAGCCGACACCACATCATCCGATTCCGAGCCGGATGTCCAGTCTACGGCAATCCGTCCCGCCGCATCATCTGCCGATCTATGGGCACCGGTCGACTTCTCCGGATCTGAAGAGTCGCAGCAGACATCCACATCGCTCTGGTACATATTCATCGCATGCTTCATCGGAGGCTTTGTCGCGCTCCTTACCCCATGCGTATGGCCTATGATTCCGTTGACAGTGAGTTTCTTCCTTAAGAAAGGCAAAAGCCGCGCACAGTCCATCGCCGACGCATTGTGCTACGGAGTATCCATCATCGTGATCTACCTGCTTCTCGGACTGATCGTCACCGCCATATTCGGACCGAGCGAGCTAAACGCACTTTCGACAAGCGCCGTGTGCAACATCATATTCTTCCTGCTTCTGATAGTGTTCGCCGTATCCTTTTTCGGAGCATTTGACATTCAGCTCCCTTCGAAGTGGGCAAACAAGATGGACGCCAACGCAGAAAAGACCACCGGTCTTATAAGCATATTTTTCATGGCGTTCACCCTGACATTAGTGTCATTCTCATGCACCGGACCTATAATCGGCACACTCCTGGTGGAAGCCGCCACTTCCGGCGACAAGTTCGGCCCGGCCATCGGAATGTTCGGATTCTCGCTGGCCCTTGCCATACCGTTCTGCCTGTTTGCCATGTTCCCGTCATGGCTTCAGAGCGCGCCTAAATCCGGAGGATGGATGAACACAGTGAAAGTGGTGCTCGGATTCATCGAACTCGCCCTCTCTCTTAAATTCCTTTCGGTGGCCGACCTCGCCTACGGATGGCACATCCTCGACCGAGAGGTGTTCCTGGCTCTGTGGATTGCCATATTCGGTCTGCTCGGACTATACCTGCTCGGACAGTTCAGCTTCTCACACTACGGCAAGCCCCAGAACGGCATAGGCACATTCCGCTTCTTCCTCGCCATGATCTCGCTTGCGTTCACCATCTACCTAATTCCCGGTCTGTGGGGAGCGCCGCTCAAAGGCGTGAGCGCATTCGTACCGCCGCTTTACACCCAGGACTTCAATCTCTACGGCGACGGATTCAAGGAGTATGACGATTACGATAAAGGGATGGAAGCCGCCCAACGGGAAGGAAAGCCCGTGTTCCTCGATTTTTCAGGCTACGGATGCGTCAATTGCAGAAAGATGGAAGGCGCGGTTCTTGACAACGAAAATGTGCGCACTCTAATCGAAGACAACTTCGTGGTGATAAAACTCATGGTCGACGAGAAGCGCCCGCTCCCCCAACCGATGATGGTGGAGGAAAACGACAAAACCGTAAAACTCGACACCTACGGCGACCGCTGGAGCTACCTGCAGAGATATAAGTTCCAGGCCAATGCACAGCCCTACTACGTAGTTCTCGACGGCGACGGACAGCTTCTGTCCGGACCCTACTCCTACGATGAAAACATCGACAAATTCAGCAATTTCCTTCTCAAAGGCCTTGATCGGTTCAAGAAATAGCCGGCACGAGTTTTCATAGCCGTTGCATAAAACATTCTTATGCAATTGTCTGTTAATTATACATGTAAGACTTTTCCTACAGACACCGTCGCTGACACGCGGTGTCTGTAGACGTTTCAATTATCTAACAATTCATTAACAGGATGGACACATTGATGGAATATCTGCAGCATGCAGTCAGGACATATTGGGAAGAACTCGCACTGACCGACTTCAACGGCGTATCTTACCAATACCGCGACATAGCCCGTAAAGTAGCTAAACTACACCTTCTCTACCAGCACACCGGCATAAAGCCGGGCGACAAGATAGCCCTGTGCGGCAAGAATTCGTCGCAGTGGGCCGTAGGATTCATCTCCGCCATAACCTATGGCGCGGTAGCGGTCCCGATTCTGCATGAGTTCAAGGCCGACAACGTCCACCACCTCGTCTCGCACAGCGACGCCCGTCTGCTCTTCACAGATGAATCCATCTGGGAAAACCTCGACCCCGAATCGATCCCCGGACTTGAAGGAGTGCTTAACCTTACGGACTTCTCGCTGTTCATGTCGCGCAACGACAGACTCACCAAAGCCCGCGAACGCCTGAACGAACTGTTCGGCAAAAAATACCCCGAGCGCTTTACACCCGAAGATGTCATATATGAGCCACGCCCTAAAGACGACGTGGCAGTCATCAACTACACCTCCGGTTCGACTGGATTCTCAAAAGGTGTAATGCTCACCTATAATAATCTGTGGAGCAACATCCAGTTCACCGTCGACGGCCTGACATTCCTTAAGCCGGGCGACGGCGTGGTGTGCATGCTCCCCCTGGCCCACATGTACGGGCTTGTCGTCGAGCTTCTGCATCCGCTCGTCAAAGGATGCCACATATACTTCCTGACCAGAGTCCCCTCGCCGAGGGTCATACTCGAAGCCTTCGCGCAGGTAAAGCCGAAACTCGTGGTGACCGTGCCGCTGATCATCGAGAAGATAGTCAAGACCAAAGTGTTCCCGCTTCTCGAAAAACCGCTGATGAAAGTGCTGATGCACATACCGGTCGTCGACGACAAGCTCCTCGCCAAAATCAAGAACGGACTTATGGACGCATTCGGCGGAAACGTCAACGAGATTATCGTGGGCGGAGCCGGGCTGAACAAGGAGGTGGAGACATTCCTGCGCCGCATACAGTTTCCGTACACCGTCGGCTACGGCATGACCGAATGCGGTCCGCTCGTGGCCTACGCGCCATGGGACATACAGCGTCCCGGATCCTGCGGACGTGTGGTCGACAGGATGGCGTGCCGGGTCGAATCGCCGGATCCGGAAAATGTTCCCGGCGAACTTTGGGTCAAAGGCGACAACGTCATGAAGGGCTACTTTAAGAATCAGAAAGCCACCGATGAAATATTCCGCGACGGCTGGATGAACACGGGCGACCTCTGCACCGTAGATCCCGATGGATTCATCTATATCAGAGGACGCAACAAGAACATGATCCTCGGTCCGTCAGGACAAAACATATACCCGGAGGAAATCGAACAGAAGCTAAACAACATGCCCCTCGTAGCCGAGTCGCTCGTCATCGACGAAGGAGGAGGACAGCTCGCGGCACTCATCTATCCCGATCTCGAACAAGCCACCAAAGACGGCGTCAGGATGGACGGAATGGAAAAACTTATGAACGACAACGTGACCGAACTGAACAAAGAACTCCCCGCCTACTCGCAGATCCGCCACGTCAAAGTCCTCTACCAGGAATTTGAAAAGACCCCCAAACGCTCCATCAAACGCTACCTCTACCAAAAAGCAAAATAAGGCCCCATAGCGGATTACGCAACTTGCGCCTATTAGACATTAAGCCGTCGCACTTTCCTATTCGGATAAATGCGACGGCCTTCTTTCTAAATAATCCACACGATACGTCAATATTCCGTCAGCTTCTTAAGCCTGTCGACAAGTTCGCCGACGCTTCCCTCCCTTTTATTCCGGAAAGCCAGATCTGTATATATCGATGCACACGAGTCACTGTTGTCCTTAAGCCGTCGCCATTCATTCCATAATCTATCATACGAATCGAGCGATATCTTTACCCGAGCCTTATCCATCTCGCCAAATGCATCATACTTATATGACTCCACCATCAGACGCCACATGTGCCTTATCAGGTCATATTTGATCCTTCCATACTCACACGACACCCGTATAGCATCAAGAAGCTCCTCGTCTTCACAATTCATGGAATCTGAAAGGCTCGCTATCTCTGACCATATACTTACGGCTTCATCCTTTTCTGCCAATATGGAATCAACGACACCGAGTTGGAATGCTTCTCTGATTATCGGGACATTGGAAGATGCGGAAAAGAATTCATCGCGGCTCCACCACACATCATTTTTGACATAGCTGTTAAGTTGCCCCTTCCTGACTCCTTCTATACTTAGCGTAGCAATCCTGCGGAACAAGGCCGCATTCGCCGAATCTAATCCTATATGGCTACAGAAATCATTGAATAGCTCCGACTCTGAAAGTGATGGATTCTGAGCCCATTTCGCCACCACATAGGTGTTAAGATCAGTCCAGATTTCATTCTTTATGTATGGACCCTGCCATCCGCCGCCGTGCGACCAAGTCATAACACCTTTGAGAAGCCCTGTATCAACCAGGTCTGATATACCGCGAGGAGAACCTTCCGGAGTCATTCTCCCGGTAAATCTATGAGTGCCGAATTCAATCTCCTTGACCGTTTCAGGCCAACCGTCTATCACTCCCGACGCCACATAGTACGGATGCGCCCCCTTTCCGTATGCTTCCATCCTCGACTGCGACTCGACGATCTGTTGATGCCGGCCGATGCCTAAAGTCGGATTAAATGGAGTCATCCTGTGGTAATCGTCCTGCTGATACTTAATTGAGAAAATCAAATTTGGATGAGGATCCACCCGGTCGGTAACAGCCAGATAAAACTCCGGATTATTGTGAAAGTTAAATCCAAAATCCCATGTGCGGTAGAAAAGCTTTTTATTCCGCTTGACACAGACTTCCTCGCGGAGCAGATTGATTAACGTCACATGGTCGTCGACGGCATTTGTCCCTATCGGACTATTGCCGCTATGCCATGGAGTGTCATGCAGATATGTCTCCCCGAACCTAAGCGTCAATCCGCCCAACGACGGAAAGCGTGAAAATATCTCGTCGATCTGCACCTTCAGAAGTTTCCGGGTCATCGGCATGTTTATATCGGGCTTGCCCGACGAGCCGGCCGATATCTCGTTCCCGAACTTTTCCCATATACTTTTTGGAAACACACAGAAGTCCGTAAACGGATACACCGCCAGCCCGGCCTGGTCAAATACTGCAAGCGCACTGTCTATCGCCGATGCCTTACCATGTATCCATCTGTATTCATCACTTTCCGGTGCAATAGCATCCGGAGCAAGACTGGAGTAATCTACCGCGCAATTCACATGCCAATGAACCACCGACCCGTTGAACCCGAGCGTCTTTAGATAATATGGATCGGTATACTTCGTCACATAAGGGGCTTCTCCAGGATTATTATGTACAAAATCAAGGACATACGGCAATGACTGAGCATCAGAATACATCGCCCCGAACACAGAAGCCACTGCCGCCATACCTATACGTAATATCTGTTCTTTAATCATAGTCGTCGATTATCAATATCCCGGATTCTGCTCCAAAACCGCATCCTTATTCCTTTCAATTTCTGAATAAGGTATGGGCCACAAATTATGGTGTTCGGCCATATTTCTAACCAAAGGATTCTTGGCCACCTGCACCGTACGCCGATAAACTTGTCCAAGTCGGCCGAGAGTAAGCCTGCGCTTCTCTTCAATACCGAGTTCTCTCATTCTTTCGTCAAGGATATAGTCGATATCCACCTCTGCAGCTGAACACGGCTTAGCGTTCGCACGGCTTCTTATGACATTGATATCCTCCGCTGCCAACTCTGCATTGCCGAGGCCGAACGATGCTTCAGCCCTAAGCAGATAAGTCTCGGCCAGACGCATTACGTATTGATCCGTATAAGTGAACCCGGCATTACCGGTAAGCAGTCCGGACGCATTCGATAAAAGATTTGCAGGATGCTGTCCCGGAGTCGTGCATTTGGTCGAATAGGCATACCACTCACGACATGGCACCGTCACACCGGCCGGAGGATTTTCCGTGTCCAGTATCTGTCCATAAAATTTTGACTTCGGATTATCGCAATAGAACTTCCTGTGTACATTATAGTTTGAATTGCGCATATCATTCCAATCGGAAGTCTCCCAGATCGTATTTGAAAAATAGATTGTGGGAATGCCCCAACCCACTCCGCGTCCACCTGACTGAAATGTTGAATATGGCCAAAGGAAAGGCGACACGGACTCTCCATCGATCTTAAGGTCGCGAACAAGAGGAGCCATAAGTCTTTCCAGTTTATACCCGCTCCCATACACATTAGTCACATCATTATGTCCACCTTCCACACCTGTTTCATATTGGATGACCCAGATGGCCTCGGTATTACCCCCTGCACGGTTCTGATTGTTGCTTCTGAACAGATCGTAGTACACGTCGCCCTCATCATTTTTCAACGAACCGAAACGCTCGGTCATCAAGGCCATCGACGGCGAATCGATCACTTTTGAAGCTGCATCATAAGCTTTCTGGTATTCACCCGATGCCAAATACACCTCAGACAACAGGTGGTAAGCGGCCAAATCGGAGACATAGCCATCCTTAACGGCGTCTATCGCCGGCAGATTCTCCGATGCAAACTTCAAATCCTCAACGATAGCCTTCAGTACATCCTCCTTTGATGCACGCACATAGTCTGTCTTCGGCGACCTGACTTCCTGAAGTTCCAAAGGCACACCTCCATAGAGATACACCAGGCTGCGGTATGCAAATCCACGGAAGAATCTGGCAGTTGCCTCAATCCGGATTCTATCCGCGTCACCCGCTCCCGACGACGCAAGCCTGTTGAGAACCGTGTTGCACTCACCTATCAGACGATAAAGATTTCGCCAATGTACCAATAGATAGTCATTGCTCGGATTACACGTATTTAAGTAGTCGTTAAACCGCTGCGCACCTTGAATCTGCCCATCCCAGACAAGATCGCATCCGAATATGTAGTCCGACACCGGCTGTTCGCCTCCGGAGTAAAATTCATCTCGCACCTTGGCATACATGTACACCAATGATTTGTCAAAATCAGACACAGTCGAATATGAATTCGTATCGCTCTTAAAATCAAGTGCCTTTTCATCAAGAAAATCAGAGCAGGAGGTTGAGGAGAAGATGACAGTGCCCAGCACTATACTTTTTAAGATATATTTAAGTTTCATTGTTACAAGGATTTAAAAAGACATATTAATACCGAATGTATACGACCGCATGACAGGATATGACGAAATGGACAGTCCGTCGCCGGTTTCAGGATCCCAACCCTTCCACTTGGTCAATGTAAATAGGTTCTTACCCGTAATCGACAGTCTCAAGCTCTGCAGACCGATTTTTCTCAGAACTTTACGGTCAAAATCATAGGCCAGCGACAGATCCTGAAGCCGCACAAAGCTACGGTTTTTCCAATGACCGGGCTGCACACTCGGAACACGCACCGGCACACGGTACTCGGCATCCTGATGGTCCGGACGCCAATAATCAACCTCGGTAAACATATTGTGCTTGATAAAGTTGTCGCCCGAGTTGTTGGCAAGGTCCGACAGCGGGTTATTATTACCCAAATAGTTGTCCTTAACACCGACAATTGAATTGAACATCGCATAAAGGCTCCATTGCTTATACGACACATTGCACGTCAGACTTGCACGGAACGACGGATCCTTCGAGCCGATTATCTTCCTGTCGTTAGTAGCGTCGATCGAGCCGCTGTCGTCCAGGTCTTCGATTCTTTCACATCCCACATAGGTCCCTGCCGGAATGATACCATTCTTTTCATCCTCAGTACCCCATAGACCGAGTACGTTATAGTCATATATGACGTTGTTCGAATGACCGATGAACAGACCGCTCGCCACGAGATCGTCCTCCTTTCCGTCGCCGTCAACATCGCCAAGAAGCTTTGTTATCTTGTTTACGTTCCGGGAGAAGTTCAGACCTACATTCCACCTCCATTCACGATTGCGGATTATGTCGCCGTCGATAGAGATTTCTACTCCCCGGTTCTGCAGATTACCGATATTCGACAAGATGGTCTCGAAACCGGTGATTGAAGGAATGCGCACGCTCCAAAGCAGATTATCGGTGGTCATGCGGTAATAGTCAAATCCGACATTCAGACGATAGTCAAACATCGCCAGGTCAAAACCATAGTTCATTCCTCTTGTAGATTCCCATTTCAGGTTGGAGGGCATGCTATGCATGTGCTGCCCAAACGACGTCTGGCCGCCGTCGCCAAATACATATTTGTCATTCTGCATGGTGGCAAGCGACGAATAGCGGTTTGTCAGATTGCCGTTGGAACCATACGATACCCTAACCTTTAAATTGTCAACTTTGTCATACCTGAAAAATTTCTCATTAGAAAGCACCCTGCCTACTGCACACGAAGGGAAAAGTCCATAGCGGTTGGCGGCTGAGAATCCTGAGAAGCCGTCACGGCGAAGCGTTGCAGTCAACAGATAACGGTTGTCAAAATTATAATTTACACGACCCATCTGATATTCATACTGTTCCTGCCATGCACTTGAGGTTATCTTTTGGATTGTAGCCAGGCCGAGATTGTTGTATCCCAACGATAAGTCTGTAAACTGCTCGCCTGTCGAACCAGTATACTCGTATGACTGTTTACGCCATCCGAACACCGCCGTTATGTCAAATTTGTGCTTATCCGCAATAATGCCACGGTATGTAAATATATTGTCAAATGTATAATCGTAGGTCGAACTTGTATTTTTATAGGCATTCCCTTTCAGGTTGGCGCCCCATTCGCTGCTGTAGAAATGCTGATTCCACTTGTAGTTGTTACCCCAGTTCATCCTATAATTCAATCCCTTAAGAAATGGGAAATCAATATCTACATAAGCAAGTGCCGAAAGTTGATTCTGCAGATTCTTATCACTGCTGTCTGTGGAGATCAATGGATTGACAAGCGTACCGTTCGGCTGGTAAACGAAATTGCCATCAGAGTCGCAGGGGGAATTCAAAGGGCTATAGATGTAAAGATCATGCAAGTTAGGAGACGATCCCGAATAGTTCATGAATGAGCCAAAAGTCTGTGTGCCGATTCTCATCCATGGGAATATGGAACTTTCGATATTCACACGGGCATTTTTCCTGTCAAAGTTATCATTAAGTATATATCCGTGCTGATCGGTCCAACCGAGAGATATGTAGTAACGCGTCTGGTCTGTCTGCTGACTTACGCTGAACTGATAGTTCATATAATAGCTGTCCTGTGTACCGGCATCCACCCAATCGAAGTCCAACCCGCTGTTGTAGCCGTCCACCTGTGTTGCCTCAACCTTTGAAGCCACGTCAAAATCGGCATTGACAACCCAGTCTCCATTGGAATTCTGAACATAGCCGCCGTCATTCCAATAGTAATCGTACAACGAACGTATCTTCTGCTCCCTGTTCATCGGATGAAGCTTTTTAGTAGGCGACTGGAAGGCGAAAGATGCTGAAAGATTCACAACAGGTTTTCCTCTGACGCCTTTCTTTGAAGTGATCAAAATCACTCCATTTGAAGCGGAAGCTCCATATATAGCCTTAGAACTGGCATCCTTAAGGACATCGATCGACTCTATGTCGGCAGGATTCAGCGATGCCATTGTTCCATTGTAGACTATTCCATCCAGGACTATCAGCACATTTGTGTTGCCGTTAAGAGTTGAGCGGCCGCGGACTTCGATATTGGCCGAGCCGCCGGCGGAATTGACCTGACCTATATTTAGTCCTGCCACGGCACCTTGGAGTGCCGAAACGATGCTGGCATTAGGTGAAGTGGCCACGTCGCCGAGCTTTACACGCGCCACCGAACCGGTAACATCCGACTTCTTTTGGGTTCCATAACCGACCACAACCACTTCATCCAGCAATTTTGCATCGTCCTTAAGCTCTATCTTAGCCAATGAACCCGTGTCGGAAACCGGAATCTCAACCGGCTGGCATCCAATAAGCGACACCACTACAACTGCATCTTCGGGAACGTCCGACAGATAGTATTTCCCGTCCACATCTGTCGAAGTGCCATGATTCGTACCTTTCACCATGACCGTGGCACCGATCGCAGGCTGGCCCGATCCATCAAACACCTCTCCGGATATCATCTCCTTACCTGCATTCCGGCCTGACGGGTCAGTATTGACTTTATCAGTCACCACTATCAAATGGCCCGAAATGATATGATATTCCAAATTGCGGTTCTTAAACACCCTGTCCAGGACTTTTGACACTGGAGCATTGTTCATTTTAAATGTCAATCCTACCACACTGTCGACGGCATTATCCTTATATGAAAACTCGTATGACGTTTGTTCTTCTATCATCTTGAACAGACTTTTTAAAGTTCCGTTCTCGATGCTTACCGTCACATTCTGTGTCTTCACGGCACCCGCGTGCAGGATAGATGTAAAACTCAATATGATAATTGAGGCAATACGAATGTAAAATCTACTATTCATGTAATTAAGGTTAGTTGATGAATTTGTTTCAATATGGCATTCGTAACAGGTGCCGTTATGTCCCGACATTTTTTTATGTTCTAAAACATATTTTAGTTTTTACACCATCCCTATTGGCCTTATTGGATTTTCAATTAATTTTGCAACATTTTCAACAAGACTATTGGATACAAACAACGACATATCGGAACAACTCTTAGTGGAATCAATGCGGAAAGGTTCCATCAAGGCGTTCAATGCCATTTATAGACTGTACGTGCGGCGTCTGATTAATTACCTCAGTAAAGCCACGGTAGGCACTCAGGATGCTGAAGAGATTGTCCAGGATATATTTCTTTATCTCTGGAACCATCGGGAGAATATCGACCCCCGCAAAAGCTTATCGACACTTTTGTATTCCTGGGCATATAAACGTCGAATCGACATATTCCGCAAACGGTTGAGCAGTCCCATCTATGAGGATTATCTGGAATATCAGAATATAATATCGTCAAAAGATAATTATTCGCTGGAGTATAAGGACTTTTTGCGCGTATTCAATAAGATAATCGAATCTCTTCCCTCCAAGCAGCGTCAAATGATCGTGATGTCACGCTTGAAAGGAATGTCAAATACAGAAATAGCCATACAGATGGGCCTATCGGAAAAGACTGTCAGAAACGGCCTGTCTGCAGGATTAAAAATATTAAAGGATAAACTGGCCAGAACTATCGACTGGCGATCATAACAATCATTTCAAATTATGAATGACAAGTTCAGACAATTTCACGATAACGAATTAAACTCGGAAGAGCTTAAGGCATTCATTGAGGAAGCAAAAGCTATGACCGATGAAGAACTCGATGCCGGACTAAACAGCATCGGGGATATTCATGACGATACGGATCTCGACATAGATTCGATATACGAAAACATCCTTTCCGATATAAATTCCGACAACAGCCGCCGATACAAGAAGTACAGGGTATATCTCGGCATAGCGGCCGCAGTAATACCGATTCTCGTCATCGTAAGCATATACTTCTTCATCCAATCGTCAAATTACGGCATATATGAGGATATCATCACAAAAGAAATCTCAATCAGCACTTCAAATGGCGAGTCGGCAAATGCCACTCTTCCCGACGGCAGCACCATAAAGCTTGGCCCGGCATCTACGATATGCTATAAGCTGTCGTCGTTTAACGACACGATAAGATCTATCAATTGGGAAGGTGAAGGTTTGTTTCAAATAGCCAAAATCTCGGGTAATCCATTTATCATATCCACGGAATTTGTCGAAATTACGGTATTAGGCACTACGTTCAATCTCCATAGCAGAAACAGTTCTGACCAGGTAGAGATATATCTCGAAAAAGGCGCCATAAAAGTATCCGTACCTACATACCATAAGGACATGGAAATGAAACCGGGAGAAACAGCATTCATATCCAAATTAAATGGCGAAATAAATGTGTATCGGAATGATGCCGGCCACAGATATTCTATCGGACCCACAGACATACGCTTCGAATCACGACGGTTCAGCGACATCGTAAATGCGATAGAACTTTACTACGGCAAAAATGTCATTGCCGCTCCATCATTGGATTCCGAACTGTTCACAGGCCCAATCCCGACTAACGACCTTGATAAATCATTAAGAATCATCGAAAAAGTATTCCATGTCAAGACCGAGCTGCGCGGCGACAGCATATTTATCAAATGACATACACATACAACTCTGCGGCTCTCCTTATAATTTGACGATACAACGAACATAATCGAATCGGGAAATATTAAATCCGAAAAGCCTGGAGCCGGTTATTTTTGATGATTTCCAGTAAATCGCTTTGTTGTGAGCGCAAAAAGTTTTAACTTAGCTACCGCATACCATTTGCAAAGTCTACTTATAATGGCTCTCTGCCGAATTATTTTAACGATGTGGACTATGACTACTGGTTACGCATTTGGATGAACAGATAATTTTAACACTCCCCAATCATAATGAGAATTTATTTTATTAGTTTTTTAATCATCACCTTTTCAGTGACAGCTTTTGCAAAATCTGAAATCAACTGCATTTGGTTAAAGCATGCCGATAATTCCTTAAGTTGTGTCATGCTGGAAGAAAAACCTCAAATCCACTTTGAGGGTGAGTCAATAGTTATTGACTCAAAAAGCTATCTGATTGACGATATTGTCAGCTATAGCTTCGGCAACTCAGAGGAATCATCGGTCAACAACATATATGGTGATGCACCCTATGTGGTGTTTAAGGACAATGAAATAGTGATTTATCGCAATACCGGAAATATGATCGACTCAAAGTGTTCAATTTACGATACTAAAGGTACTCAAATTAAGACTTTTAAGGTTGATAATGCTTGTCAACCGACACGAATTGATATTACGGATTTAACCGCAGGAGTTTACTTGTTAAGTTTTCAGCGTTCCACATTAAAGTTCATCAAAAAATGAAAAAGATCTTCTTCATACTTGTAGCCACGTTGACATTCTTGATATCATACGCTTCTGAAACTCCGCATAAGCAGTTGCTTGTATTCCGCAATTCAGGAGAAGTCAACCTTTTCTATACCGACAGTATACAATCAATCACTATTGAAAACAACGATTCACTCGGATTATGCCAGGTTTTTCAATCCCATGGAGACATTAAACGCGCCATTCCAATAGCAGAGATTGACAGTGTGGCATTTGGCAGCCGCAACAGATTGGAAATAAAGCCAAATGTAAGGGTTTTAAAAGACGACATTGATATGCCCCACATCAAATCATACAATGGGAAATCAATTCTTTACTCTATTGCGGCACCGTCATCTGTTGTACCTGATGTTGGAGAACTTATTTTTTATGGACAAATTACCGAATTGTTTCCCGTCGGCGTCTGCGCTCGAGTTACATCTTCAAGCAGAGAGTCCGACGGTGTCAGAATTAACATCGAGACTGTAGACCCATCTGAAATATTTTCAGAGTATTTCTATGCCGGCGACTCATCTGATCCGGAATTACAGAAGATGGCTAAGATTATGAGCCATGCTCCCGGCTATAATGGTAATTTGGGAAGCATTAACCTAAGTACAGATTATGTCAACGCGGGTATATCATTAGATGTAGAATTTACTGACGTGGTGTTTAACCCCCGCAGACACTTCTATCATCTGCAGTGTATATTGAAACCTAAGGCTGAGATCGGGCTTAATATTGACCTCGATAAGACTGAGTCAAAGAAAACATACTTAGAACGGACACGGACGCTCACGCCGATTGCTCTCGTATTTATCCCATCGTTTGACTTTGCCGCATTTTTAAAAATTGAAGCGGCTTTGAAGCTCAAACTTGACTTGACGCGGGAATTTGCCATAATGTATGAATGGACTCGTCAGAACGGTTCAAACATATTCTCCGAACCCCTCGTGATGCGCAATAACGCTGAGCCCGATGATTTAGGCCAAGTAAAGACATATATTCAGCTGGATGGAGAAATTTTTACCGGACTGGAGATAGCCGCAAGATTTGGTTTAATCGGCGATCTTGCAGGAGCCGGGATTAGAGTTAATGCAGGACCTCGGTTTACAGGAGAACTGGGATATGGAGTGTTGAGGAATCTGAGTGAAATTTATAATCCTGAGACTTATGCCAAAGGTGTCCTTGCCGCATCTATCGGAATAGACTGGCAGATATTCCTATATTATAAAACCCTCGAGAATTTATTCAACCAAGAATTTGAGACAGAAGATATAGGTCCTAAATTAAGCTTTGATTTTTTAAAACAAGAACATAATCTTTTCCCTCCTTTTGAGAATACGACTTGTATTACAACAAGTGCACAAAGTTTAGTGACCCGCACCGAGGTCAGCGAACCAATCGTATATCCGGTAGAGGTGGGATTTAACGTCGAAACAGAGGGTAACGAAGAGCCTATAGCCACAGCCTTTCTTGATGAAGTATTGGATGCCAATAATGATGAGCCGTTGGGATTGACGCATAGTTTTGAAGGAATTGCCTTACCTTACAACAAACTTGAAAACACTTATATCAATCCTGTGTTCAATTATGACGGTTTCGTCATTAAAGCTAAGCCGTCCTATGCATCTAAGAATATGTACTACAATTACTTTGCACATGCAAAGGTCGCAGGAGCGAGCATTATAGGTGGTGCGGTGGACGTGCGTACCAAGACACATGACGGTACTTGCATGCTTATCGGCAATTACTTTCCACGGTTTAAAAAGAATCAACTTTTCAGTTTTGACGGAGGGTATGGCATTAACTTGCCAATAGAAGTTCTTGGCCCGATGATATATGGGACATGGCAAAATGAATCGTCAGACGAGGAAGAAATCCTTATTTTCAACACAGACTTAAGCGGTGAACATAATGGCGCTTCATTCACTTTTGTGTTGAATAAGCCTCAGGCGGGCGACATAAAAATAAAATTTGACGATTCCGAACATTCCAATCTCACCTATACCATTATAGAGCTGACCGACGATATTCTTGCCTTAAAGAAAAAAGGTAAAAGCACCATAAACATATATCGCAGAAAATAATTCAGAACTCATGAAACAGATCATTTCAATAATTGCCATGTTTATGGCATTCACCGCCTACGGACAAATGGGTTATCAAGTGTCATTACTTGACACAAATACCGGAGAACCCAGGACAAATGAAAAAGTCAATGTATCCATTAAGATAACTGACAGTAAAGGAGCTATAATCTGCGACGAACAGACGACCGCAACATCGGATGCCTTTGGCGTATTGTCCCTGACCATCGGAAACGAGACCACATTCGACAATGCCAATTGGCAAAATACTCCATTTAGAATTACAGCCTCTGTCGATGGGATTAATATTGGTTCAAGCGACATCCTTTCAGTTCCAATTGCAGAATATGCAAAGCGGACAGGAGTTCTCACACTCGACATTCTTACAAATATGACTGTCAGTATGTATGATAATTGTCGTATGACATTTTCCTCAAATGGAATAGCCACATACGTGGATCCTGATCCATACGAACCTCGTACAGAAAAATGTCCTTTTGAAATAGATGGAAATAATGTATACGTCTATCGGAATGCTAATTCCGGATGGGCCTTTCATTACAGCGTTAAAAATGGCAAATTATATATGGTGGACGACTAACTAACCTGCGAGATAATTATAATATGAAACTGAAAATTAGCACAACAATTATTTTACTATTTATTAGTAGCTTTGTATTTCAAGGCAATGCTCAAATAGGGTATCAAGTGTCATTACTTGACACAAATACCGGAGAACCCAGGACAAATGAAAAAGTCAATGTATCCATTAAGATAACTGACAGTAAAGGAGCTATAATCTGCGACGAACAGACGACCGCAACATCGGATGCCTTTGGCGTATTGTCCCTGACCATCGGAAACGAGACCACATTCGACAATGCCAATTGGCAAAATACTCCATTTAGAATTACAGCCTCTGTCGATGGGATTAATATTGGTTCAAGCGATATTTTAAATGTACCTATCGCATTATATGCAAGGAAAACAGGAGTTCTCTCTAAGGAATTATTATGTAATAAACGATGGAGTCGAGGATACCCGCCAGCCATAATATTTTATTCTGATGATACCTGCAAATTGGACTGGAATGACGAAAATCCGACCTCTGCCACTTATTATATCGACGGTAATATTGTCATTATAGTCTATCGGGATTCAGACAATGACAAGTGTAACTATGTATTGCATTATTTAACGGCAACTAAGAGCTTATACGGAGTTAATTCCTCTCTTGACGGCGCTATTTTTAAATGATATACTGAAGATTCAATCCCATAACGCAGACTCCCGGAATTTCTGAGAGTCTGTGTCGTTTTTGGATCTTTTACCACTTGAGGGAATCATAACGCTACCCTCCAATTATTGATATTCATCTTTTTGGATTTAGGCGGTTCAGACGCTTGACTATCGGGCGGTGACGGCGGGCAGGGTCGGACTTGGGCTGTCGATTTTGCGATTTACTGCTGGAGGTGCGCGGTGTCGGATGGGGCTTATCGGCAGGTCCATCATCTGGCTTATCGGCAGACTCATTAACCGGAGCCGGACGCTTTGACTCTTCTCCAGCGTTATCTCCTGCAGCCGTAACACAGTCCTGTCGGGTCAGGCTCTGCATTCTCCTTAGCCGGGCATTACGCTGTCTGGCGCGTCGGTCGACAATCTTTCTGACCAGCATGAATGCCATGACTTCAGCCCCCTCCAGACCGGAAGGCTCACTGCCGGATAGTTGATATTCCCTGATAGCCCGCTCCATTACTGCCCGGCGATGTTCGGGCAACAGTTCTATCATCTCTTTCCATTCGCGGTCAAAGCGCGGTGCGCGCGGTGTGGTGTGTCTTCTCATTGCAGTATGTTTTAAGGTTTATTTTCTGCAAAGTTAATACACCCTGCGCCGGATTATACTGCAAAATTGGGATAAAATTTTTCACCGCCGCCCGCTGGACGTCGTGACACGGCCGGCATCATCCCTCTTGAAGGCACCAGCCGGCGTCATTCCGAAGCCGGCGACCATCCGCCTCCAAGCGCGGCATAAAGGTCCACGAAGGCTATGCACGCGTCGCGGTTGGCATTGCTGAAGCTGATCTGAGCGTCGAAGTATGAACGCTGGGCATCAAGCACATCAAGGTATCCGATCACACCGTTGATATACTGGAGCTGCGCCAGGTCGGTGGCAGTCTTGGCCGCGCGGAGAAGTTCAAGCCTTGACTTATATATGTCGCTCGTCTTTGAATAGTTGACTATCGCGTCGTGAGCATCCTTGAATGCGGCAAGCACCGTCTTCTCATAGTTCAGCGTCTCGCGCTCGTAAGCGGCCTGCTTCGCGCGGTATGCCGCCTGACGGTTGCCGGCATCGAATATCGGGCCGGTTATGGCTCCGCTGAAGAAGTACATCGGCGACTTAAGGAAGTCGGCAAGCTCATCATTCTCAAAACCTCCGCGAGCTGTAAGCGCCAGCCGCGGGAATCTGTTGGTATACGCCACGCCGACCGCCGCATTGGCCGCACGCAGGCTCTGCTCGGCGGCACGCACGTCAGGACGCCGCTGAAGCAACTCCGAAGGCAGTCCCACAGGAAGCGTCGACGGCATCACAGTGTCGATCGACGATATATTGCGTGCGATGTGCCTCGGATAATCGCCGGCTATAAAAGCTATGTCAGACTCCTTGATGGCGATGGACCGTTCAAGAGTAGGTATGAGAGTGGCTGTGCGGGCATACTCGACCCTCGCCTGCTGATAGGCCATCTCGGAGGTCAGTCCGCCCTCAAAACGCAGTTTGGCCAGACGCACGCCCTCCTCCCTGGCATGCAGGGTACGGCGCACGATGTCCAGCTCCGTGTCAAGAGCCAGAAGCTGGAAATATGACGTGGCCACCTGCGCCACCAGACTTATCTGAAGCGCCCGGCGCGACTCGACCGCCGACAGATATTCAGCTACGCTCTTGTCGCGCGCCCACCGTATATTGCCCCACAGGTCAAGCTCCCACGTAGCCGACACCTTGATGCCATATTCCGGATCGGGCTTAAAGTTGTCGCCTCCGTAATTAAGTCCTTCCTTCTGAGCATAAGCCTCGCCTCCCACTTGAGGAAACAGCTGCGAGGTGCTGACCCGCTTCAACGCGGCCAGCTCCTGAATCCTTGCACGCGCCATCAGCAGATCCTTATTATGTTCGAGCGTCCGAGCTATTAGCGCATGCAAAGCAGTGTCGCTGTACACCTCCCACCAGCTTAAGTCGGCCACGGTGATAGTGTCGTCCGACAGTGCCAGACTTCCGGGAACGCCTTCATACAGCTCCTGGGGCAGGTCAATCTCAGGGCTTACGTACTTCTGCCCGAGCTTGCACGACGACAGGCAGCAGGCCACGGCCGCCGACACCATCAGATATCTAAATAAATAACCATTCAATTTCATAATCAGCGCATATTTGATTCATCGAGTTCCACTGAGGACGACTTTTTTCTCCTCGACAGGGCATTTTTGATTATCACAAAGAAGAAAGGCACAGTCAATATGCCGAACACCACCGCAAACAGCATTCCGAAAAATACGCCCGTGCCTATGGCCTGCCGGCTTGCCGAACCCGGACCGGAAGCAAGCACCATGGGCACCATACCGAGGATAAACGCAAGCGAAGTCATCACAATAGGACGGAAACGCAGACGCGCGGCATAGACGGCCGCCTGGTAGGCATCTTCGCCTTTGTCGGTCTGCTCCTTGGCAAACTCCACGATCAATATGGCATTCTTGGCGGCCATACCCATCAGCATCACAAGACCGATCTGGAAATAGATGTCATTCTCAAGTCCGAAGGCCCACTCTCCGAGATAAGCCCCGAGCGCGGCTACCGGCAACGACAACAGCACGGCCAACGGAACGGTCCAGCTTTCGTAAAGCGCGGCAAGAAATAGGAATACGAACATGAACACCAATCCGAGCACGAGCCCGGTCTGTCCGTCGGCCTTTTTCTGCTGATAGGAAAGTCCGCTCCACTCCACTCCGATATTGTCGGGCAGATGTTCGGAAGCGATCTTTTCAAGAGCCTCCATAGCCTCGCCTGAACTGTAGCCATTGGCGGCATCGCCCTGGATCAGCGACGTATTGAACATATTGAATCGGCGTATGCTTCCCGGGCCGGTGGTGTACGATGCCGTTCCGAGCGCGGTCAACGGAATCATCACATCGCCGGAACCCCTGACAAAAAACAGATTTATATTGTCGCGATGCTCGCGGTAAGGAGCCTCGGCCTGCAGATACACACGGTAGATGCGGTTAAACATATTGAAGTCATTGACATAGACGGCACCGGTGTATGCTTTCATAGTCGAGAATACATCAGCGAGAGGAACGCCGGCAAATTTCACCTTGTCACGGTCGACGTCGAAATACAATTGAGGTATATCGGCCTGAAGCGACGACGACAGTCCGGATATGGCCTTGCACTTCGACGCATAGTACATCAGCGTGTCGGTAGCACTCTCCAGATCTTCGAGAGTGGCATCGGACCGCGCCTCAAGCTGCATCTCAAATCCACCTGACGTACCAAGGCCGGGAATGACCGGCGGACGCGACAGATAGATACGGCACTCCGGGTACTCGCCCATGTCGGCTTTGACCTGCGCCATTATGTCGTCGATAGTGGCTCCGTCGCGCTCCTCCCACGGCTTCAATATGACCGTAAGATCGCATCGCGACTGGTTGCTGCCGACACGTCCGCTGCTGCCGGCCACACTCTGGACATACTCCACCGCCGGATTGGCCATCAGATACTGGATGGCACGGTCGGCCACTTTGCGGGTACGTTCAAGCGTAGCCCCTTCGGGAAGTTCAAGCTCCACTTTAAAATATCCCTGGTCCTCTATCGGAAGGAAACTCGACGGCATAAGCCTGTTAATGACAAAAATAAATGCTATCATAACGGCAAACGCCACAAACATCCGCTTCTTAGCCGCCAGCGTCTTTCCTATGATCGACACAAAACTGTCATTGCCGGAAGCAAGCCAGCGGTCGATGGTGCGGAACACCACGTTCTTCTGCCGATTGCTGTCGCGGGGCTTCAGGATCAGCGAACACATGGCCGGACTGAGAGTCAAGGCCACAACCGCAGAAAGAAGCACCGACACGACTATGGTCACCGTAAACTGGCGGTAGAGCAACCCGGTGATGCCACCGAGGAAACTTACCGGCACAAACACGGCCGCAAGCACCAGCGACGTGGCTATGATGGGACTTGCCAGTCCCTGCATGGCCTTTTTGGTGGCCTCCCGGGGAGGCAGTCCCTCCTCTTCCATGACACGCTCGACATTCTCGACCACCACGATGGCGTCGTCGACCACTATACCGATGGCCAGCACGAGGCCAAGCAGAGTGAGCATATTGAGCGAGAAGCCGAACACGAGCATAAAGCCGAACGTACCGACAAGCGATATAGGCACCGCCACGAGCGGAATCAACGTGGCGCGCCAGCTCTGCAACGACAGGAACACCACCAGAATCACCAGAAACAGAGCCTCAAACAGCGTCTTATAGACCTCATGTATCGACTCCGATATATATGTGGTCATGTCGAACGGGATGCTGTAGGACAGTCCTTCCGGGAAGTTGCGGCTGATTTCCTCCATAGCCTCCTTGACCTGTCCGGCCACCTCCATGGCATTTGCGCCGGGAAGCATATACACGGCCAGGACCGCGGCATTCTCGCCGTTGATGGCACTCTCCGTGTTGTATGACTGCGCTTCGAGCGATATGCGGGCCACGTCGCGCAGACGTATGATAGATCCGTCGGGATTTGCCCTGACCACGATCTCCTCAAACTGGTTGACCGACGACAGACGCCCCTGCGTGGTGATGGGAATCGTTATGTCCAGGCCTGTCACAGGCTGCTGTCCGAGCACACCGGCCGCCGATTCGCGGTTCTGGTCCTTAAGCGCCTTCTGAAGGTCGGCCACCGTTATGCCCAGATTGGCCAGCTTGTCGGGCTGCACCCATATCTGCATGGCATAGTAGCGGCTTCCGATGTTGGACACACGTCCTACGCCGGGCAGACGGCGCAACAGGTCGACCACGTTCAAAGTGGCGAAGTTACTCAGATATATCTCGTCAAACTTAGCGTCGCTCGAATTGAGGCAGATGGTCATCAGCTGGCTCGAAGCCTGCTTCTCGACCGAAATGCCGTTCTGCACCACTTCCTGAGGCAGACGGCTCTCGGCCAGCTTGATACGGTTCTGCACCTCGACCGCCGAAAGTTCCGGATTGGCATTGATGTCAAAAGTGATGGTGGCCGAGAAGCCACCGGAATTGCTCGACGACGACTCCATGTAGAGCATCTCCGGCGTACCGTTAAGCTCCTGCTCTATAGGCGTGGCCACGGCCTGGGAGACCGTCAGCGCACTTGCTCCCGGATATGACGCGCTGACTTTGACCACCGGAGGCGTAATCTGCGGATACTGGTCGATGGGCAGCGACACAAGGCCTATGACTCCCACCACTATTATGATGATCGACAGCACTGCCGATAGAACCGGCCTGTCGATGAAAAAGCTTACTTTCATAAATCCTACTCTGTTTTGTCATCAACATTATCACCTGCATCGACCGGGATGCGCTCGCCGCTGAAAGTCTCCTCCTCCGGACGCACCTTCATGCCCGGAGTCAGCTTGTGCTGACCCTCGACCACTACATTTTCTCCGGCCACAAGTCCGCGCTCAACCACAGCCCTGTTCTCCACTTCTGGTCCGAGCTCTATGAAACGCTTCTCCACCGTCGAATCCTGGCGCATGACATATATGTAGGCTCCCCCCTTCTCCATGATGACACCTTTAAGAGGCACCACGGTGGCATCTTCCCTCACGTCAAGAAGCACCCTGACTTTAGTGAACTGTCCGGGCAATATCGAACGCTCAGGGTTCGGCATCCGCGCCCTGACCGAAAACGTACCGGTGTTAGGATCGACCTGCGGTTCGGCAAAGTCCACCATACCCCGGTGAAGATATACGGTGTTGTCGGCGAGCGTTATCGTGACATACGGCTGCCAACCGCGGGTAGCGTTCTTCTCGCCCAGCTCCACATTTCGCTCCTTGCTCTTAAGATAGTCGAGCGCGGTCATGCTGAAATCGATCAGCACCGTGTCGCTCTCCACAATGGTGGCAAGCAGGCTTTTGGCACCGGGCCCCACGAGAGTGCCGACATCGACCATACGTTCGCTGATACGGCCGCGGATGGGCGATCGCACCGTAGTGTAGCTGAGTTCAAGTTCAGCCTGCGCCAGATCGGCCTTGCTCATACCTACCGAGGCATTGGCCGTCTCGTAGGCGGCCACCGCATTGTCAAGGTCAAGCTGACTCGCCGCATTCTGCTCATAAAGCGGCCGTATACGTTCAAGGTCGCGACGGGTCTTCTGCGCCTGCGCTTCGTCCTTCTTCAGCTGGGCACGCGCCTTGTCGACACGGGCCTTGTAGGTGTCAGGATTTATCACAAACAGCACCTGGCCCTTGCTGACTTCCGAACCCTCCTCAAAAAGCATTTTCTCGAGATAACCCTCCACTCGCGCTCTCACTTCGACGAACTGGCTGGCACGGACACGTCCTACATATTCCCCATAAATCTCCACATCGTCGGCCAAAGCCTGAGTGACGCCCACCACAGGTTCATCGGCCACCTTATGACGGCGTCCGCCCTTGATGGCGAATATGACCACAACCGCGGCAATCACGCACAATGCAATGGCAGACATCACCATCACTGACTTTTTCGACTTCAATACGGGCTTTTTCATAAATAAATTTCCCTTGATTAATAATAAAAACTCTATCTGACAGCTATATGCAGTCGCCTGACACAACTGAGACTCAGAAAGACTATAGACACATTATTTAAACTCACAAAATTATACTATATTACGTAAATGAGCAAAATACGGCATTCCAAAGAAATGCAAATACGAAATTTTAACAACAATTACCGACTTTTGTTCATCACAGTCCGGTGCCCCCGGAGAATGCGCCACGACGGCAGACGCACTGTTTTTCAACCAATCTGAAATATGGATAAGCAAAATGTTATACTCATTAGAATATTTTTCGTAAATTTGCGCGTAAAATTGAGCCTTCAAATCAAAAAAGGCCAAATCACAGACCACCTATAAAAACTGACCAACGACAATATTATCAGCGATGAACATATCATATAATTGGCTAAAACAGTATATCGACCTGTCGGCAACCCCGGAAAAACTTGCCGACATCCTGACCTCGACAGGACTTGAGGTAGGAGGCGTAGAGGAGGTAGAATCCATACGCGGCGGTCTTCGCGGCATCGTCATCGGACATGTGCTGACATGCGAAGAGCATCCCAACAGCGACCATCTGCACATAACCACAGTGGATTTAGGAGGCGAATCGCCCGTGCAGATTGTATGCGGTGCACCCAATGTAGCCGCCGGACAGACTGTGGTGGTGGCCACAGTAGGCACCACGCTCTATGACGGCGACAAGGAGTTTCAGATAAAGAAGTCGAAGATCAGAGGCGTCGAATCGTTCGGAATGATCTGCGCCGAGGACGAGATCGGAGTCGGAACGTCGCATGACGGCATAATGGTCATCGACACGCAGCTCAAACCCGGAACACCTGCCGCCGAATATTTCGGACTTTCATCAGACTATGTGCTCGAAGTGGACCTGACTCCAAACCGCGTGGATGCGGCATCGCACTATGGCGTGGCCCGCGACTTGAGCGCATGGATGGCCTGCCACGAAGGCAAGGATGCGCCCAAAGTCCACCGTCCTTCAGTCGAGACGTTTAAGCCCGACTGCATGGATGCGGCCAAAGCCATCGAAGTGACCGTGGCCGACAGCCAGGCCTGCCCGCGCTACTCCGGAGTGACCATCCGCGGCATCAAAGTGGCAGAAAGCCCCAAATGGCTGAAGGACTTCCTTTCGGCAATCGGACAGCGCCCCATCAATAATATCGTCGACATCACCAACTTCATTCTACTCGGAATGGGCCAGCCCCTCCACTGCTTCGACGTGGACAAGATCAAGGGCGGGAAAGTCATTGTCAAGACTTGTCCGCAGGACACCCCGTTCACCACACTCGACGGTGTGGAGCGCAAGCTCGACAGCCGCGACCTTATGATCTGCAACGAAGAGGAGCCGATGTGCATCGGAGGCGTGTTCGGCGGACTCGATTCGGGAGTGACCGAATCCACCACCTCCATATTCCTCGAAAGCGCATACTTCAACCCCACTTCTATAAGAAAGACTGCACGTCGCCACGGACTTAACACCGACGCTTCATTCAGATACGAACGCGGTACAGACCCGAACGACACCATGTACTGCCTCAAGCTCGCCGCTCTTCTGGTCAAAGAGCTTGCAGGAGGTGAGATATGCGGCCCGGTGGTCGACATCTATCCGGATCCGGTAAAGCCTTTCCCCGTAGAATTGAGCTACGAATATTTCACATCGCTCGTAGGGAAGGAGATTCCGGCAGAACAGATCGACGGCATAGCCGAAGCACTTGAAATGCAGATCACAGGCCACAATGACGGCGGCGTCAACCTGCTCGTGCCCACATATCGCGTAGACGTACAGCGTCCCTGCGACGTAGTAGAGGATATCCTCAGAATATACGGCTACAACAATGTGGAATTTTCACAGACGTTGCACTCAAGCCTGTCATACAAGAAGCTGACCGACTCATCCAATCAGCTCCGCGAGCTTATCAGCAATCAGCTTACAGCAGTCGGATTCAACGAGATTCTCAACAACTCCCTCACTGCCGAAAGCTACTACGCGGACCTTTCAGACGATCCGAAACGCATTCCCGTAAAACTGCTCAACCCTCTGAGCGGCGACCTTAACGTTATGCGCATGACGCTCCTGTTCGGAGGTCTGGAAGTGATCAGCCACAATATCAACCACCGCGACCCCGACTTGATGCTGTATGAGTTCGGCAATGTATATTCAGCGGATTCTACGATAGAATCCACCGCCGAAGCTCCCATAGCACCATACACCGAATGCGAGCATCTCGGAATATGGATGACCGGAAACAGCCGTCAGGGCAACTGGAGCCGCCAGCAGGAGAAAGCCTCATTCTTCGACCTCAAGGCCGACGTGGCCAATATATTCGCCCGGCTTGGCATATCGCTCAAAGAGATTCAATTGAAAGCAGTAGAACACCCACTGCTTAGTTCGGCCATGAGCATCAGCACCCGTTCCGGCAAAGAACTCGGAACGATGGGCATCGTAGCCAAAAAGTGGCTAAAGATGTGCGACGTAAAGCAGGAAGTGCTGTTCGCTGAACTCGACTGGAACTCAATCGTAAAACTCGCAGTCAAGAAAAAGGTGACCTACACTCCGCTGCCACGCACACAACCCGTGAAACGCGACCTGGCCCTGCTGCTCGACAACGCAGTCACCATGGCCCAGGTGGAGAAAGCCATCCGCGACAGCGAGAAGCGTCTGCTCCGCGACGTGACCCTCTTCGACGTATACGAGGGCAAGAATCTCGAACCGGGCAAAAAGAGCTACGCCGTAGCCATCACCCTTCAGGATGACGAAAAGACTCTTCAGGACAAGCAGATCGAAGCCGTAATGAACAAGATCGTGACCACGCTGAAGAACCAGCTCGGGGCTCAATTACGATAAAATCAACAATTTTTAAATTTTCACATACACAATAAATATGGGAAGAGCGTTTGAATACCGCAAAGCAAGAAAGCTTAAACGTTGGGGCAACATGTCCCGTACATTTACCCGAATAGGTAAGGAAATCACCATCGCGGTGAAGGCCGGCGGCCCCGATCCCACGACCAATCCCCGCCTCAGGGCATTGATGCAGAATGCCAAGGCCGAGAACATGCCTAAGGACACCGTGGAACGTGCCATCAAAAAGGCTACCGACAAGGATGCCGGCGACTACAAGGAAATCACATACGAAGGATACGGACCCCACGGAATCGCCATCTTCGTAGAAGCCGCCACCGACAACAACACCCGCACCGTGGCCAACGTGCGCTCATACTTCAACAAGCACGGAGGCAACCTCGGAACACAGGGTTCACTGACATTCCTTTTCGACCATAAGTCAGTGTTCAAGATCAAAGCCAAAGAAGGCGTATCGCTTGAAGACCTCGAACTCGAACTCATCGACTACGGAGTAGACGAAATCGAAAACGACGAGGACGAACTGATGATCTACGGCGCTTTCGAAGAATATTCCAACATCCAGAAGTATCTCGAAGACAATGGATTTGAGATCATCAGCTCTGAATTCGAGCGCATTCCGCACGAGCTTAAGGATGTGACTCCGGAACAGCGCGTGGCAATCGACAAGCTTCTCGAAAAACTCGAAGAGGATGAAGATGTCCAGAACGTGTTCCACAACATGAAGGAAGAGGACATCGACGAGTAGACATACTCCTCCATCCGCGTATCCTATAAGAAACATCTGCAATAGCTCCATGGCCATATCCATCTATGACTATGGAGCTATTTACAATAAAGCATACCATCACCATGAACCAGTTGGACGATCTCCTGACAGCAATCGGCATACCTGAAGAAGAGATGGCGTGGACCACACGCATGATAATACTTCTGCTGGTGCTGGTAGTGACAGCCGGTGTAGACTATTTCTGCCGCAACGTCGTCACCCGTATAATCCAAAAGATTATCAGAAAGACCGAAACGAAGTGGGACGACTACCTGCTTAGCGACCAAGTGCTCAACAACCTATGGCATCTGGTGCTTCCGGTCATAGTATTCTTCTTCATTCCGGCCATACTTCACGGACTGCCCACACTTGAATTCTACGTGTCGAAAGTCCTGCTGCTTTACATCACAGCCGTATCGGTAAGGCTGACATGCTCCCTCCTGAAGGGGGTCTACGTAGGTTCATTGTCAGTCAGAGGGCTGGAAAACCATCCGCTGAAAGGGCTCTACCAGATGCTTAAGCTCGCCATAATATTCGTCGGGGTGATCGTAGGCATCAGCACCATGCTCAGCAAGAACCCGCTCACGATCCTGACCGGGTTCGGAGCGGCGGCCACAGTGCTCATGCTCGTGTTCAAAGACTCGATATTAGGCCTGGTGGCAGGAATACAGCTCACTGTCAACAATATGCTCCGCGTGGGCGACTGGATCACAATACCCTCCCGCAACGCCAACGGCATAGTGAGAGAAGTGAGCCTCACCACTGTAAAAATCCAGAACTACGACAATACCATCATAACCGTGCCTCCATACACGCTCGTCTCCGAATCGTTCCAGAACTGGAGAGGCATGCAGCTGAGCGGGGGCAGAAGAGTCATGCGGGCCATAAACATCGACATGAACACTATACGGTTTATGACCGACCCGGAGACGGCGCGTCTGCGCGAACTCGGACTAATCCAGGACGAAGCTTCGGATCCGGCAGGTAGAATCGTGAACCTGCACCTGTTCAGGAGATATGTCGAACACTACATATCCTCACATCCGAAGGTTCTGTCAAAGGAGATGCTCACCATGATCCGGCAACTCGACCCCACTACCCAGGGACTGCCCGTACAGCTCTATTTCTTCACATCGGAGACCGAATGGAAATCATACGAGACCATAGCCGCCGACATATTCGACCACGTGATAGCCATAGTCAACGAATTCGGACTGCGCATATTCCAATCGCCCACCGGCACCGATATAACATCACTACTTAACATCAACGGCAACACATTAACCAAAGCATGATTGATCCAGAAATAAAGGAACTGCTCGACCACGAAGCCTCGGTGATCAACAACCCCGATTTCATCGACAAAGACCCCGTACAGTTTCCGCGGCGTTTCGACCGACTCCAGGACATTGAGATTGTCGCACTGTTGTCTGCCTCGATAGCATGGGGCAACAGAAAGATGATATGCTCAAACTGCGAAAAGATGCTTAAGCTCATGGACTACCAGCCATACAGCTACGTCATGGACCAAGGCTACGAAGAGCTTCCTGACATGAACATCCACAGAACTTTCTTCGCAAAGGACATGAGGCACTTCCTGCGCGGACTCAACCGGGTCTACACCCAATTTCCGTCGATAGCCGAATTTGCCAAATCAAAAAAAATACACGACGACAGCCTGCCGGCATGGCGACTCGTCGAGCATCTCAATCAGGAGCTCGCCCTGGCCAACGGAGGAGTCACCAACTCACGATGCCTACCCGGCAACCTCGACTCCACCGCCTTGAAGCGCGTCAACATGGCTCTCCGCTGGCTCGTGCGCGACGACGGAATCGTGGATATAGGCGTATGGAAAGGGGTCATCACACCGGCCCAACTGTTCATACCGCTTGATGTCCATGTCGGAAACACGGCACGCGGACTGAATCTGCTCACACGCAAGAGCAACGACAAGAACGCCGTCATACAGCTGACATCGTGCCTTAAGGAGATGCGTCCCGACGACCCCGTCATATATGACTATGCCCTGTTCGGAATAGGTGTGAACGGCAAGGACATTAACGTTAATTAACCCTAATTGCATCCATCAGATAGCAGTTACTTGTTAACTTTACATGTTATACACAAAAATTTAATGCAATGACCAGATTACTTACATTAGTCTTTATGGCTATACTCACAGTCACATCGGCATTGGCAGGAGGAGCCCCGAAGGTGAAAATTATGGAAAAAAGCTACGACTTCGGCACCATAAAGGAGAGCGGAGGCGACGTAAGCCACGACTTTGTCATCAAAAACATCGGAGAGTCGCCGCTGATCATAACATCGGCCAACGCTTCATGCGGATGCACCACCCCCGTCATTCCCAAAGAACCGATAAAGAGCGGAGAGGAAGCCATCATCCGCGTGACATTCAACCCTTCCGGACGGCCGGGCGAATTCAGCAAGGACATTACCGTAAGGTCAAATGCCAAACCGTCAAAATTCAAGCTCAAGATTATGGGCACGGTCATCCCCAAAAGCAAGAAAAAGTAACGCACAGCCATCACAACTTCAAGAAAAAAAATGCATATCACAAGATACATCACTGCACTTTGCGCTCTGTGCTGCGCATTGGTCCTGTCGGCACAGCCACAGGTTAAATGGCTCCAGAATGTCCACGACTTCGGAGCATTCGACGAGGATATGGGTCCGGTGACAAGCACGTTCCAGCTCGTCAACACAGGCACGGAACCGCTCGTAATAGTGGCGGCAAGAGCCACCTGCGGGTGCACTGTCCCGAGCTATACCCATGACCCCATCGCACCTGGCGACACCGCATCCGTAGATGTGACCTATAATCCGGCAGGCAGGCCCGGCAAATTTGACAAACGCGTCAAAATAGAGACCAACACCCATCCCGCCCAAAGCGTGATCACCATAAAAGGGGTGGTCATAGGAGCCACAAAGACCCTGCGTGCCCACTATCCTATCGAAGTCGGGAAACTCAAGATACGGAACACAGCCGTGCCGTTCGGCGAGATTACGAAAGGACGCACAAAAACAGCCTTCCTTGACGGCTACAACCAGAGCAACGACACTATCCGTCCGCGTGTAGAAGGTCTGCCCGAATATATAGATGTCAACATAGCCCCCAAAGCCGTACCTCCGGGAGAGCAGCTTACCTTCACATTCTTCTACAACTCCGCCAAGAACGACGACTGGGGACTCTCGACCACCGAAGCTACCATCTTCGGCAATCCAGATTCGCAGGAGGGCCGTCCTGTGTCATTGATAGCCATTGTCAATGAAGACTTCAGTAAGATGACAGAAAAGCAGAAGGCCAACGCTCCCCGCATAGCAGTGTCGGAATCGACAGTGGATTTAGGACGCATCAAGCCCGGATCAAAGCATGTGGCGGAACTGAGCATAGACAATTACGGCAACGACCCGCTGATCATACGCAAATTATCATGTGTGGATCCGGAAATATCGGTAAAAGTCAACAAGGACAAAATCAAACACGGCTCACACGCCCGACTGACCATAAGCATCGACACGTCGAAATCAACCGATTCGTCTATGCTAAACAGCAAACTTATCATCATCACCAACGACCCACAACGGCCGCAGTCGTCAGTGAGAATAGTCGGTGAATTCACTAAATAACCCATCTGCAACAAAGCCCATGAACCAGCACGAACATATCGAGAACGACGAAAAATATACCGGACTGACCGTCAACAGCGGCGTCAAACAGCAACCTGTGGTCAATCCATATCTCAAACCCCGCAAACGCAGACCGTTGCCGACTTCGGGAGAACTTGTCGAAGGCATCCTTAAAGGTGACATCACCACCCTTTCGAGAGCGGTGACCCTCGTGGAAAGCCTGTCGGCAGAACATCAGACTATCGCACAGGAAGTGATAGAAAAGTGTCTCCCCTACTCCGGCAACTCGAAGCGCATCGGTATAACCGGAGTGCCGGGAGCCGGGAAGTCGACATCCATCGATGTGTTCGGACTCCATGTGCTAAAGGAGGGTGGCAAACTTGCCGTCCTCGCCATCGACCCGTCGAGCGAACGCACCAAAGGATCCATACTCGGCGACAAAACCAGAATGGAACGCCTCGCCGTGCATCCATCGGCATTCATCCGCCCCAGCCCGTCGGCAGGAAGCCTGGGCGGTGTGGCGAGAAAGACCCGCGAGACCATAGTGCTCTGCGAAGCCGCCGGCTACAACAACATTTTCGTTGAGACAGTGGGCGTAGGCCAAAGCGAGACAGCCGTACACTCCATGGTCGACTTCTTCCTGCTGATACAGCTTGCCGGAACCGGCGATGAACTCCAAGGCATCAAGCGAGGCATAATGGAGATGGCCGACGGAATCGTCATCAACAAGGCCGACGGCGACAATGTGGACCGGGCACGCCTGGCACAGGCACAGTTCAGAAGCGCCCTGCATCTGTTTCCGCCCACACAGTCAGGATGGTTTCCGGAAGTACTCTGCTACTCCGGCTACTACGGAATCGGCATAGAAGAGGTCTGGGACATGATCGACCGCTACTTTGACTTTGTGAAAGAAAACGGTTATTTTGACCGTAAACGTCAGGAGCAGGCACGCTACTGGATGTTCGAGACCATCGACGAGAAGCTGCGGCGCAACTTCTATACGAACCCCGAAGTGAAGCAAATGCTTGAAGAGAAGGAAGTAAGAGTGCTCAACAATCAGCAGTCGTCGTTTACGGCGGCGCGCGACGTGCTCGACTACTACTTCAATCTATTGAACAAGTCATAATCACAGCCGGCCAGTCAAATATCTAATCATTACCACAACCATTATATCACACTTCTTAATGATACTGCGCAAACTACTTGTATTAGCGGCGATACTCACCACCGTGTGCCTGTCCGCGTCCAATCCTATAACCGGGATGCTCGAACGCATCGACCGAGGAGCCTCAAAAAAATTCCAAATTGAACTAAAAAAAGGTCCTCAGGACTTCTTTGAACTCGACCAGAAAGGCAACAAAGTGGTGGTCAGAGGCAACAACTACGTCAACATAGCCACCGGAATCAACTGGTATCTCAAGCACTATGCCGGAATCCACCTGTCGTGGAACGGAATGCAGGCACAACTGCCCGACCGGCTACCGAAAGTGGAAAAGCCCGAACGTAGAGAGACCAATCTCGGTCTGAGATACGACTTCAACTACTGCACCTTCTCCTACACCATGGCTTTTTGGGACTGGGAACGCTGGGAACGCGAGATCGACTGGATGGCTCTCCACGGCATAAATCTGCCTCTCGCCGTGGTCGGACAGGAATGCGTGTGGTACAACATGCTCTCCAAGCTCGGCTATTCCAAGGAGGAGATCAATGCCTTCATAGCCGGTCCGGCATTTCTCGCGTGGTGGGCCATGAACAATCTCGAAGGCTGGGGAGGTCCGAATCCCGACTCATGGTATGCCCAGCAGGAAGCTCTGCAGAAAAAGATACTCAAACGCATGGACGAATACGGAATAATGCCCGTATTCCCCGGATATTCAGGCATGGTGCCGCACAATGCCGACGAAAAGCTCGGACTCAACATCACTAAGTCCGACCTTTGGAACGGATTCGTGCGCCCGGCGTTCATCAATCCCACCGATCCGAGATACAACGAAATTGCCGACCTATACTATTCCGAACTTGAAAAGCTTTATGGAAAAGCCGACTTCTACTCCATGGACCCGCTCCATGAAGCCGGCAAGGAGAACAGTGTCGATTTCGATGCGGCAGGCAAGGCCGTGATGTCGGCCATGAAGCGTGCCAACGACAAAGCCGTATGGGTAGTGCAGGCATGGGGCAAGAACCCCAGACCTGAGATGATCAAGAACCTAAACGCCGGCGACCTGCTGGTGCTTGACCTGTTCAGCGAATGCAAGCCCATGTGGGGAATAGAATCGCCCGGCAAGCGTGACAACGGATTTGAACAGCATGACTGGTTGATGTGCATGCTCGAAAACTTCGGAGCCAATGTGGGCCTCCACGGACGAATGGATTTCCTCATCGAAAACTTCTACGAGGCCAAGACCAACCCGATGGCCAGAAACATGAAGGGTATCGGACTCACCATGGAGGGATCCGAGAACAATCCGGTCATGTTTGAGCTCATGTGCGAACTGCCCTGGCGCAACGAAAAATTCACTAAAGAAGAATGGCTTAAGGAATATGCCCAGGCACGCTACGGAGTGAAGGACGAGAAAATAGAGGAAGCATGGAACATACTGGCCAACAGCATCTACAATGCTCCGTTGGGCAATATCCAGCAGGGTCCGCACGAATCAATCTTCTGCGGCAGGCCCTCGCTCAACAACTTCCAGGCATCGAGCTGGTCGAAGATGAAGAACTATTACGACCCGACAGCCACGGCACGCGCGGCACGGCTGATGCTCGATGTGGCCGACAAATACCGCGGCAACAACAACTTTGAATACGACCTTGTGGACATCGTGCGCCAGTCGCTGTCTGACGAAGGACGAATCACCTACAACAGAGCCATTGCCGACTTCAAAAGCTTCGACAAAAACAGCTTCGACCGCCATTCAAAGCGATTTCTCGACATACTACTAAACCAAGACCGTCTGCTGGCCACTCGAAGCGAATTCAGAGTGGGACGATGGATAGCGCAGGCACGCAACCTCGGAAACACCGAAGAGGAAAAAGATCTTTACGAGTGGAACGCACGCGTGCAGATAACCACTTGGGGAAACCGCCCGTGCGCCAACGAGGGCGGACTACGCGACTACGCGCATAAGGAATGGAACGGCATACTCCGCGACTTCTACTATCCACGCTGGGAAGCTTACTGGAAGACTCTGGATGATCAATTAGCAGGAAAACCGGAGGTGATCCTCGACTACTACGCCATGGAGGAGCCATGGACCCTCGACAAAAAGCATTACGAAGCTGACGCCGAAGGCGACTGCGTGACCGTAGCCAAAGAAGTATTCGCCAACGTATTCGGAAATGACGGAGACTGCACCGAATAGAAGGCTACTGTCGCTCGACATACTCCGCGGCATCACCGTGGCAGGCATGATCGCCGTCAACAATGCCGGAGGCAGACAGTCATACGACTATCTGCGGCACTCGGCATGGAACGGACTGACCCCGTGCGACCTCGTGTTTCCGTTCTTTCTGTTCATAATGGGTGTCTCAACCTATATCGCTCTGAACAAATTCGGCTTCAGGCCATCGGCCGGCGTAAACAGGAAAATCATCAGACGTACACTCCTCATACTCATCATCGGCTGGCTTCTACATTGGTTTGACCACATAATCGACGGCGAATTTCTGGTGTTCGGCCATCTGCGCCTGACCGGAGTGCTCACCCGAATAGCGATATGCTACTGCATAGTCTCGTTCATGGCCCTGCATTTTAGTCGGCGGACGCTCGTCAAAACCACGGCGATATTGCTCGCGGCGTATACGGCGCTTCTGTGCCTGTCAAACGGATATGCGCCCGACGACACTAACTTTATCTGCAAATTTGACCGTGCAATACTCGGCGAAAATCATCTTTACAGCAAGAGTCCGATAGACCCCGAAGGGCTGGCAAGCACGATATCGGCCATAGCCCATACACTTATCGGCTTCTGCTTCGGCCATACGGTGTTCAGCAAAAGACCTATCGCAGACAAAGTCATACGCATATTCGCGGCCGGCTTCATCCTGACGGCCGGAGGCTACCTGCTGACGGAATGGCTGCCACTGAACAAGCGTATCTGGTCGCCCACATTCGTGCTTGTCACCTGCGGACTGGCCTCGTCGCTCCTTGCCACACTGATATATGTCATCGACATGTCCGGGTATAGGCGGTGGTGCCGCTTCTTTGAGATTTTCGGAGTAAACCCGCTGTTCCTCTATGTCCTGAGCGAGGCCGTGGCCTCAGTGGCAAGTACCACAGGCTCCAAAGCCTGTATCTACGAAGCGATACATTCGGTGATAGCCGACCCCTATCTTGCATCCGCCGTCTATTCCGCGGCATTCGTAATGCTCATGTGGATGTTCGGCTATATGCTCTACAGAAAGCATATATACATCAAGATATAGTTCTGAACATAACCGCATAATAATATCCGGTCAAATGGTCGATTGCCGTTTTGACCGGATATTCCTATCTTATTCAGAGCTTGTCAAGCGTGCATCATCGTCTTGATGATCCAATATACGAGAGCGGCTATTATACCGCCCAATACCGGACCGATAATCGGCACCCAGCTGTAATGCCATTGGCTATCGCCCTTTCCTTTGATCGGAAGAATGGCATGTGCGATACGCGGTCCGAGATCTCTCGCAGGATTAATGGCATAGCCGGTAGTGCCTCCAAGGCTAAGCCCTATGACCACGACGAGCAACGCCACGGGGAGAGCTCCCACACTTCCCAGACCGACCTTGGCCTTATAGCCCGACTCGGCCACCATCTGTGCGGAGTTGCCCTCGTCGCCTATAAACAGGATCACCAGTACGAGGATGAATGTGCCTATAATCTCACAGATCAGATTGCGGGTCTTGTTCTGTATAGCCGGTATCGTAGAAAACACACCGAGCTTAGTCTGCGCATCGTCGGTAGCATCGAAATGATCCTTGTAGAACACGTAGACAAGAACCGCTCCGAGTATACCGCCCAAAATCTGGGCCACGATAAACGGACCCACGTCAGTCCAAGGGAACTTGCCCGCGGCGGCAAGTCCGAGGGTCACGGCAGGATTAAGATGAGCACCCGACCACGGGCCGGCGATAAGCACACCGCAGAACACTGCAAGACCCCAGGCAAGCGTGACGACAATCCATCCGCCCCCCTCGCCTTTGGACTTCTTAAGGCTCACACAAGCCACTACTCCGCATCCGAGCAAAATCAACACCAAAGTCCCGATAAACTCGAACACACACTGCACGAATATTGATACTTCCTGTTCCATAGCGATCCTCCTGTACGGTTAATTTTCGGCATCCTTAGACAAAACCCTTCTGACAGCATCGTGCCAGCCGGAGATCTCCTTCTCGACCTTATCCTCGTCAAGCACCGGCTTGAACGACTTCTCGACCTGCCACTGCATCCTGATTTCATCGATATCCTTCCAATAGCCCACAGCAAGACCGGCCAGATAAGCGGCACCGAGAGCCGTAGTCTCAGTCACCACTGGACGAAGCACCTCGGTGTTGAGTATGTCGCTCTGGAACTGCATCAAAAGGTCGTTGCGCGAAGCGCCGCCGTCGACTTTAAGATTGGCAATAGGGAGATTGGCGTCGCGCTCCATGGCCGACACAATGTCGTATGTCTGGTAGGCAATACCTTCGAGCGCCGCCCGCGCTATATGGGCCACTGTAGTGCCTCTGCTGATGCCTGAGATAGAGCCGCGCGCATACTGGTCCCAGTAAGGTGCGCCGAGTCCTGTCAGCGCAGGCACGAAATATACGCCGTTAGTATCGGGAACGGAAGCGGCGAGCTTCTCCACATCCGAAGAACTTTCTATGCACCTCAAACCGTCGCGCAGCCACTGCACCACAGAGCCGGCCACGAATATCGAACCCTCAAGCGCGTATGTCACCTCGCCGTTTATTTTCCACGCCACCGTGGTGAGCAACTTATTTTTCGAGGCAATCGGCTTGCCTCCGGTGTTCATCAGAAGGAAGCATCCGGTTCCGTAGGTGTTCTTCACCGAACCCGGCTCTACGCACATCTGACCGAACAGCGCGGCCTGCTGGTCGCCTGCCATTCCTGCTATAGGCACCTTGTGGGCAAACAAAGTAGTGGTGGTATAGCCGTAAACCTCGCTCGACGACTTGACCTGAGGCATCATCGACTCCGGAATGTCAAATAGTTCGAGCAATTCCTTATCCCACTCCATGGTGTGGATGTTGAACAGCATAGTGCGCGACGCATTGCTGACGTCGGTGACATGCACCGAGCCCCTTGTAAGTCGCCACACAAGCCACGAGTCCACCGTGCCGAAGCGCAGCTTCCCTTCCGAAGCGCGTTTCCTCGCCCCCGGGACATTGTCGAGAATCCATTTAATCTTAGTGGCGCTGAAGTAGGCGTCGATTATCAATCCGGTCTTATTCTGAATCGTCTCAGTCAAGCCCTTTTCTCGCAGTTCATCGCAGAACTCAGAAGTCCGCCGGTCCTGCCACACGATGGCATTGTAGACAGGCTCGTCGGTATCGACGTCCCACACAATGGTGGTCTCACGCTGGTTGGTGATACCTATGGCGGCGATGTTGGTTCCGTTGATGTCAATTTTAGAAATGGCTTCCGCGATGACAGAAGCCTGCGACGCCCAGATCTGATGGGGGTCATGCTCCACCCACCCCGATCTTGGGAATATCTGTTCAAACTCGTGCTGAGCCACGGCCCGGATCGATCCGTTGCGGTCAAACACTATGGCACGCGAGCTGCTTGTGCCTTGGTCCAGAGAAAGAATGTACTGATCCATAATATTCAATGTGTGTGTCACTCCATGGTGTAAGTGACCCGATTTAAAGTGTTAGGACTATTATTGCATGCGGTCTGCCAAGACATTCCGCATGCATATAATTTTAACGGCCAATATAGGCAAAAGGTTTCAGAAAGGATTAGTCGTTATTCCCTTTTTTATAGTCCAAATATCCACGGTAGTCGCGAATATAGTCAGATTCGTCGTAAGGAAGCGACGACATGACGAGGCACACTGCCCCTGAAGAGAAATCATCGAGCGTGCGCCATATCCCAGGCACGATATGAAGCCCCCGGTTGGAACGGTTGAGCATGACAGTGCGCGACTTATTTCCATCGTTCAAAGTGACGGAGAAACTTCCGCTTACAGCCACCAGCATCTCGTGCAGCTTCCTATGCGCATGGCCTCCACGGCTCTCTCCGCCCGGCACGTCATACAGATAGTAAACCCGCCTGACAGGAAACAGCGCATTCCCGTCATTCTGCATCACCGACAGGCTGCCTTCCCGCCCGTGGGAATGAGTCTCGATATCGACTATTCCGCAGTCGTCCACATCATATCCCTTCATAGTGTACGGCTATCTAAATGAATTAATCACGTATGCGATCGCCCTCGCATCGTCGACCGAGATATAAGCCGGACTTATCGGCAGGCTCACCACCTCTTCGGCAAGACGGTCGGCAATGGTCAGATTTATATTTCCGAGTTCGGGATAGCACTTCTGGCGGTGGGGAGGCACCGGATAGTGCACGGCCGTCTCGACACCCCGGTCAAGCAGGAACTTCCGGAACCTGTCGCGGTCCTTCACCCTCACCACGTACTGGTGATAGACGTGGTAGTCAGGTCCCGGATCGGGAGTGGTCACGAGATGATTGTCGATCTCCTTGTCATATACGGCAGCCAGACACCTTCGCGAAGCATTCTCCTCGTCGATATAGAGCATCTTAAGGTTAAGCACGGCGGCCTGCATCGTGTCAAGCCGGCTGTTGAACCCCTGTATGTCGTTGATATACGGATCCTCCGTGCGTCCATAGTCGCGGAGTCTGCGTATGATGGCCGCCAGTTCGTCGTCGTCGGTGGTGACAGCTCCACCGTCGCCCAAAGCCCCGAGATTCTTCGTGGGATAGAAGCTGAACGCGGCGGCACAACCGAGATGTCCGGTCTTGACACCGTTCACGCTGGCTCCGATGGCCTGTGCATTGTCCTCGATAATCTTCAGCCCGTAGCGTGAAGCCACGTCGGCAAGATCGTCGTCAAACGACGGGCGCCCATAGAGATGCACCGTTATTATGGCCTTGGTACGTGGCGTTATAGCCTGTTCGATCAGATATGGATTCAGATTGAACGTAGTCTTCGACGGTTCCACAAGCACAGGCTTCAGACGGCTCGTGCTGACAGCAAGCACCGTGGCGATATAAGTGTTGGATGGCACTATCACCTCATCGCCCTCTTTAAGGTGCCCCAGAGCTATATACCCGAGCAGAATCAGCCGAAGAGCATCCAGACCGCATCCCACGCCGACCGCATGCTTCGACCCGACATACTTGGCGAGCTTTTCTTCAAATTTCTCCACTTCGCGTCCGCCGATATAGCGTCCGCCGTCAATGACCTTCGCGCATACGCCTTTAATCTCGTCGGCATAACGTCCGTTGACCTTTCCCAAGTCCAAAAAGGGGTATCTGATAGTACACATAAATAGTTGAGCGTTTTAATTGTTCCCGATATTAACAAGCTTCATAAATTCATCAAAGTCCTCTATGTAATCCGCAGGATCATATAAAGTCGACGACAGCACGAGCGCCACCGCGTTGGTAGAAAAGTTGTCAAGCATCCTCCAAGTCATCGGAGGCACGTAGACACCGTAGTACGACCTCGACAGGTGATGCCTTATCACACCGGCCCCCCGGTCGAGCACAACGTCAAATGCCCCCGACAAAGCTATTATCAATTCATGCTGGGTGCGGAAAGCGTGTCCCTTGCGCTCGGCGCCGCCAGGAACGTCGTAGACCCAATAGGCACGTTCGACCGGAAACGGAACCTGGTCGGGATACTGCAAAAACGACAGATTGCCCCTCGGATCCTGTATCCTCGGCAAATCGATAATCTTTATGTCGGATGAATTTGACATTTGTTCTTTAATTAATTTCCCTCATTAAGATCCCATGCAATCCTTCAAGCATCCATGTGATCCAATCGATTTTCAAATATGTAACACGTTTGCAGCACAACTTGTTGACAAAAGGCAATAATAAAATTGCGCATAAATGATTTTAGCCATATTAAGTTAATGCGTTAACACGACCGCAAGTTACCACTTTTTTTGATTAACGGCAACTACGGCCACCCCATATTTTTCAGAAACCTGCATCCGGCAGACTCCCGCACCGACAGCCGGTCACCACTTCTCGCCCCCGCAAACCGCACCGAATCAGGCACCGAACCGAAAAAGCTTTGGCTAATTGCACCTTTTTCCGTAAATTTGCGCACACTAAAGAATATAATAATCACTAAATACAACTAAACTTGCTATGGCAAAGGAACTAAAGAATCTCACCAAACGCAGTGAGGACTATTCAAAATGGTATAACGAGCTGGTAGTCAAGGCTGATTTGGCCGAACAGAGCGCAGTGCGCGGTTGCATGGTCATCAAGCCGTACGGCTACGCCATCTGGGAAAAGATCCAGCAGACACTCGACAAGATGTTCAAGGAGACCGGCGTGCAGAATGCATATTTCCCCCTGCTCGTGCCGAAGTCATTTCTTTGCCGCGAGGCCGAGCATGTAGAAGGATTCGCCAAAGAATGCGCCGTGGTGACACACTACCGCCTGAAGAACGACCCCAACGGCAACGGCGTGGTGGTAGATCCGGAAGCACGTCTGGAAGAGGAACTCATAATACGTCCGACCTCCGAGACAATCATCTGGGGCACATATAAGAACTGGATCCACTCATACCGCGACCTCCCCATCCTGTGCAACCAATGGGCCAACGTGATGCGCTGGGAGATGCGCACGCGCATGTTCCTGCGCACATCAGAATTCCTCTGGCAGGAAGGCCACTGCGCCCACGAAACCGCCGAAGAGTCGGAAGCCAGGACAGTACAGATGATCAACCTGTATGCCGACTTCGCCGAGCGCTACATGGCCATGCCCGTGATAAAAGGCGTGAAATCGGCCAACGAACGCTTTGCAGGAGCATTAAACACCTACACCATCGAAGCCATGATGCAGGACGGCAAGGCCCTTCAGTCAGGCACATCGCACAATCTCGGCCAGAACTTCGCCAAGGCATTCGATGTGACATTCGTAAATAAAGAGAATAAACCCGAATATGTGTGGGCCAACTCATGGGGCGTGTCGACCCGACTTATGGGCGCATTGATAATGACCCACTCCGACGACAACGGACTCGTGCTACCCCCTCATCTGGCCCCGATACAGGTGGTGATCGTGCCGATATACAAGAATTCAGAGCAACTTGCCGAAATCACCAAGGAGGTGCTTCCGATCGTGGCACGCCTGCGCGAACTCGGCATCAGCGTGAAGTATGACGACGCAGAGAACCGCCGTCCAGGATTCAAATTTGCCGACTACGAGCTCAAAGGCGTGCCCGTACGCCTGGCACTCGGCGCACGCGACCTCGAAAACGGCACCGTAGAAGTGATGCGCCGCGACACTCTGGAGAAACACGAGGCTCCGCTGAAAGGCATCGAGGAATATGTAAAGAACCTGCTCGAAGAGATTCAGACCAACATCTACCGCAAGGCTCTCAAGCACCGCGAGGAGATGACCCGCACCGTGGAGACATACGAGGAATTCAAGGAAGAAATCGAAAAGGGAGGATTCATCCTCGCCCATTGGGACGGCACCACCGAAACGGAAGAAAAGATCAAGGAGGAGACAAAAGCCACAATCCGTTGCATACCTCTGGACGGCGACAAGACTCCGGGCTTCTGCATGGTGACAGGCAAGCCCTCGGCCCAGCGTGTGATATTCGCCCGCAACTATTAAACAGACATCCACACCACCAAAGTTGACACCGACATGAACAGCACTCCCCGCATAGCCATCGTGATTCCGTGCTACAATGAGCAGGAAGCACTTCCTATAACAGCGTCGAAGCTTCTTGAGCTTCTCGACAAAATGGCCGGGGAGGAGCTGGTGTCGCTCGACAGCTACATACTCTGCAGCAACGACGGAAGCCGCGACAATACGTGGCAGGTTATCACGAGGCTGCACTCGGAAGATCCGCGCATCAAGGGAATCTCGCTCGCGCACAACAGAGGCCATCAATATGCGCTCCTTGCCGGACTCATGGCAGCTCATGGACACTGCGACGCGGCCATATCGATCGACGCCGACCTTCAGGACGATCCGAATGCAATCGTCGAGATGGTGCGCCGGTTCAGGGAGGGTAAGGAAATCGTATATGGCGTGCGTTCAAGCCGGGCCACGGACACGTGGTTCAAACGCACCACCGCCCACGGCTTCTACTCCTTCCAGCGACTGATGGGACTCGACACCGTATATGACCATGCCGACTACCGCCTTATGAGCGACCGTGCGCTCGGACTGCTCGAAGAGTACGGCGAAAGCAACCTCTTTCTCCGCGGCATAATCCCGCAGATAGGACTCGACACAGCCATCGTCACCTACGAACGCCATGAACGCGTGGCCGGAGAATCGAAATATCCGCTGGCCAAGATGATAAGCTTCTCGATAGACGGAATCACCTCGTTCTCGGCCAAACCGATCCGCGTAATCTTTATGACCGGGCTCATACTGATGCTTCTCGACATAGCGGTGGCCATCTACGTGTTCAGCGCATATTTTGCCGACAAGACCATATTGGGATGGACGTCGCTGATGCTTTCTGTATGGTTTCTCGGAAGCATAACATTGATGAGTATCGGCATCGTGGGCGAGTATATCGGAAAAATCTTCAACGAAGTCAAACACCGACCCCGCTATGCCATCCGCGACAGGCTCATGGACTGACACCGATGCATTCCGCGCACAGTTAAGGTCATAGTGCATTAGGACACAATCAGTTAAAGATGCCGCCAATAGGCCCGCCTACGGGACAGAGATGTAGACCGGAAAACCTCAAAAGATATTTTCACTAAAAAAATGCGACCACGGTCGCATTTTTTTTGCCATAAGTTTTGCCAATTAAAAAATAATCCCTACCTTTGCATCGCAATTGAGAAACAACGATTGCCCAACGCGAAAATAGCTCAGTTGGTAGAGCACAACCTTGCCAAGGTTGGGG
>CANOLV010000005.1 GCA_947567425.1 uncultured Porphyromonadaceae bacterium | reverse complement strand
TCAAATTTCATCCGCAGCACGGACGATACCGTATTTTAACACTGTTAAACCAATCCACCGCCAACTCTTAATTTTAATCAATCCGATTCTTTTTACACGCGCTTTAAACGCCTAAACCGCTATTACAGTGCATACTATACCCCTGCAAAGCCCTGTTCTCCATAGCTGCCGAAAGCTGAATTAGTGTCCTTTTGACACTCAATTATATGTTTTATAACATGTTTTTTTATGCCTTTGATAACTGTTTTTTGCATAATTTTGCATCGGATTCATCGCCGTCCGTGCGGATGTCGACGGATTTTCAACCTTATGTTTTGTTATTCGAAGACGTTTTATATCGCCAAATATCTTAGAAGTGTAAATTGTAATTAAACTATAACCTAAAAATTGTTTGATACATGAAAAAAAGTGTATTTACAGTAATCCAAAGGTGGGGATATTTCTCCGCACTTTCCGGATTGCTTTTGTCAGCATCGCTAACAGCGAATGCGCAAGGTTCACCAATTAGAGTGTCAAGCACCCTAATGTCCCCGCCCCTGTCTGTTTTGGCAGCGGCTCCGGCTGCCGCCGCTCAGCAAGTGACGGTAAAGGGTACGGTTGAGGACCAGCTTGGCGACCCTATCATTGGTGCCTCCGTCGTGGTTCTCGGCACTACCTTGGGTGCATCTACCGACCTCGACGGTAACTTCAGCCTTAAAGCCCCCGTGGGCAGCAAGGTTCGTGTCAGCTACATCGGCTATAAAGAGCAGGTCTTTACCGTGAAAGCAGGCGACAACGATCTTAAGATCAAGCTCGAAGAGAACACCCAGGTCCTCGAGGAAGTGCAGGTGGTGGCCTACGGTGCCCAGAAGAAGGTCACTGTGACCGGTGCTATTTCCGGTCTGCAGGGTTCCGAACTTCTGAAGACCCCGGTCGCTTCTCTTAACAACGCCCTCGCCGGTCAGATCTCCGGTGTGTCGTCAGTGCAGTACTCCGGTGAGCCGGGTGCCGACGCCGCCGACATCTACGTGCGTGGTATGGCCACTTGGAACGACGCCACCCCGCTCATCCAGGTCGACGGTGTGGAGCGCGACTTCTCGCAGATCGACCCCAACGAAATCGAGAGCATCACCGTACTTAAGGACGCTTCGGCTACTGCTGTGTTCGGTGTGCGCGGTGCCAACGGTGTCATCCTCATCACCACCAAGCGCGGTGCCGAGGGCAAGACCAACGTTCAGTTCTCTACCTCGGTCGGTATCAACTTCCGCACCAAGACCCTTGAGTTCGCCAACTCCTACGAGTATGCCGACTACTACAACATGATGCGTCGCAACGACGGTGCGCCCGAGACGTTCACTCCCGAGCAGCTCCAGAAGTTCAAGGACCACAGCGACCCCATCCTCTACCCCGACATCGACTGGATCGACTACTGTATGAACAAGACTTCGCTCCAGACCCAGCACAACGTCAACATCTCCGGCGGCACAGAGCGCATGCGCTACTTCGTTTCCGCAGGTATGCTGACCCAGGAGGGTATGTTCAAGAAGCTCGGCTCTGCCAACGACTTCAACTTCAACTACAACCGTTACAACTACCGCGCTAACCTCGACTTCGACGCCACCAAGTCGACCCTCATCAAGGTCAATCTCGGAGGCCGCATCGAAGTAAAGCGTACTCCCGAATCGGGCGAGGACCAGAACCAGCTCTTCCGTAAGCTCTACTGGGCAGTGCCGTTCGCCGGCGCAGGTATCGTCGACGGCAAGCGCGTGGTCTCCAACTCCGACTACCTCCCCTTCACCGGTGTCGACGGCCTTTCCTCTTATTACGGCAACGGCTTCAACCAGACCACTACCAACGTGCTCAACGTCGACCTCGAAGTGCAGCAGAAGCTCGACTTCCTCACCAAGGGCCTGAAGTTCCGCCTCAAAGGTTCCTACAACACCAGCTCATGGACTGGCAAGCACGCCGGTTCGTCGCTCCCCTACTATACTCCGGTGCTTCTCGACGACGGTTCTATCGGCTACCGCAAGAACGGAACAGCCTCCAAGACCTCTTACTCGCAGAACAACCTCGGTAAGGCCCGCGACTGGTACATGGAAGCCGCCTTCGACTATCAGCGCAGCTTCGGCCGCCACGAGATCACGGCCCTCGCTCTCTACAACCAGTCAAAGCGCTACTATCCCGCCACTTACTCCGACATCCCCTCTGGCTACGTCGGTCTGGTAGGACGTATCGCCTACAACTACAACACCACCTACATGGCCGAATTCAACGTCGGTTATAACGGATCTGAGAACTTCGCCCCCGGCAAGCGCTACGGATTCTTCCCCTCGGGATCTATCGGCTGGGTAGTCTCCAAGGAGAAATTCTTCGAGAAGCTCAACCCCTACATCGACTACCTTAAGGTGCGCGCATCTCTCGGTCTCGTCGGTAACGACGCCACCCAGGGCAAGCGATTCCTCTACATCCCCGACTCGTATGGTTTCGGCGACGGTAACTACTTCGGACACAACCAGTACATCCAGGGTGCTCAGGAAAACACCAAGTCCAACCAGGACGTGACATGGGAAAAGGCCCGCAAGCAGAACTACGGTATCGACATGACCATACTCCGCAGCCGCTTGAACCTTACTGTCGACTACTTCCGCGAAGACCGCTGGGACATCCTTTCATCGCCCGACTACATGCCCGCGCTCCTCGGTATGTCGCTCCCGATCATGAACGTCGGCGAAGTTGAGAACAAGGGTTTTGAACTTTCTCTCAAATGGTCCGACCTCATCGGCGAAGGATTCCGCTACTGGGCTAACTTCAACATCTCATACGCCAAGAACAAGATCAAATACATGAACGAGGTGAAGCAGAACGAAGAGTGGATGGCTCAGACCGGACGCTCCATCGGTGCCCGCTCGCTCTACAAGTTCTGGGGCTTCTACGACGAGACCGCCAACGACCGCTATAAGGCTCAATTCGGTCAGGACATCCCCGACCACGGTTCGACCCTCTACCCCGGCGACGCAGTCTATGTCGACCTCAACAAGGACGGTGTGATCGACGGTGACGACGCAAGCCGCGACCTCGCCTACACCGACGCTCCCGAATGGACTGCCGGTCTTAACCTCGGCTTCCAGTGGAAGGGCTTCGACGTGACCCTCCAGTTCACCGGCGCATGGAATGTTGACCGCGCTCTATCCGAGTTCCGTCAGCCCCTCGGCGACACCGCCAACAAGGGTCTTCTCAAGTATCAGTACGACAACACCTGGCGCAGCTCGGCCGACTCGCAGTCTGCCAAGTTCCCCCGCATCTCTACCACTTCCGCCGCCAACAATACCAAGGGCAGCACGCTCTTCCTCTACGACGCAAGCTATCTGCGCCTCAAGTCGATGGAAGTGGGCTACACCTTCAACTTCCCCTGGATGAAGAAGATTCAGATGCAGAACCTGCGTCTCTACTGCAGCGCATACAACCTCTTTACCATCACCGACTTCATGTGGGGCGACCCCGAATCGCGCCAGAGCGACCGCCCGAACTACCCGCTTATCCGCACGTTCAACTTCGGTCTTAAGGTCGGTTTCTAATCATCTGATAAAAAACACAGTATTAATATGAAATATCTTGTTAAAATTGCGGCGGCTCTCGGCCTTTGTTCCCTGGCCCTGACCTCCTGCGTTGACGAAATAAAATTCGGCGACTCGTTCCTTGAGAAGGCCCCAGGTGTCGACATCACGAAGGACACCATCTTCGCAAAGGGTGAGTATGCCCGCGAGTTCCTCTGGAAGGCATACGGACAGAAATACTTCGCCCTGCCTACCATCTGGGACGGTGGTGTACAGGTGCGCATGAACACCGGTATGTTCGAGACTCTGTCCGACTGCTACCACGACCACGTTGACTGGACCAACGTCCGTCGACTCTACTACCCCGGCGTCTACAATGCTTCTAATGAGAATGGCAACCAGACCAAGTTCAGCTACCACGGCGAACTCGTATGGGAATGCGTGCGCCAGTGCTGGATCTTCATCAACTCCATCGACCAGGTTCCCGAATCAGAAATGGAAGCCGATGAGAAGGAGCGACTGAAAGCCGAGGCCAAGTGTATCATTGCCGAGCGCTACTTCGACCTCTTCCGCCACTTCGGTGGTGTGCCCCTGGTTAAGGAGGACTACCCCGCACAGGCTTCCTACGACATCCCCCGCGCCACCGTGGAGGAGACTGTAAACTTCATGGTCGGCCTGCTCGACGAAGCTATCAACTGCCCCGAACTCCCCTGGGCACTCGATCCGAAAACCGAGCTTAACACTTGGTCCGGACGCTTCACCAAGGGTGCCGCCGCAGCTCTGAAAGCCAAAATTCTCGTTCACGCCGCATCTCCCCTCTTCAACGACGCCAAGCCTTACTACGAAGGCTCAAGCGAAGCTGTCGAGAAGCATCAGGTATGGTATGGAAACTACGACGCCGGACGCTGGACTGCCGCCCTCAATGCATGCAAGGCATTCTTCAACGGCCTGACCACCAACGGAGGCTACTCCCTCATGCAGGCTTCCGCCGACAACCACTCCGAATACCGCAAGGCTTACGCCAAAGCTTACTTCAATGCGCAGAGCAACACCGAAATCCTTATCTCAAACCGTCGCCGCGGATGGGGCTACGGTGGCCAGATGAACTCTTGGGACGGATGGGCCTACATCTTCTTCGAAAACAACGGTCGTATGGCGGCTTACACCCCCACCTACGAATTTATGGAGATGTTCCCCAACGCCGACGGTACAGACTTTGACTTCAAGCAAGCTGTAGCCGATAAGAAAGTGTTCTTCGACCTCAACCAGAACACCAACAACCCCTATGAATACCCGACCCGCGACCCGCGTCTGTATGAGACCATGCGTGTCAACGGTCAAAACGTAGGCGGCCGTGCCATGCAGTACTGGGAAGGCGGTCGTGACAACGTCAACTTCACCAAGACCGAATCAGGAGAAGTGGCCACAGGCTTCATGCTCTACAAATTCTATCAGACAGGATCCGGCTCCATGGCGGGCGTTCAGCGCCAGTGGCCTTACCTCCGTCTGTCTGAGATGTATCTGCTCTATGCCGAAGCCCTGATTCAGACAGGCGACATACCCGGAGCCATCAACCAGATCAACACCGTCCGCGCCCGCGTCGGACTTCCCGGACTGAAGGAAGCCAACGACCTGTTGCCTGGCAACAAGAAAAAGAATCTCGACGACAAGGACACCATGATCGAGGTGCTTCTCCGCGAACGTGCCTGCGAGCTTGGATTTGAGGACACCCGCTTCTTCGACCTCGCCCGCTACAAGCGCAAAGCCGACTTCGAGAAGGAACTTCACGGACTCCGCATCACCCGCACCGACGGCGGTTCTGGCGAATGGAGCGAAAGCCAGGGAGCATATCCCCGCGACTTCAAGTACGAGGTGTTCACGCTCTCCAATCCGCGCCGCTACTGGTGGGATTCAGGCTTCGACCCCAAATGGTATCTGTCGGCATTCCCCATCAACGAAGTTAACAAGGGATATGGTCTGACTCAGAACCCCGGATGGTGATAATCGCTTCTACATTAAGGAAATATAGTAATTAATGAACAAAATGAAACACAATATATTAGCTTTGGCAATGATGGCGGCCGCAGGTGTCGGAAGCATCGTTGCGCAAAACGCCGGCAGCGTCTCCGGTACAGTTGTGGACCAGCAGGGCAACCCCGTTGTGGGAGCCAAGATCTCCGTACTTGGCAGCACTAAGCTCGAAGCCACTAACTCTACCGACAAGGACGGTCACTTCTCCATCGTCACAGGTGGAGAGAAAGCCATTGTCGTTCAGATGGGCGACGGCTCCACTAAGGTGGTCGACGTAACTTCAGGCAACGACCTGTACATAATAATGGACCCCACCACTTTCGCCATCAACTACGGCTTCGCTACCCCGCAGACCGTGGCTGAGTCGACCGGTGCGGTATCTATCGTCACTTCTAACAATATCGACAACCGTTCAAGCTACACATTCGGCAACTCGATGTACGGCAACGCCGCCGGTCTGACCACAATGCAGAGTACCGGCACGCTCTGGGACATGATCCCCTCGATGCACATCCGCGGCATGAAGTCGATCGGCACTAACGGTGCCGCCGGCAATGTCGGCATCCTCGTGGTGGTCGACGGTCTTGAACGCGACGACGCATACCAGGTGCTCAAATACCTCACTCCCGAGGAAGTTGAGTCGGTAAGCGTGCTTAAGGACGCCGCCGCTGTGGCCCTCTATGGCTACAAGGGCGCCAACGGTGTGCTCAACATCGTCACAAAGCGCGGTAAATACAACACCCGTGAGATCAGCATCAACTACGACCACGGATTTATCTCGCAGACCCGCAAGCCGGAGATGGCCGACGCATATACCTACGCCAGGGCATACAACGAAGCCCTCGTCAACGACGGCCGCTCGGCCCGCTACTCTGCCAAGGACCTCGCCGCATACAAGTCAGGCATAGATCCTTACCTCTACCCGAACGTCAACTGGTGGAACGAAGTGTTCCGCGACCGCGGCAACACCGACATCGCCTCTCTGACATTCCGTGGAGGTGGCCAGAAGCTCCGCTACTACACTATGATGAACCTTGAGAACGGCCGCGGTTTCTACAAGAACACCAACAACCCCGACGGCTATTCCACCCAGGAAAAGTACTCCAAGGCAAATCTGCGAAGCAACATCGACGTGGTGATAACCCCCACCACCCAGCTTCAGGTCAACATCATGGGTATGCTTGAGGAATTCAGCCGCCCAGGTATGGGAAGCGATAATCTCTACCAGAAACTATACACCACACCAGCAAATGCCTTCCCGGTCAAGACCGAGGACGGACTTTGGGGTGGTAGCTCCACCTGGGACGGTATGTACAACCCCGCCGCTCTCGCACAGGGCCGTGCATACTCCAAGGGACATGGTCTCGGTCTGTGGGCCGACGCCACCATCAAGCAGGATCTCTCTGCCGTGATCCCCGGACTCGGCGCAGGACTCCGCATCGGCTACGACAACTACGCGTCATACTGGGAGGACCACACCCGCACATTCAAATACGGAAGCACTGCTCCCGGCGGATGGGACGAGAACGGCAAACCTATCCCGGGCGAGACTTTCACCGGTGGTGCGGACTCCGAACTTGCCGGATCAAGCAAACTCGACTGGCAGTACCGCTCGTTCAACTTCCAGGCCTACTTGGACTACAACCGCCGCTTCGGTAAGAGCAAGGTAAGCGCTCTGGCGATGTACAAATACAAGTACAACTCAAACGCTAATATCAACGCGACCTTCAACTACGTCGACTGGTCGGGCTACATCCACTACGGTTATGACGAACGCTTCTTCGTGGACCTCGCCGTGGTAGCCTCCGCATGCAACCTCCTCGATCCCGACGGTCGCTGGAACGTTTCGCCCACGGCAGGTATCGCATGGAACATCGCCCGTGAAGGATTCATGGCCGGATCCCACGCCGTAAACCTCTTCAAGGTGCGTGCTTCAGCCGGTATCATCAACACCGCCAACATCCCCTACCAGGGCTATTGGTACGACCAGATGGGCGGCGGCTACGGCTACCCGATCCTCAACAACTGGGGCCAGCCCAACAACTCCTGGGGCGAAGCCAACATGCCTTCGATCGGCGGTACGACTGAAAAGGCATATAAGTACAATGTCGGTATCGACGCTACCCTCTATAACAGCTTCAACCTCACCATCGACGGTTGGATCGAACAGCGCAAGGACATCTGGGTGAACTCTACCTACGGTAACTCAGCCATTCTCGGTGCCACAAGCTCATACGCCAACGCCGGCCGCGTCGACAGCAAGGGTTTTGAAGTCGGCCTGAACTGGTACAAGGACCTCGGCGCAGGATTCAAGATGACCATCGGCGGTACATACTCGCTCACCAAGAACACCATCAAGGAGATGATGGAACAGCCCCGCGCTGAAGAGTATCTCTACGCCACCGGACGTGCTGTAGGTCAGATCTGGGGTCTGCAGGCCGCCGGATTCTTCACCGACCAGAACGACATCGACCGCAGCCCCTACCAGAGCTTCGGTACAGTTAAGCCCGGTGACATCAAGTATGTTGACCAGAACGGCGACAACATCATCGATGCCAACGACTTCATCCCGATGGGCTACAACACCCAGGTGCCGGAGATCTACTACGGATTCAACTTCGGACTCGAATGGAAGGGCCTCGGATTCAACGTGGCTTTCCAGGGCGTCGACAACTACACCGTGGCCACTACCATGAGCGGACTCTACCGCCCGATGGTCAACGGAGCCACTATCTCCAATTACTACTACGAGAACCGCTGGACTCCCGAGACTCCAAACGCACGCTATCCGCGTCTGAGCACGGTTGAATCGACCAACAATACCCAGACAAGCTCCGTATGGCTCGAAAACGGCGCGTTCCTCAAGCTCCGCAACGCCGAAGTGTACTACAACTTCCCCCGCAGCCTCGTCAGCCACATCGGCATGAACCGCGCCAAGCTCTATGTACGCGGCGTGGACCTCTACTGCTGGGATCACCTGAAGAAGATCGACCCCGAAGCGCTCAACGGAATTCCTGCCAACCGCTCGGTCAACATAGGTCTGCAGGTAGGCTTCTAATCAAGTTAATAACATGATAACGAAATTCACAATGAATATTAAGAATATACTTCTCGCCGTAGGTGGCACCGCTGTTTTCACAGCGTGTGCCGACCTCGACTACAAGGAATACAGCATCTACGAGAAGCAGGACATCTACACCGAGTTCTCTCGCGTCGACGGTGTTGTGACCAACGTCTACGGTTTCCTTGACACCGACTTCCCCATCAACGGAGCCACCTGCTCCGGTTGCGACGAGGCTGACTACTCATGGGCTAACGGCACAGCGAAGACATACGTCAACGGCTCTTGGTCGGCAACAAATACTCCGAGCTATATGACAAATATGTACCGTGGTATCCGTGCCGCCAACATATACCTTGAGGACGAGGCGATCGCCGACTTCTCCGAGCTCGAGCTGGACAAAGACTACGATGCCTACATCAAGCGCTTCAACCGCTACCAGTGGGAAGTGCGCTTCCTCCGCGCTTACTACCACTTCAATCTGGTACGCGCTTACGGCGACATACCTCTGGTCACTAAAGTGCTGACCGAATCCGAGGCAAACTCGCTCACCCGCACCCCCTCCGACGAAGTGTTCAAGTTCATCGTCGATGAGTGCGACGCCATCCTCGCGGCCGACCTGCTCCCGACGGATTACTCCAAGCTCTCCAACGACGCTTCGACCATGGGCGGAAGTCCCGAAGGCGGCCGCGTCACCAAGCAGACCGTCATGGCCCTTAAGGCCCGCGCTTTGACCTACTGGGCAAGCCCTCTGTTCAACAACGGCACCGACCGCTGGAAAGAAGCCGCCAAGGCCAACAAGGACCTGATCGACCTCTGCGAACAGATCGGCGTCACTCTGTCGCCGAGCTACTCGGCTCTCTGGGCCACCGGAACCGATGGCAACTGGACCAACAGCGAGATGATCTTCTGCCGCCGTCAGGGTGACACTAACGACTACGAGTATATCAACTACCCCATCGGCCTTGAAAATGCTTCCGGCGGCAACTGCCCCACCCAGAGCATGGTCGATGCTTACGAAGTGGTCAAGGACGGCGTGGCTGTTCCCTTCGACTGGAGCAACAACACCCACAAGGCCGCTCCTTACGACAACCGCGACCCGCGCTTCTACGCCACCATCGCCTACAACGGCGACAACTGGCCAACTGCCTACGACACCCCGCTTCAGACATATTACGGAGGCGTCAACGGTCTGCCCACAGTAGGCGGAACCCCCACCGGCTACTATCTGAAGAAATGGCTCGACGGTAGCATCACGATCACTACCCTCAACCCGACCGCGGCCCGCCGCCACACCTGGATCACATTCCGCCTCGGCGAATTCCTCCTCAACTATGCCGAGTGCATGAACGAGGCTTTCGGCCCCACAGGCACAGGCGACGGCAATCTTGACATGACGGCCATGGATGCTGTCAACATGATCCGCGAACGCGCAGGTATGCCCGACTTCGCCGCCGGACTCGGCAAGGATGAGTTCCGCACCAAGTATCAGAACGAGCGTATGGTAGAACTCGCATTCGAGGGACACCGCTTCTGGGATGTCCGCCGCTGGAAAATCGGCGCTCAGACCCAGGGTGCAAACGTCACGGCTGTGAGCATCTCACGCAACGGTGACAACTTCACCTACTCGCCCGTCAAGCTCGACCGTCCGGCATGGGATGAAAAGATGAACCTCTTCCCCATACCACAGACCGAAAGACTGAAGAACGGCAACCTCACCCAGAACCCCGGTTGGTAATTTAAACTATCTTTAAACGATTACTAAATTATGAAATTTAACTATATCATAGCTTCAATGGCAGTCGCATTCATGGCGACTGCCTGCGACAGCAAGCTCGAAGTATTCGAGCCCGTTGGCGGAACTTACTCCGGCAATCCGGAGACTGTGGCAAACGTAACCACTGAAGCTCTCCCCGGACAGATCAAGTTGAGCTGGAACGATAACGATGCCAAATATGCATACCTTAAAGTTTGGTACACCGACCCCCGCACAAAGCAGGATGTAGTGAAACTCGTCAGCCCGAGCCTGCTCGGCAAGAGCGAGATCATCCTCGACGAGACCCGCGCCCGCTATGGCGACTACACCATCCACTTCCAGGCGTTCAACGATGACCACAAGGGCGGCAAAGTCGTTGACATTGTAGCTCAGTCAGGTCCCGCGCCCACCACTTTCAGCGAAGATCCGAGCAAACGCACCCGCCACACCTTGCGCGACGACCAGATCAGCGGTAGCAACGACGACCCCTCCGAAGGTCACATCTGGGCCCTTAACGACAACAATATGGGCACATTCTACCACTCAAACTGGCACTCTCCGCAAGTTCCGCTGCCCCACTATCTGCAGGTTGATTTCGACGAAGCCCGCAATGCCTTCCAAGTATGGTACAGCACCCGTCAGTCTGGCGGTGGCGGCGACGGATTCCCGACTGCCGCAGTCATCCAGGTTAATCCCGAAGGAACTGAAGATTGGGTTCCCGTAGCAGAGCTTTCCGACCTGCCCGCCACATACGGCACTTGGTACGAATGCCCCTACTTCTACTACGAAAAGCCCTTCAAAAAGTTCCGCTTCGTAGTGACAGCTTCTTCAAAGAATTCAAACTACTTCCACATGTCAGGACTTGACATATACGATGTGGTCCTCAACGTGTATAATCCGGAGACGGACGAAGAAGAAGTTGAATGACATTCACTCTGAATTCTCTACCCGATGACTAAATCATTATTCATCACAGCCATTGCTCTTCTGGCAGCCTCTTTTTCAGGCTGCCAGAAGGATAATGACTCCGACGGTCCGGCAGCCATCTCTGACCAGTATATCATCAAGGAGGCCAAGGACATCTGGAAAGGTCAGGAGGTCAACGTGGTCAACTCCTATATGGCCACCGACACCGAAGTCGCCGACACTCTCCTGACATTCACACTATCCATGAGCGCCGACCGCACTCCGGCGGCAGGCGTGGCTCTCGACCTCATAGTCAACTCCGACTCTTTAAATCAGGTAATCCAAAAAGCACAGACAGAATCTGGACAGGCCTACGCCATCTTTAAAGATGCCCGGGCTATGCCGACACAATTCTACACACTTTCGGCCACATCCGTTTCGGCCGCTTCATCAGCCAAACTATCGATAAAACGACAGGACCTGATCGACTTCACGCTGAAGAATCGGGCCTCCGCGACATACGTGTTGCCGATTTCTCTGAAATCAGCCAATTACAAAGTAAACTCAGCACTCGGCTCGATATTCTATATCTGCCGGGTAACATATAAAGCTCCGGACTCCTCTAAAGAACCCGACTTTAGCGAGGCTCCGCAGACTCTCGACAACGGCCGCACTCTCGTATGGCAAGACGAATTCAACACCGACGGACCCTACGATGCGGAAATGTGGGTGCCCGAAAACGGCTTTTGCCGCAACCATGAGGACCAATGGTATCAGGGTGCAAATGCAGTCGTAAGAGGAGGCAACCTCGTCATAACGGCCAAGAAGGAGCGAAAGACCAACCCCGACTATGAAGCTGGATCTTCCGACTGGAAAAAGAGCCGCGAATACGCCGAATATACATCGGCATCGCTGATCTCCAACTTCACCTTCAACCGGGGCACCCTGATCTGCCGTGCCAAACTTCCGTGCAAGTCCGGAACCTGGCCCGCCATCTGGACCACAGGACACTACAGCGGATGGCCCGACGGGGCTTGGGAATGGCCTTACGGCGGCGAAATCGACATCATGGAGTACTACCCCAACCACTCGACAGGACTCCCCTCGATACACGCCAACGTATGCTGGGGCACAAACACCCGTTGGTCGGGAGCATGGGACTCGATGAACGTGCCGGTGGAAAGCTTCGGCGACCTCGAATGGAGCGAACGCTACCACGTATGGCGCATGGACTGGGACATGGACAACATCATGCTGTACTGCGACGGTCAGCTCATCAACCAGATCGAAATGTCAAAGACCATAAACGGCAACGGATCATGGTGGGGCGACGATGCATGGAACGCCGGTGCATGGCGCAATCCGTTCACCGACACCGACTGGAATCCCTGCTATCAGCAGATATTCCTCAACCTGGCCCTCGGCGGCGACAACGGCGGCACCATTGACGACTCCCCGGAGTTTGAATACCTCGTCGACTACATCCGCGTCTATCAGACCACCGGAGGCAACGAAGTAAACCGCATGAAATAGACCCCGCGTCCGCAGGACTAACACCCGGCCAAAACGCAGTGACGCACGGCTCGTGCATTGAGTCTAAAACGCAGGGACGCACGGCTCGTGCATTGAGTCTAAAACGTAGGGACGCACGGCTCGTGCGTCCGCCGGACAAAAGAATAAACTTGATAAGCGTTTTCCTAAAAATTGTTTGATGATACATTTTTCTGAGGTAGCTTAGATTGTTTTTATTTCCGCGGAGATCAAACTTGACATCCATTTCTTCTCCGCAAAACACCACGAAGGGTGACACGTCGGCCGACGCATCACCCTTCATCTTTTATATAATATCCTTACAGACTTTATCTGCCCGAATTGCGGATCTTATCGCGCATATAGTCGTTGAACTCGTCGGCGTCGAGCAGCTCATCCACCGTCAGGTGCATGCGGTAGCGCCAGTAATGCCGCGGATTGGCCGGAATATTGATCAGTTCCTCGCGCGGATCCTCCCTGCGCAGTGCGCCGCTGGCCGACAGCCAGTCCTGAAGCGGGAATATGGCGAGCATCGACGGCGCATGCAGATTAAGCGTCAGAATCTTGTCGCATATCCACGGCTCGGCATACTTCGGCGCCTCGCCGCCTTCGTGAAGCACTTCGTTGAAGTAGCGTTGCGTCACCTCGCGGTCCTCTTCCCACCATTGGCGTATGCCGCCCATGTCGTGGGTCGAAGTCGTGCAGACCGATAGATAGGGATATGACCACGTGTTGCCGAACTTGGCCTGCGGATCCTTCGGCATACGCTGTATCTCAAGCGACAGCATCTGCAGCTGGTTCATCACAGCAGGAACGCAGTCGGGTATCATTCCCAAGTCCTCGGCGCAGGTCAGCATCGAAGTGGCCTCAAGAAGAGGCGGCAGCTTCCACATCGCCTTGCCGTACCAGAAGTCGTTGTGGCGATGATAGTAGAAGTCGTTGTACAGGCGGTTGAAGCACCACTTTTCATAGTCGGTCAGCGACCTGTAGATATACGTGAACTGACCCGCTATGCGCGGATGATATTTGCCCTTCTCATACGGATCCTCGATGAACAGCACTTCGTCTACCAGGCCGAGCAGGGCATTGCACAGACGTGCGTTCTTCTCATCCTTATCCTCGCCTGCGAAATAGTCGGCTATCTTGCGCTGCGTGTCAAACTCCGGACGGAGCTTGTAGCGTCCGTAGCCCACGCTGATAAGGAAGCGCCGCTTCGCCTCCTCGGTATATTCACCGAAGAAGTCGTAAAGGAAGTAGTCCATTATGAACGGGGTGGTCTGGAGGTCTACGTCGATCCAGAAGTCATAGTTCGACCGCAGCTCGTCGGGCGAATATGGCAACGCCGGATTAAACACGCCCAGAAGTCCATGCACGGCATCCATCGGTATCTGCCATATACGGAAGAATCCGAGTACGTGGTCGATCCTGTAAGCGTCGAAATATTCGGCCATCTTGCGGAACCGCGCCTTCCACCACGCAAAACCGTCCTTCGACATCTCTTCCCAATTATATGTCGGGAAGCCCCAGTTCTGACCGAGCACCGAGAAGTCGTCAGGAGGAGCGCCCGCCTGGCAGTCCATGTTGAACAGACGCGGATCTATCCACGCGTCCACGCTGTCGCGCGATATGCCGATAGGAATGTCGCCCTTGAAGGCCACTCCCCGTTCGCCGGCATAGTCGTGCACTTCGCGCATCTGCTTGTCGAGGTGATACTGGATATAGTACACATAGTTTATCGCGTCCTGATTTCCGGCGATAAAGTCGGCCACTTTGTCCGCGTCATACACCGCATACTCGCCCCACTTGCCGAACTCAGGAGTGCCGTTCAGATCGCGCAGCACGCAGAATGCCGCATACGGCGTAAGCCACGCGGCGTTCTTATCCACAAACTGCTTGAAGTCGGACGATTCGAGCGTCTTGCTCCCCTCCTGGGCGAAAATCTCGCGGGTATACTCGTTCTTGGCATTGTTGACACGCTCATAGTCGACCGTCGGCAGAGCATTGAGTTCATGCCTCAGATCCTCGAAATACTGCCGGCGCGCAGGGTCGGCAGGCAGTCCGAGCTCGCTCACACGCAGATACATCGGATGAAGGGCGAAGGTCGAATTGGCGTTATAAGGATATGAGTCGGTCCATGTATGGGTCATGGTGGTGTCGTTGATAGGCAGTATCTGAAGGAATTTCTGACCGGTTCGCACTGCCCAGTCGACCATCTTCTTCAAGTCGAAGAAGTCGCCCACGCCGAAGTCCTCGTCGCTTCTGACAGAGAACACCGGAATCGCCACACCGGCACCATGCCAGGCCGGACGCGAATTGTTGAACCTCAGGCCGGAGATGACCAGCGCCGAGCTCTTATGCTCAGGCACGATATTCATCACGCGGTTGTCGCCACCCTCCCATGCAAGCACCTCGCCGCTCTCCTTCTTCAGTATGATAAACTTGTAGCGGAAAGGTATGTCAAGCTCCTTAAGGTCGAGGGTTATGCTCCATTCCGGGAAATTGCAGTCGTCGAGCACCAGGGCCCGCGCCGGATTCCAACGGCCCAGCGCCTCGCAGTCGCCGCACACGGCAAGCTCCTCGCCACTGCCCACCATCGGAGCCATCACACGCAGTGTGATCGACTGCCCGTGAGGTTCGACAGGACACATCCTGTGGTCGCGGCGGTTGATGCAGTTGACAAACACCGACGAATAGTAAGGCTTGTCATACGGCATATCCTGCCACCGGTCATAGACCTCATAGCCCGGTATGCCGGCACCGACCACCAGACGGTGCGCATCGCCCCACTCGCGCCTCACATGCCCGTCGTCGCCGCGCACGAGATAGCGGTAGTCAAATGTCTGTACATCGTCAGGGGCCTCGACGGTCAGCGACCATAAGCCCACTCCGTCAAGCTCCATCTTCAGGGCCCGCGATTCGTCGCCATAGCCCAATTGGGGTATATCGCCGCAGATATACACCGACTCTCCCCATTGGGTACGATAATCGATATTAAAACTAATTCTCATGTTAATTAGATATTATTGAATTTCAGTTACTCTTTAGAATCACACGGAGAATTCTGCGCCGGGGCGCATCTTTCCCCTTATATATAATAATGAATGTAGAGGCAGTAAAGTTAATTAGAATTACATAAAAAGATGGCCTGCGAAGGAATTTTTTTCGCCCCGCAGACCATTTTTTCGATATTGATTGACTATCAGCCGCACTTTGACGTGCCGCACGATGTACAGATCAGACACCCTTCCTGATAGATCAGAGTCTCGTTGCCGCAGTTGGGACACTTCTGGCCCCTTGCCTGCATTCCGTTGGGCAGATACTTCTTAAGGGCACGTTCCACTCCCATCTTCCACGTGTTGATCGACTGGCTGTCAAGTTCCAATCCTCCTACGAGCTTAAGCACCTGATCGATAGGCATGCCGTAGCGGAGCACTCCCGATATGAGCTTGGCATAATTCCAATACTCCGGGTTGAACTTATCCGACAGTCCCTCGATAGTGGTCTTATATCCACGCTTGTTGATAAACTGGAAGTCATAACGCTTCGTGCCGTCCTCGCCTACAGCCTTGATGATCTTGCCCTTGGTGACGCTCTTCGGACAGAATATACCATCTTCGTCGTCGGCCAGACCGGTGAAGATCTCATACGGACGGCCGTCGACCAGACCCACGAATGCTATCCACTTCTCCTTATTGTTCTGGAAACGCACCACGTCGGCCTCCAGCTCTATAGGACGCTTCACCACGTGGGGAGCCAGCGACACCGGTGCCGCGCTCTGCTTCTTCTCCACAGCCACGAGCACACCCGAGCGCGATCCGTCGCGGTAGACCGTACACCCTTTGCAGCCGCATCGCCATGCCTCGACATAAAGCTTGTTGACAAGCTCCTCGCTAACATCCGAAGGCAGATTGATGGTGACGCTTATCGAGTGGTCCACCCACTTCTGGATGCGGCCCTGCATCTTTACCTTTTCGAGCCAGTCGATCTCATTGGCCGTAGCCTTATGATAAGGCGACTTGGCCACAAGCTCGTCAAGCTCCTCCTGAGTGTAGTTGTCGCGGCGTTCGATGCCGTTGACCTCCATCCATGTAAGGAACTTCGGATGATACACTATATACTCTTCAAAGGCGTCGCCGGTGTCGTCGACATAATCGATGCGCACGTCCGGATCATTCGGATTCACCTTGCGCCGACGCTTGTAGACCGGCATAAACACCGGCTCTATACCGGAAGTGGTGCGCGTCATCAGGCTCGTGGTCCCGGTAGGCGCTATGGTAAGGCATGCTATATTTCGGCGTCCCGACTTCATCATCTTGTCGTAAAGTTCGGGCGATGCCTCCTTAAGGCGGTTGATAAACGGATTTGCGACCTCGCGTGCTGAATCGTAGATCTCAAAAGCACCGCGCTCGGCGGCCAGCTGAACCGACGATCCGTAGGCGGCCAATGCCAGCTCGCGGTGTACGCGTTCAGAGAAGTCGGTGGCTTCGGGAGTGCCGTAACGCAACCCCATGGCCGCTATCATATCACCCTCGGCGGTGGTGCCGACACCCGTGCGGCGGCCCTTCAAAGTCTTGGCCTTGATCTTTTCCCAAAGATGGCGTTCGGTGGTCTTGACTTCGGCCATTTCAGGATCCGAATCCACCTTCTCGATGATAGTGTCTATCTTCTCCATCTCCAGGTCGATGATGTCGTCCATTATGCGCTGGGCCTTGGCCACGTGGTCGCGGAAAAGGTCGAAGTCAAACTCGGCCTGATCCGTAAACGGATTCTTGACATAGCTATACAGATTGATGGCCAGCAGTCGGCAGCTGTCGTATGGACATAGCGGAATCTCGCCGCAGGGATTAGTGGATATGGTCTTGAACCCGAGGTCGGCATAGCAGTCGGGCACCGACTCGCGGGTGATAGTGTCCCAGAACAGCACGCCGGGCTCGGCCGACTTCCATGCATTATGCACTATCTTGGCCCAGATGGCGGCCGCATCCACCTCCTGCTTGACCGACGGATCCTGAGCGTCGACCGGAAACTGCTGCATATAAGGCTTGCGGTCGACAGCGGCCTGCATGAAGTCGTCGTCGATGCGCACCGACACGTTGGCTCCGGTGACCTTACCTTCTACCATCTTGGCGTCGATAAACGCCTCGCTGTCGGGATGCTTTATGCTGACAGTCATCATCAATGCTCCGCGACGTCCGTCCTGTGCCACTTCACGCGTCGAGTTTGAGTAGCGCTCCATGAACGGCACAAGGCCCGTCGAAGTCAAAGCCGAGTTCTTGACAGGCATTCCTTTCGGACGCAGATGGCTGAGGTCATGCCCCACTCCTCCGCGGCGCTTCATCAGCTGTACCTGCTCCTCGTCGACACGCATGATGCCGCCGTAAGAGTCCGGCGCACCGTCAAGGCCGATCACGAAACAGTTGCTCAGCGAACCCACCTGATAGTGGTTGCCGATTCCGGTCATCGGACTGCCCTGAGGCACGACATACCTGAAGTCACGCAACAGCTCAAACACCTCGTCCTCGCTCATCGGATTGGCATACTTATTCTCTATGCGGGCTATCTCCGACGCGATTCGGCGGTGCATGTCGTCCGGAGTCTTCTCGAAGATATGTCCGAACGAGTCCTTAAGGGCATACTTTGTCACCCATACGCGCGATGCAAGCTCGTCGCCCCCGAAATATTCAAGAGAGGCGCTCTGAGCTTCATCGAATGTGTAGTTATTGTTGTTCACAACATTTAAATATTAGAGAGGTTGAATTTTTACTAAATAATGGTGTTTATAGTTAGATTAAGAGACTGAGGCATAATACACATAGCGCCCACAGCCACGGATAGGTTGCAAAAAGAATTACTCTGCAAAGTAGGCAATTAATTTTCAGTCCGCCAAATCGGAATCCATTTTTATTCAAAAATGTAGATAAGTTTTCCGGAAATATTCAACTCATACTGATTATCAGCGATTTACATTTTAACAATGTCAATAAAGTTTCCCAAAGCGGCAAACATCGTCGACCGCCCGGTCGGAATTTTTTGTATCTCAACCCATTACGCCTCGGCATGGCCGCCGGCATACAACTTTATAAAAAATTTTGCGTTTCAAACTATAAATCGTAAATTCGTGAAATAATCAAATTCATTTGCGAATATGACACATCATCAAGACAATACAATGCCGGATATCGACAGCTACTCGCTGTCGAGGCGCACGGTCCGGCGCTACTCTCCGGAAGAAGTGCCGGCCGAACTGATCTACCGGCTCCTCGAAGAAGCATCACACGCGCCCACCACGGGCAACATGCAGCTCTACTCCGTGATCGTCACCCGCGACGACGAAGGCAAGAAGGCTCTCGCGCCGATGCACTTCAACCAGCCGCAGGTCACCGGATGCTCGGCGGTGCTGACATTCTGCGTCGACCTGAACAGATTCGTCCGTTGGTGCGAAGTCAACGACGCAGTTCCCGGATTCGACAATCTGCAGTCGCTCATGTACGGCATACTCGACACCGCGCTCTTCGCTCAGCAGTTCAACACTCTCGCCGAAATGCACGGACTCGGATGCTGCTACCTCGGCACCACCACATTCACCGCCCCGGACATAGCCAAAGCGCTCAATCTGCCGGAAAGGGTGATTCCGCTGACCACCATAACCATCGGATACCCCGACGGCGAATCGGCGGCATCCGACCGCCTGCCCATCGATGCAATCATACACGAAGGATCCTACAGCCAATACTCCGACCTCGACATCCGGCGCATTTATGCCGAGAAGGAAGCCCTCGAAGAGAGCCGCAGGTTTATCGAAGAAAATGCCAAACAGACTCTCGCGCAGGTCTACGCCGACGTCAGATACCCGCGCTCAAACAACGAGACTTTCTCGGCCATCCTCGCTGAGTTCATCAAGGACTTCCTGCCACGCAAACAATGATTCCGGCCGACGGACTTGACAGCAAACACTAAAAAATGTACTTATAAAACCCTGTAAACTATGCTACCAGAAGATGTTAAGACCCTTGAAGAGAAAGGCATAAGCCCGGAGACGCTTCAAGCACAGATCAAACGGTTCGAAACCGGATTCCCATACCTTAAAATCCTTGACACTGCCCGCGTGGGCAACGGCATACTCGCCCTCGGAGATGCCGAACGCAAAGCCGCCGCAGACCGGTGGGACGAATACCTCTCACACGGAGGCGAAGTGTTCAAGTTCGTGCCGGCCTCCGGTGCCGCATCGCGAATGTTCAAGTCGCTGTTCGGATTCCTCGAAGGTGAGGCCAACGAGCCCAAGCCAGAAAGCGACGTGGCCCAGTTCATAGCCCAGCTCCCTAAATTCGCATTCTACAAGGAGCTTGACGAAGCCTGCCGTAGCCTGTACGGCAAGGACATCAACGCTCTGACCGAGGACTCAAGATACAAGGACATAGTAGCCGCCCTGCTCCGTCCGGAAGGACTCAACTACGGCAATCTCCCGAAAGGACTCCTGAAGTTCCACTCCTACACCGACGGCCCGCGCACACCGCTCGAAGAGCATCTCGTGGAGGGTGCGCAGACTGCCACTGACCGCGACGGCGTGGTCAACCTCCACTTCACCGTCTCGCCTGAACACCGCGCCCTCTTCGAGGCCAAAATCGCCGAAGCCGTGCCGGCTCTGGAGAAGAAGCTCGGCGTGAAATACAGCATTTCGCTCTCTGAACAGAAGAAATCGACCGACACTGTGGCGGTCAATCCCGACAACACACCGTTCCGCGAAGACGGAAGGCTGCTGTTCCGTCCGGGCGGACACGGAGCGCTGATAGAGAATCTCAACGACATCGATTCAGCCGTGGTGTTCATCAAGAACATCGACAACGTAGTTCCCGACGCACAGCGCGAAGCCACCATACTTTATAAGAAAGTGCTCGCAGGATGCCTCATACAGACCCACGACCGCATCGAGGAGTATCTGCGCATGATCAACTCCGGCGACTACTCGATCGACGATGTACGTGACATGATCGCGTTCATGCACGACACTCTCAACATCCGCGACGAGAAGATGAAGCATCTTGAGGACGTGGACCTCGTACTCTACATCAAGGACAAGCTCAACCGCCCGCTCCGCGTGTGCGGCATGGTGCGCAACGAAGGCGAACCCGGCGGTGGCCCGTTCATAGCCTACAACGCCGACGGATCCACATCGCCCCAGATTCTCGAAAGCACCCAGATCGACCCGCAGAATCCCGAATACAAGGAGATGCTGTCCAAAGCCACGCACTTTAACCCCGTGGACCTCGTATGCTACCTTAAGGATGCGCTCGGACACAAGTTCAACCTCCCCGACTACGTAGACCCTGACACCGGCTTCATCTCGTCAAAGTCAAAGAACGGCCGCGAACTCCGCGCCCTCGAACTGCCCGGGCTCTGGAACGGCGCCATGAGCGACTGGAACACCGTATTCGTCGAAGTGCCAATCGCCACGTTCAATCCCGTCAAGACCGTCAACGACCTTCTGCGCCCCACCCACCAGTAGCTGCCGGCGCACTTGGCAGGATAAACCATCGGCGTCCTATGGATGTTATAATTCCATGAAAAAGAAAGACGCTATACTGAACATCTGGAAAGAATGCTTCAATGATTCCGACCAATACGTGGACATGTTTTTTTCCACGATATACTCCGATGCCGACGCGTTGACAATCGAACACGACGGCGCGGTAGTCAGCTCAATGCTGCTCCAACGTTACGCCATGAACTTTCATGGCGTAACTTGTTCCATAAGCTACATCTGCGGCGCGGCCACCCTGCCCGGATGGAGAGGACAGGGATTTATGGGCGAGCTCGTCCGCAGGGCCGTAAGGGAGTCGTTTGAGCGCGGCGACCTGATGTGCGCACTTATCCCCGCCTCACCGTCGCTATATAAATACTATGGTAAATTCGGATTCTCGCCGGTGTTCTACGTCGACATCGAACACTACACCTCCGTCCACGATTTCCGCCATGAAGGCGGCTACACGCTTGTGCCGGACCTGTCGCAGCAGAAAGTCTACGACTTTTTCGACGAAATGATGCGCCGCAGGCCCTGCGCCGTACAGCATTCACGACGGCAGTACGACCAGATACTGATGGACAATTCAGCCTGCGGAGGAAGCGCCACAGCCATCGCCGACAGCGACGGACGGATAGCCGCCATAGGATTCGCCGTTCCGCTCGACGGCGAACCGACCGTGATGGATGTGCTCGCGGCGTCGGCCGACGCCGAGGAGGCTCTGCTCGACGAGATCCACAAGGAATATGCCGGCGATTCGCTCACCGTATATGGATATTACGGAAGCCGCGACTATAATCTCAGCCCGCGCGGCATGGGCAGGATAGTCAACATGTATGAATGCGCCGAAATCCTCGCCGCGGCCTACCCGAAGCTAAGCATGGCCATAAGAATCCACGACGACATCATACGCGAGAATAATCATATATATATCATCGACGGCGGACGTGCCGTCATCAACGACGGCTACGGCGGAAAGCTCGACTACGACATCGACATGGAGGTGTTCACATCGTTGGTGTTCGGCAACTCGGTCACACACCGGTTGCTCGACTTCCCCACCGTAAGGCCCTTCATAAGCCTGATGCTCGACTGAGGCAGATCAGACAGTCAGGATGATATTGTTCTCCGAGGCTATGCGGCGCATGTTCATTATCGCGTAGCGCATACGGCCCAGTGCGGTGTTGATGCTGACCCCGGTGACGTCGGCTATCTCCTTGAAGCTCATGTCGCGGTAGAAGCGCATCGTCAGCACCTCTCTCTGCGGCTCCGGAAGAGCGTCCACTATGCGGCGCACGTCTGAGCTGATCTGGTCGGCCACGAGAAAGTCCTCGATTGTGCCCTCGGAAAGCTCCCGGCGGTTGAGCAGGTCGGTGGTCTCGTTGTCGGTCGACACGCAGTTTTCCGACTTCTCCTGGCGGCAATGGTCGATTATCAGATTGTGGGCTATGCGGGTCAGCCACGCACCGAACTTGCCCGACTCGGTATACCGGCCCTGCTTCAAAGTCATTATGATTTTGACAAAGGTGTCCTGAAAGATGTCGTTGGCGACATCCCGGTCCTTGACGATATGCAGAATATAGGAATAAACTTTCGATTGATGACGAAGCAACAGCGCATCAAATGCCTCATTATTCCCGTTGACATACGCTTTCACCAACTGCTCGTCGGTGAGTTTAGCTAATATTTGCATTACTTTATTCCAATTATTGTTAGAAGTAATGGTCTATCTATAGGCAGTCAGGTTAGGGTTAAATAAAAAGTAGATAATTACAAAATGCACTTAACATATCTGAACAAATGCAGGCACTTTTCGCAAAGATAGCCGCATTAAATCATTTTTGCAAGAAACTCGCCGTTTTTTCACAATATTTTTATCCACGTAGCACAATAAATCCCCCGTGGCGCAGTTGAGCCACGGGGGATCGCATATACATTATGTTTTTTCGCTTAACGGTCGAGCACGTTCACCCGCAGAGCGTTGTAGGCGCGTTCAGCCTTGGCGCGGGCCTCATCTACGGTGTCGGCGGTGGCAAGAATCACACCCATGCGGCGGTGGCCCTTCACCTCCGGCTTACCGAATATGCGCATCTGCACTCCCGGCTCCTTGAGAGCCTCCTCCAGATTGTCGAATTCGATCTTGTCGGTGTCGCCTTCCACCACCACGGCACGCGATGCCGACGGGCCGTAGAACCTGATCGACGGCACGGGCAGACCGAGCAGTGCGCGGGCATGAAGTCCGAACTCGCTCAGATCCTGCGATATCATAGTCACCATGCCTGTGTCGTGCGGGCGCGGCGACACCTCGCTGAAGATGACCTCGTCACCCTTGACAAACAGCTCCACGCCGAATATGCCGTAGCCGCCAAGAGCGTCAGTGACCTTCTTGGCTATCTCCTGGGCCTTTTCGAGCGCGGCCGCGGCCATCGGCTGAGGCTGCCACGAATAGCGGTAGTCGCCGTCGACCTGGACATGGCCGATCGGCTGGCAATAGGTCGTGCCCGAACAGCTGCGCACCGTCAGAAGCGTAATCTCATAGTCGAAATCCACAAAACCCTCGACTATGACGCGTCCGGCTCCGGCGCGTCCGCCCTCCTGCGATATGTGCCACGAGCGGTCAATGTCGGCCTCAGTACGCGCCACACTCTGACCGTGGCCCGACGAACTCATTATAGGCTTTATGACACAGGGCAGGCCTATCTCCTTGACCGCGGCCTTGAACTCCTCATAGTCCGACGCAAACCGGTAGTTCGACGTGCGGATGCCAAGCTCCTCGGCCGCAAGACAGCGGATACCCTCGCGGTTCATGGTCAGCCATGCCGCGCGGGCGGTCGGAGTGACGTTATATCCCTCGGCCTCAAGTTCAAGCAGAGTCGGAGTGGCTATGGCCTCCACCTCGGGGATGATATGGTCGGGCTTTTCAAGCTCCACTATCTCGCGGAGTTTAGCTCCGTCGAGCATATTGAACACGTGGCTGCGGTGGGCCACCTGCATCGCCGGCGCATTGGCATAACGGTCACACGCCACCACCTCCACGCCATAGCGCTGAAGCTCGATGGCCACTTCCTTGCCTAACTCGCCGCTCCCCAACAGCAGAGCCTTCCGGCCCACCGGGGTCATCACTGATCCTATCTTTGCCATTATAATATTGTTATATTGTCGGTTATTAATCCATTACAAAGTTACGACTTTTCCCCCGCGCATCCAAACAATTCACCCCTTCTATCCACAAGCCCCCACGTAACCCCGATACATCATACCATGCCGTAGGCCACAGCGGCAGAGCTGCGGAACAACGATAGCCAAGTGCAGAGCAAATCCACCCGCTAGGGAATGGCGGTGGAACCGCCACAGACGAATAGCCACATGCAAGCGCGGTGGAGCCGCGCGTAGCTTGTGGACACAGGCACACCCCCCACGTAACCCGGCACATGGAGCCGAAGGCGACATGTGCCGGGACAAACACAATCCCGCATTTTGTGCGGCCGCGATGCGGCCGGAGGGTAAGGGGGAGCCAATTCGACCACAAGCCACGGCCGCCTACAGCGACCTCGCTTGTGGCTATTCATCTTCGCCGGCTCTGCCGACGTGCCTCCGGCATACCGCCTCAAGCACAGCACCTTGCTTCAACCGATGTCCTGCAGACATACATCACCACCCCCCGTATACGGGCCTGTGGCTATTCGGGTAGGTACAAAAAAAAGACCGGGGCTGCCTCACGGCGGTCCCGGTCCAGGGGAATACAAAAAATTAAGCTGTTATTGTTTTTGATTCCTAATATTGTATGTTTTGTAGGGACGCACGGACCGTGCGTCCACCGACAAATCAAATCTTATTTAACAACCTTAACGGCCTTAACTGAACCGTCAGCCTTGATATCCTTGCGGATAAACAGACCGTTCAACGGCTCAACAGAAAGCTTGCGGCCCTGCAGGTCATAGTACTCACTGGCAACAGTCTCAACACCATTGTCAACAACACCTTCGATACCGCTCAGGTCCGGATTGATCTTGAAGATATTGTACTGGCCCTTGTAAGAAACCTTAACCTCGCAACCGCCAGGATTAGCACCGTCTTCAAGAGCAAATACCAATGCGAAATAGTTAGGAGTTGCCTCCTCATAACCGGTACCGGGTTTAATCATAGTATTGTTAACCTCGTAATACAACCATTCGGGAACATCTTCACCGTCAACAGTCTCAACGAGCACGTCATCCACTGATCCCGGACACATAACTTGATATATTGCTCTCTGACTTGCATTCTTTACATTTGCAGTATACTCTTTAGCCAATTCAACTCCGGTAATTTTATTAGAACCATTCAAAGCGGCACCAGCGACTTGCAGATAAGGATACTCCATATCAAAACCGAGGTCGAAAGATATAGGATCTTGTACAGTCCAAGTTCCCAGCGTTTCTCCATTCTCATCCTCGTCCTCGCCATAGTTGTAATAGTAATTCTGTACGGCATATGTACCATCCACACCGTCTTTCTTACCAACACAATAAGCACCGATATTACCACGATGATAAACAGCTACACTTGATGCACCGGGCTTTCCGGGCTCCAATCCATTTCCAAAACGGTCCATACCTACGACGAGCCAGCGGAACATATTGATGTTAGGATCGTCAAGATTAGTCACTACAACCCTGAAATCCTTATCAACAATAGTATAGTCTACATCAAAACCCGCAGCATCCTTAGATGTGAAAGGTATCTTAACCTGTAAACGAGTCAGACTACCTGTGGTCGTAAATGAGCCGGGAAGCTCATATTCATAAGAATTAAACAAATCCTTTGGTTCACCATTTTCAAGAGTATAGAACTCAAACTTAAGTTTTGCACCAGCTTTGTAATTAGCTTGAATATTCATATACCCAAATGATATTACCATAGGAGCAGGACATGCAATGTCTTGATAGAAAGCCTTGATATCCGTAACATCTGTAACACCAGAAAGTTCCTGAACATCATCCCATGCACTGATAGCATAATTAGATGCAGTTTGACCGGAAATAATTGTCGGTCCATAAGCAAATATATTGGTAGCATAGCTGCCATGGAACTGGGGATCAGTCTGGCAATAAGGATGAGCTATATAGCGGAAATTAGTATAAGTAGGATTATTAGTCTTCCTATTCTCCATTGTCTCTTCATTGTACAATGTTCCACCGACCTGATAGAGCAAATTCAATTCCTCGTTATTCCACATCGCCGGCTTTCTGTAGCTCTTGTCACCCAACTTTAACGTAGGCGCAAACCAAGCGTATCCGGCATAATCATTCGGGAATGATTCGTAGGTAAGATTAAACGCCGTAACATCTCCATCAAAAGCATAGGTCGACCAAGCAAAATTATAATCGCCATCTGCAACAAGCATATACTTACCATCTTCAACATACGTAGACCTATTCAAAAATGTATTGTCAACGTAAGCAGGAGCCAAGGCGCCATCATTGAAATAAGTAGTACGTCCTTGAGCATTGTCAAGGTAAGTATACCCGTAAAAACCGCCATTAGGGCCAGCATAATACAGATTAACAGCAGATGCTTCAGGCGCATTATTAGCCGACGCACTATTCAATGCACTGGCACTCTTAAATAGTGCGCTTTCTTCAACAGACACTCGATCAGCCTTTTTTAATACCGCCGGTGCTGAATACTCAGACTTCAAAACGTTTTCCGACGCATTACCAACTGCATCGAGACTAACTTCGGGTGATGCCGCCATTATCACGGATGCACCAGTCAAAGCCATTGAAAGAGTAAAAATTTTCTTCATAAAAAGCTTTTTATTGAGGTTAATAAAAATATCCAAACTTAAATTTTAAAGATATCCGAATCCGGAGCAGATCCGGATATCTCTTTATATTCAATTAATTACTGCAACGTTACATTCAGATAGTCTTCAGGATTTGTCTTGCTAACCATCTTTATTCGAGAAGGAGCAAAACGACTGCCGACCTCAAACTCAAAATCAGATGCATTGAACAACTGGATGAAATCACCAACTGACGAAACTCTTTGTAACAATAGATTGCCATTGTTATTGACATCTGTAGTCGAAACGTTAAACTTAACAGATTCACCATCGTCCACGACAGTTTCTTCACAATACATATAATGAGGAGATGTAGAACCAGAACGTCTGAAGTTTAATGCATACTTTTTCGAGGTCGCATCATACTCTATATTAAAGCCCCTGAAGTTTACCTTCATTTTTGACTTGCTTTCAGTCGCTATTTTAGATAGAATCTGAGCAAACTTACCACCAGCGGCATTTTCTTCGATATGCCAAACATATTTTGTCATATTAAATATATTGCCTAAACCGATACAATCCAACACCAGATTCTGATCGTTATATGTGCAGACATATTTACCATCCGACTGTCTTACAAAATTTTCTACAACAATCGAGTCAGTATTCTCAGCATTCTCAATACCGACAGGCTTACGGAAACGAATACCATCAGGTCCAACAAGCGCACACATCGTGACTGTCTGCACAACAGGATCTCCATTCTTAGGCCACATATTAAAAATACCATTAACACCACCACTGACTTCATACTGCTCACCATCATTCATATCCGTAATAAACATGTTTGGGAACAATACGTTGAAAGTGGTTTTCTCCGCATAGCTATAAGCTCCCAAAATCTCACGGTCATCAGCAGTAGAATCAAGCTTACGCATATATATGTCATGCAACGTTTTCTTTCCAGTCAGATGCATTGTATTTCCATCGTCAGAAAGACCCAATATCACAAACTCATAGTCGCCACCATGACCAGTTCCTTGCTCATTTATATCCTTTTCAGTGTCAGGATTGATCGGAGCATTCGGTCCTACAATATTTTCAGGAGTTGAAAATAGATGCAAAACCTCATTATAAGTATTAAATGACAATACAGGTCCATTATCAGCAATAATACTCCAAAGCGACTCATCCGTCTTGAACATATCGTCCATCCATATATTCTGACCCGATACCTTCACGCTTCCATTAGAATTGAACGTAACCACAAAGGCATAACCGCGTTCCTCCTCGTTGGAAAAATACTCCATCAACCATTTACCTCCATTAGAAGTAAAGTCCGAAGCGTACTGCTTCTTATACTCTTCCAAACGCTGTGCAGCCGAGCCGTCAAAGATATCATCTTCCTCATTGTTACATGACGAGAATCCGAACATCGTACCCAGCAATAATGCCGGTGCTATAAATTTATACAGTTTCATAATCGACTTCATTAATCAGTTATTATTGAACAACTTCTATCTGCTTGCGCAAATCCTCGATTACAGGAGAATCGCCTCCTAAAGTATTCTGTCGGGCCTGCACAATCTCACGCAGTTTGTCCAAATCAATATTCCACTCATCAGCGAGCCATTTGCGCGCAATATTGACTTTCTGAAGCATTATCTCCTTACCATCCTTTCCGTCTTTGTCGGCCACTGGATATACAGTCACATCGTCAGAAATCGACTCAATCCAGTTCTCAACCTTCTCCACAGAGTTAAGATACTGACGGGTGCGCACATCATAAAGTGCAACTTCACTGTTTTCGCCTTCAACAAATCTCAAAGTATAAGTAGGATTTTCATTCTCTCGGTCATACTCCGATGCGTAGTAGTAATATGCATACGCGACACTTTGATCCATATCATCGTCGCCCGAATACCAACCCTGCTCAGCGCACCAAAGTATCAGATCATACTGCTCCGGAGTACGGGTGATATAGTTGGCTATGGTCTCGGCGAAGTCTTCACGAATTTGAGAAGAAGCATACGGAGTAACGAAACCAAGCGATGCAACCAAACCTCCATTGCGGTCCTGCCAGTTATTATCATCATAATTACCAAGGCTCAACAGATTAAACTCAACAGGATATGATTTTTTCTGATGAAGAATATGCGCGAACTCATGATGCATAGTTCTGAAATAATATTCATTCAACTGCATAAAATCGGTAACATCCATGTAGTTAACACGGAAAAGCGACACCTTTATACCACCCTCGGCCAATCCAAGTATCATAGTTCCGGAAGTCGGATTATAAGCAGGAGAACCTATAGCATGAATCTTTCGGGGAGCATTAGCCCGCAAGAATTCCTTACCAGTCAATTCGTCATACGCATCAAACCATAGATACTTGGTAAGCAATGCCAAATCCATAGCATTCTGATAAGTAGCCGGGACAAGGTTGTAGTTCATATCAGTCTCAACATCCTCCATCTTATAACAGAATTCCAAGTTATACGTAGACAAAAAATTATCCACAAGCCACTTGTCAAACTTATATGAGTATGACGAAGGATCAAGAACATCCTCATCATCAGGGAATATAGTCTCTGTAAATTCGTCATCTTTACAACTCGAGATAAACATCGATGAAATGACAACGAACGACGAAGCTAATATATATTTTAGATATTTCATCTCTAACTTATTTAAAGGTTACTTAACTGGCACAGATACCTCGACATCATCCTCAGAAGCCTCTTCTCTTGGATTCGGCTCAAAACCGGCGGCTATAACTTCTGAAGGAATTTGAATTGCTTTACGCGGATCCAACATTGTTAAATGCTCTACACGATCCTTACCGATCTTATGTGTAATCTCAAGTCCGAAACGCTTGATGTCAAACCAGCGCCAACCGGTATGAATTGTTTCTATTCGGCGGAAATGCTGTACACATTGGAGAATCGGCAAAATATTTTCAGACACCGAATACTCCGAAGAAGGATAAACCTCATCAATATGAATAGGCTTCACTATACCATACAACTCAGTATCACTTCCACTCGCACGCTCATCACTCTGGTAAAAGTCACGAATCAAATTCTCGGTAAGCTCAAGATACTCAGTACTACTATTAGCCAAATGTGACGGCGATCCGTGATGAGATTTCTCCCAAACCCTTAAATCCTCAATACAACCATTGATGTCGCCTAAGAACAATTTCGCCTCGGCACGTGTAAGAAGCGTCTCCTCACCATTAAATTCTGAACGTGTCACATGTGCAAAACCTGTCTGCGCAATTTTGTTGGTAAGCTCAAACTGTTCAGCGCTTGTACCGGCAAAATAAGTACCGTATTCAGACTTACCATTGATTGCACATCCTCCGTTAAAACAAGGATTCATTGAGTAGACTCCTCCCTTGCCATTCTTTTGAGACCAACGAAAGCCCTCCCATGTCGGACCGGGACCCTGAATGGTGGCACGCTTTGCCTCACGGTTGCAAGCATAACGCAGTCCACCGCTATAACGCCTACATGCCACTGAATATGTTGCTATCAACATAAAATTACGAGGTTTGTCAATATTGTTCGTAAAGAGGCCGAAGTCTTTGATATAGGTGAACTTATCCAAGTTTTGCCAAATTGTCGACATATATTGCGATGGATCAACGTTCTCGCCACCAAAAGCCTCGTTAGCATACTCAAGAGCTTTCTTATAGTCGCGTTTGAAGAGATAGAAGCGTGCTGCAAAAGCATCTGCCGCCTGCGTATTGAAGTGATACTTAGGTATCTCATATAGTCCGTTGTTAAGCAGAGGAAGTCCAGCTGTCAAATCCGCTTCTATGTTGGCATACACATCAGCAAGGTTGCCACGCTCATAGTGAGGCTTTACCGTAGTCTCGGGCTTCGTCATATATGGAATACCGAGAATGTTCTTGCTCAGCTCAGGTCCGCGGTATGCCTCGCAGAATATATTGGCAAGGATAAAATGATCGTATGCACGAAGCACAAGGGCCTCGCCTTTGATAGCAGAAAGGCTCTCATATCCTGCCAATTTTTCCAAATTCTCCTTGGGCATAGCCTCAAATTCCGCAATCTTTTCAAGCACGGCATTTGCGGCCGCTATAGAATTATAATATGCCTCCCAAACCACAGAAGGAGAGTCGTCTGATGAACTTGACTTAACTTCCTCCCAGGCAAATTGCTCCTCATCACCACGGTTATACGCAGCAAGATTATAGCGGAGCCCATCGGCATCGGGAGAATTATTATCTATAACATTATCCGTAGAAAACTCACATACAATAGCGTAATTATTTGCCGGATAAGCAGTATTCATCAACATTCTGAGATGCTCCGGTGTAGAAAGCTCCACACGGTTGTCCGGCATTGTATCGAGGAAACTGTCAACACACGAGGTCAAACCCAACGTGGCCAACACCGCCGATCCTAATATAATTGATTTAAATTTCATCTCTGTTTCAAATTAAAATTCAGTTAGACATTGAATTTATTAAAGGCCGAACCGCAGTGTGAAAGTGAACTGCTTGGGGTTAGGCGAAGCCACACCTCCGGAGTTGAAGAATTCAGGATCCTGACCGTTGAGCTTCTTATCGGAATAGATAAGGAAGAGGTTAGTGGCCTGAAGTTTCACAGACGCATTGTTGATGCGGAGCGCACGGGTGACAGTCTCCGGGAGGTCGTAGGTCAGGGATATCTCCTTCATACGGATGAAGTCGCCCTTGGCCACACGAGCCGTAGAATAGTTATATGCATTGTAGGCAAAAGCCAAATGATTGTCGTTATAGTACTGACGGCGCGATGCGATGGCAGGAATAGAAGTGTGGGCTTCATCACCGGAGTTGACGAAACGGTTCTTGAATTCCTTAGGCATAGCGGTAAGGTCAGAGTATGCCGCACGGAACACCGGATCAAGACGAAGCTTGTTGCCGAAAGCGTATGTCATAAACACATTCAGGTGGAAACCCTTGTAGCGGAACATGTTGCCGAAACCTCCGGTATAAGGGGGATCTACCGGGCCCTCATACTTAAGGAAGTCGATCTTCTCAAACTCCTGGAAGTTGATATCTGTAGTAGTCACTTCACCCTTCTCATTGATGATCTGCGGAATACCATATTCATTCAGACCGACGAACGGGATTGAGAACACCGCACGGTAGGGATAGCCCTCGATAGGATAACCGGTACCCTGCACAAGGTCAATCACACGTGAGCGACCTTTAAGATTAGTGATCTTAGTCTGGTTATAAGAGAATGTCAAGTCGGTAGTCCAGGAGAAGTCGCGGCTCTGTATATTACGGGTAGAGAGAGTGAACTCTACACCATGCGACTTCATCTCGGCAGTATTGGCCCATTTTCGACTTGTTCCACCCACACCTTCGGTGTATACATAACCGATAAGGTCAAAATTGTCGCGCTTATACCAGTCAAACTCAAGGTTGATGCGGTTGTTAAGGAAACCGAGGTCGACACCGACGTCAAACTCATGCTTCTTCTCGTAGGTCAACTCGCTGTTGGCAAGCTCACTGAGCATGATACCCTGCTCGTAGGCCTCGGTATCCTGACGCCATGGACGAGTAGGATAATATATAGCTGTTGCATTTGACACATTTGAAGGACCGGCATCAGCTGTCAGAGAGTAAGATGCGCGGAGCTTTGCAGTAGAAAGTACAGGGTTCTGGAACCAAGACTCTTCGTCGACTGTCCATGCACCTGACACGTTCCAAGTAGGCAACCAGCGTGACTGGCGGGATTTACCAAGTTTGTTGGTACCTTCGTAACGCATTGTACCGGTCAAAGTATAGCGAGCATCGTATGAGTAAGTGGCTGTACCGAAGAAAGCGGCAGAGCGGCTATGGCGCATCTCTTCAGTGAAGTAGTATGCATTCTCCTCAGACATCTGCTTGAAGAGCTTCCAATCGGAGAACGGCAGACGACCGTTTTCGTAGCATATACCCCAACCTTGGAAATTCTCGAAATGACGGTCAACCTTACCAAATTCCGCACCCACCATCACATTCATAATGTGTGAACGGTTGAAAGTCTTGTTGTACTGTGCCATTCCACGGAAATACCATTGATTCATTGTGGTCATATCGTGATAATAAATACCACCCTTGGGAAGAACCGACACCGGCAATGCATTCAAATCATCCGGATCTGTGTAAAGATAAGGATTTGAAGCTCTAATCGAGGCATTTTCCGGATCTATACCGGCACGATAGGCAAGAGCCTGATTGGCGTTGTCCATCACATAGTGATTCTGCTTCGACGAACTTGTACGGAACGATGCTATACCGGAGAACTCAAGACCGGCGATCGGACGCCAGCTGATGTCGCCCTGGAACTTCATGTCAAGAACGGTCACGTCGATGTAGTTGTTTTCCAACTCATCGAATATGTTGAAATCAGCATAGTTCCTGGTTTGCTTAGCATGTGGATCAGTAGTGCGCGAAGTGTTCAGAGCATAGCTGAACGGGTTGATGTCGAAGTTACGTGACACTGCGCCGGACACCACGTCAAGTTCCTGGCTCAAAGTTCCGGGTGCCTTCTGCTTACGGTAAGTGTCGGAAGTAGAAAGCTTAACGCGGAGAGTCTTCGACAGATTGTAAGAGGCATTGGCATTGAATGTATAACGCTGTACGTTAGAGTCCTTATACCATCCCGGATCGTCCATGAAAGAGAATGAAGTATAGAAGTTACCCTTATCGGTACCGCCGGAGATGCTGACTGCATGGTTCTGCATGATGTTGCTGTTGAACAGCAGGTCAAACCAGTCGGTGTTGCGGAACTCAGCCTGACGCAGATAAGCATTTTTCGCTTGAGTTGTATTAGCTAAACCAAATTGACCATTCTCGTATCTATTGATTTCCTTGTACATCTGGCCATATATACCTGATGTAGATGAATTAACCAACGAAGCTATTGAAAGCCATCCCTTTGACTCCATCTCCTTATATACGCCCATCTGCTCCTGCGAGTTCATGATGTTGTAGTCGCGGTAGTTGGGCTTCAAGCGGTAAGTAAGCTCACCGGTATAGTTGATCTGAGTGGTTCCTGCACGTCCCTGCTTGGTGGTCACGACGATCACACCGGCCATCGCGCGCGCACCATATATAGATGTGGCGGAACCGTCCTTAAGAATCTGGAACGACTCGATGTCGTCGGCATTCAGACCGGCAACCGCGGAGGCGATAAGAGTGGTGGCATCACCGGACGAAAGGTCGTCGGGCGACATTTCAACGGCATCTTCAAGGATCACACCGTCGACCACCCACAGAGGCTTTGACGCACCATAGATCGAGGTGGCACCGCGCACACGAATTTTAGGAGCTGTACCGAACGTACCCGACACGTTCTGAACCGACACACCGGCGGCGCGTCCTTCCAGAGAACGGGATATATCGGCCACACCGTTCAGGCGGGCATCCTCTGCAGAAATTTTGGTAGTGGCACCGGTAAACAGACGCTTGTCAACGTTACCCATACCGGTCACAACGACTTCACTAAGTTGCTGGGCGTTCGACTCCATCACAATATTGAGCGGAGAGGCGCTTGCCTTAGCCTCGACAGGCTTCATACCCACGTACTTAACCTCGAGGACAGAATTGGCCGACGGAACGGACAGTGTGAATTTACCGTCGATGTCAGTGGCAGTGGCGATGCTGGGCTTACCCTTCACCGATACCGTCGCCCCGATCAGGGGCTCACCGTCATCTGCGGAAACCACGACTCCCGTAACGCTGGTCTGGGCAAACAACATTATGCTCATGCATAATCCCATCAATAACAGCATTAATCTTTTTTCCATAGAATCAATGTGATAATAAAATTACTTCTTCTACCGACCCTCTAATCAATACATCCGCAAACCGGGCCGAACAGGCTTTGCAAATGCCATACACTTATCAATAATCAACTAAGCATCAGAATATTAGTGCCGTGCTAAGTTCAACTCCGACATCCGTTTAACCACATTTTGCAATGCTTAAAGGATGTTGAGTCTTGCAAATATATGCAATTTCTTTTAATCTGCAATACATTCGTCAACATTTTAACATAGGCAAAATCCTTTTGTCGAGCGAAACCGCCGATTAAGTGTCAAATTGACACTATTGAAAAAGCACAAAAACGTCATTTTTGTCAAAAGTTCACATTTTTAAACTTTAATAATGCAAAATGTCACGGCTTTACCATATAAACGCCCGTTTCTCGCCCATATTGCACGAAATAACAAATTTTAAGTTGAAATAATGTTAACAAGCGCCGAACGCGCTTCACGCCCTGCACAACGCCCACAGACAGAACGTCAGGGCAAACAGAAATATCAGCATGGCCGTGGCTCCAAGCATAGGATTGAGCGCACGACCAGACTTCCGGTCGATCAACTTCCACAGTATCAGATGGATCACTCCATAACCGTAGGCCAATGCCTGGCAATGGCGCAGCACCCCCCACATGCATATCAAGGCCAGAAAGCCGTTAAACAGATATAGCGTCGACGCAAACCTGCGCCCGAACACCACTGCAATAGTGCGCTTGCCCACTGACGCATCATCGTCGGCATCACGGTAATTATTGACCACCAACACATTGGCTATCATGAAGCCGGCGGCCAACGACCCGGCGAAAACATCGTCGGCAAAATATCCCGACTGGACGTAGAATGTCAGATTGACAGGCACAATGCCGAAAAACAGCATCACAGCCACCTCGCCGAGGCAATTGCGCGACAGCGGAAACGGCCCCGCCGAATAGGCCACCGCACCGACGGCGATAACGGCACCCGCCGCTATCAGCCACCATCCGCCCCAATAGATGAGCGAACACCCAACGAGACAAGCCAATCCGAGAGTGAAATACGTGGCCCGCTTCATGGCTTCGGGCGAGATGTCGCCCTCGGTGACCCCGCGCCGGGGCCCTTCGCGCCCGGCCTTGTCGAGTCCGTCGCGGAAGTCATAGTACTCATTGGCAAAGTTGGATGCTATCTGGGCAAGCACGGCAAATACAAGGCACAACGCGGCAGGCACCGCCTTGAACGTGCCTGTCAGCAGGTTATAGCCGACAGCCATCACCACACCGGCCACGCTCACAGGCAACGTGCGCAGCCTCATCGCTTCAATCCAAGGATTAATCATCTTCTATATCTTTCATGTCGGGCGAGGGCGCGGCCGCCTCGTCGATGCCGAAACAGTTCATCACGGCCCGGCGCACGCGCTCGGCATCGCGTCCGTTCTCCTTCAATATGTTAATAACTTCCTGAATATATGCGTTCTTATTGGTCAGTCCGCAGAGTCCGGCCACGTTTGAACCGGGGAGCATCGACTTCTGGTTGTAGACCCTCAGGACAGATGCATAGTCGCCCGCGGCCACATAACGGTTAAAGTCGCGGCAGAAGCGCTCATACATTTCCCGCGGACGTATCTCGTAGACTATATTGCGGATATGCTCCTCAAGCTTGTTGATGTCGGGAAACCGTCCGTCTATACGGTATTCCATCATGCGCTTCACCCGATGGCGGGTGTGGAGGAGCGCCTGCTGCCGTATGTCGGAATGAAACTGCTTGAGAATCGACTTTTTGACATGCTCAAACACACGGTCCTCCTTCTTCCCATGGCGACGCGCCACGGCACGGATCACATCTTCGAGCATCAATATGTTCTCAATCTCGGCCACATCGGGCACAAATATCTTCTTGTCGCGCAGATAGCCCACCTCGTTCTCGTCGCGCCGGTCGCGGTCGACTATGCCGTGGCTGTCGAGGTGGTGGAAATAGTTAAGGTCGTTGAACGTCCGTGTGGCCTCGATGACCTTGTTGCAGCTTCCGAGCGACCGCACCGTATAGTTGGTGAACACAAGCGGATAGAGCTTGGCGTCGATGGAGCGCTGCGGGTCGCCTTCGATAAAAAGCACCGGCTTGCGTGCTCCCACCAATGTCATGTAAAGCTCTTCCGACATCTCCGCTCCGGGCGGCAGCACGGCGTAGTCCCACGCACTCGCCGCCGAATCGAAATATCTCACCCATATCACCTGCTTATCCCTGTTCGAGGTCAGAAACTCCATCTCGTGAGTCGTATAGACCCACGAACAGTCGGGACGCATCATCTCCACCCTGTCCCAGATGGCCGAAAGAATCGACGGATGCAGAAACATGCCCGGACTGTCGACGAATACAACCGCCCCTTTCGGAGCAAACTGCACCGCCCCGAAATAATAAAGCACGGCCTTTTCTCCGTCGGAAAGACGCACCGTGGTATACTTGTCGTCGGAAAGCTCGCGGGAGAAAAGTATGGCACCGCGGTCGCGGAGCACCTTATTGCCGGGAAACACCTCCTGCCATGCGCGGATCACACGGTCAAGCTTGCTCTCAGGCAGCTCCTTGTGTCCGCCACCGGGATTCCGGGCCTTGTATGACAGCAGATTGATCAATTCGTCGTAGATCAACAGCGAGCATACCCTCTCGAAGCGTGTGTCCACGCTGTCCTTCATTATAGGCGAGTTTGCCATGGATTCGCGGTAGATCATGTCGATGGATCCGGGAAGCATGTCGCTGTCCGACCGGTGGTACAGCGCATTAAGCGCCGACAACCTGAACACAGGCATCTCCGTGTCGGCTATGAACCGCTCCGTGAACCTTGACTTTCCGGCACCGTTGGCACCGATAATGACTATCCGACGTCCCGGGCCGCAACTGATCTTGTCGCGGCCGCCGTCGAGTTTGGGAGGTAATAGAAGTGTCGCCATGGCTCGAAGCTGTTGATTGATACGTAAAGTTACTAAATCTTTTCAACAATGCAAGCCGCCGACCTATGCAAAATGCGCTCAAGCACACATTATATTATATTTCTTCAGCAACGCCGTCGGATGGTATGACTGCTTGGCCCGGCGCAGCCCTTCGTCGCCGACATCCTCCTCGCGGTTGACATATTTCACGCCATAGCGTTCCCACATCTGCGCCGCAAACAAGCGGTTGATCATCTCGCCGGCACCGTTTACTCGATGGTCCATCTTCTCTATATGCACATAGAGGGTGTCGCCGATCACTTCACCGACGGCAAAGGCCACAATGCCGTCCGAAGGTGTCGACAGCACCAATCCCTCAAACGGCAGACGTCCGAAATGGTCCAGCACGGCAAACACCTGCCTGCGCTCGACCTCCGCCGTGACAAAGGCGTTGTCGACCGGCAGCTCCATAGCTCGGAAGAACTCCCTCACGGCAGGAATATTGGATTCCGACAGAGGCTCCACCACATAGTCGGGATTCGACTGTATAAATTGATTTATATGGTTGCGTTTCTTGTTGTACTTTTTACCCTGAAGCTGGGCCAGGTCCGAGGCCGAATACAGATAATCCGACCAATCGGCAAGTTCCTCTATCTCACAGGCTCCGAGCGTATAAAGCTCCCTCAACCTGTCCTCAGGCACCGCCGAAAGCACCAGCTCCGTTCCGGTGGCCCGGCAATAATCCCTCAGCATCGACATGCTGCGCCGCAACGGCATATCGCCCACGGGCAACGAGAACGCGGCCCTCGTGACATCATTCTCCGTGACACCTTTTATAAACAGCGTATTCTCCACCACGGCATATTCATAGTGGAAGTAATCGGCCCACATCAACAGTCCGGCCAAAGTGTAGTCGCAAGTCCTGCTGGTGCTTTTCTCAAGAATCGGCCTTATCTCGTCGACAGCGTCATACGTCAAAGGCGCGAAGCGAATCATAGTAAGTGTATTCATAATCAGAATAATATCTAACACCCCTCCTTATTCGGGATCAATTAACGATTTCTTTATAATAAATAATGCTCGAAAGTGTGCATTTGTTTGATTTTTTCGTTATCTTTGTGCCATTGATCAGGCGCACGTTATCAAGCGCCATCCGAACCGACATTACTGTTTTTTAAACGAACCGACATAAAACAACATGAGGAATCGAACTTTTTCCCTTTTTATCGGTTATAGTGCATGAAGCCCCGCCCACCCGATGCCAGTCATCAGGAGCAGGAGCCGAATATTTTTATGCATCAGCTGGACATTAAAGCTTACCGACAGATCCGGGCGCCTATGCACTTCGGACCGATAAAAAGACATGATACAGCATACTTGAGATGCCGAGGCAACAGCAGTTTAGCCCATGCATCTCATGAATTCTAAAGATATCGCACAATCAACATTCACTAATTTTTCCGGGAAAGCCGTAGTTGTGAAACTGCGGCTTTTTCTATGACCGTTAATTTTTTTGCCCAATTTTGCAGTATCAATCCTGAAATCCCGTATTATCTTTGCAGAAACCAATCACACAATCACAATATTATGAAAAAGACTACAACACCCCGCGCACCGCGGTTTGACCGCGAATGGACCGACATGATCAATCTCCTGCCTGAACACAGACGCCGTACCATGGAGTCGGACATACGGACATACCAACTCACCGGCACCGAACCGCATGACCTCGAAGGAGCGGAGATGATGGCATTCCTCCTCATCAAAAAGACCGTCGACCGCCGCTACAGGCTCAGACTTGCCCGACAGCGCAAAAAGCAGGAGAAGGAGGCCATCCTTGAGCCACGCACCGAGGAATCGGACCGTCTGCCCAAAAACGAAAAGCCGGCAACCATACCTATTCCCGAACAAAATACACCATCACGAAAAAACATCCACGGACCGCTGGGCGATATCGAACGTCTGCGCAGAAAATCTACCAAACAGAAAAGCCGGCCCGGAAATAAACATTCCGGAACCGGCCTCAAAAACAAGATTCAGTATCGTCGAACGGAAGCCGCCGTCATCTGACGGTCTCCACAGCATCTTTAAACGAGTTGACAAGCGACTCAAGCGACTCTATCTTGCGCCATTGGTCGCCGTAGACGAGACCGCGCGACGCATAGTCCGAGATCTTGAATCCGCACATGTGGCTTATACCCAGATGTGCGGCAGGGATATACTCCAATCCGCGGCAGACAGCTGCCCGGACTGAATTTGGATTCTCTGAATAGGGACTATGGGCCGTCACCAGACCGAGCACGACATCCTTGCCCGGAGCCATCGAAGCAAGCACGCGCATCGACTTGTCATCATTGGCATTGAACGGCAGAAAGTATGCGTCGATGTTGCCGTCGGAGAACACAGCCTCTACAGGACTGTCTATACGGCATGCCGTCGACCATTCCGGCACCACATCCGTCCCCGCCGACATGTAGATAGATATCGTCATATCGTCAGGAACCGATTCAAGCGCACCGTCGATCAGCTGTACCAGAGTACTGCTGAGTCTGAGCGTATCCACGCCGCCAAGCATGAGACGTTTGGCAAACGACAGGTCGCACATCTTTCCACAGGCGGTGTCGTCAAGCTGCAGATTCCTGCACCCGAGGTCATAGAACCGCATTATGGTCTGCCGGTAAGCTTCCGAGATGTCGGCGGTCAGGTCCTCTGAATATGGATATATCCTGCCTGGATCACCCCCCGACAGCTGCAACAGGTCCAGATAGAGGTCGGCCGGCGAAGGTATCGTCTGCCGGCATTCAGCCCTGCCGCCCACTGTGTCCTGAAGGAACATGTAATCTTCGAAAAACGGATGTTCGGGATTATAACCGATCTTACCGGTGACACGCACAAGATCCGTGAACGCCTCCTCCAGCTGATATACCCTGCCGCTTTCCACGCGTTCCACGCTTATGCCGTCCAGACCGAAATAGAAATCCTTGTTCCACGATCGGCGTCGCAGCTCGCCCGATGTGACAACCTTCAGGCCGCATTCAATCTGGCGGTCAACTATGTCACGTACGGCATCGTCGACCACAGAAGCATAGGCTTCCGCACTGATTGCTCCCTTATCATATTCATTCCGCGCCGACAACATGGAGGCCGGCGGGAGAAAACTTCCTACAACATCGAATTTCATCGTAAACAGTATTATATAAAACGCAAATTAAATCAAAGCATGCCGTTGCTGCCGCACACGATAAGGACAAGGTAGCTGATCAGCAGACCGACAAGACCCATGATCAGACCCACGGTGACCATATACTTCTGCTTAATCAGACCGGTAGCGTCGGCGAGCGCATTCGGAGGCGTACTGATAGGAAGCAACATGGCAAGCGACGAACTCAGAGCTACACCGATCAGCAACGTACCCACGCCGCCGAGCGACATAAGCTGCTCGCGCATGCTCATTCCGGCTATCGCAAGTATAGGCACGAACAGAGCCGCCGTAGCTGTATGCGAGATAAAGTTGGCCATCAGCCAGCACAGTATGCCGGAACCGATAATCACCCCGATAGGCGACCACTGTCCGAACGGAACCGAATCGATCATGTGCTGTCCGAGACCCGACTCGTTGAGCGCCACACCGAGGGCGAAACCTCCGGCAACCATCCAAAGTATGCTCCAGCTTATCTCCTCAAGGTCACGCTTAGTGATCACACCTGTGATACAGAGCACTCCCACCGGAAGCATAGCCACCACATTGGCGTTGACTCCCGTTATAGAGTCGCACATCCAGAGCAGTACGGTCACGGCAAACGTCACATACACCACATAATCGCGCCAGCTGTGTTCATGGGTGCTGTCGATCTTCAAGTCGATGCGCTTCTGCTTGAACGGGAAAAGCCCCTTGAGCACGAACCATGCTATGAACAGAAGCACAAGAGCCAAAGGCAACATGATAGCCATCCAGTGGCCGAATCCTATGCCCAGATCCATGCCGTCAGGATCGTTCAGATATTTCAAGGCTATAGCGTTGGGAGGTGTACCGATAGGAGTGCCTATACCGCCGACGTTAGCACCGACAGGAATGGCGAGCGCCAGGCCGATCTTACCCTTGCCGTCGGCAGGAAGAGCCTTAAGCACCGGAGCCAGGAATGTCAGCATCATGGCCGCCGTGGCAGTGTTGCTTATGAACATCGAGAATACGGCAGTCACCAAAATAAATCCGAGCAGCACAGTCTCCGACTTAGTGCCGAACGGCTTAAGCATCACCCTGGCGAGCTTTACGTCCAGGCCGCTCTTGGTCGCGGCAATGGCTATGATGAATCCACCGATAAAAAGCATGATTATAGGGTCGGCAAAACAGTGGAGGATAGCCTTGTAGCTGATAAGTTTTCCCACACCGGCCTCACCGCCGCCCTCCTTCATAAACCAAAGGCAGCTATCCGAAACGGTGAACAACAGCAATACCACCACCATGAGCGATGTGGTCCATGCGGGCACGGCGTCAAACAGCCACATCAAAGCCGCAAACGCGAATATGGCTATGACCCGGTGTTCGACCACGCTCAAACCTTCAATTCCGAAAAAGGAGGTTGGCAGACAAAGCAATATCAAGGGAATCACCACTGCGAGAGAGAGTTTAACGATTTTTAGGGACAGAGAATTTTTCGATTTCCTGTGATTCATTTTCCATCGGTGGTAGTCCTCCACCAAATGAAACCCATGAAAATTTTTAAACATAGACTTTTAATTGGTTTATTAGTTAAAACTGATATTCTATAACAAGTCCGTCAACAATCTCGGCATCGAAGCGTCGCGACAATCGTCCGACAGCGTCACCTTCGGAAGTACACATAGCAAGACGACCCCGGCTCAAGTCGGGAACAGTCCATGCTTCTAAATTAAATTTTTTACTCCAAAATCCAATCCACGAGATTATTGATAGTAGTTATGTCGACATACGGCAGGTCTCCTGACTTATTCCCGTCCCGGCAAGTCTTCCCGGTCTTCTCTAAGACCAGTGACGCATCTTCCGAATAGCGCCGCGGACGTTTGATATGGAAATTTACAGTAGCGGGACTGTCCCGGAATTACACCGGGTTCCCTTTTAATCAAGAGCACCGTTCAGATGCCCTCAAACCGTATTTCGGCGCAAAGTTAACAACTTGCCGCCATACATCAAAGGAAATTAAAGAAAAATTTCTTTAATCTGCACGCCATCGCCGACAACGATTGTCTGCATGGATTCTGCGGCACCAACCGGGGGAGCCTCCATTTTTTTTACCCTCATTTTTGACAATTTTAAGATTTATATGTTATAATAATTAAGTAACTTAGCACCTCAATTTTTAAACACCGTAATGAAGCCACGTAGATCCACCTTACTATCCCGCTGCATAGCAGGCACCTGTGTAGTCATTCTTGCAGCCACCGCCATTTCGGCCACAAGAAGCAACAAAGCCGAAATAGCCCGCAATCTGGACATATTCAACGCCATATACAAGGAGTTGCAGACCAATTATGTAGACTCCATCGACTCGGAGAAAGCGATCACCACCGCCATCGACGCCATGCTCAACACGCTCGACCCGTATACCGAGTATTTTCCGGCGTCGAGCCAGGACCAACTGACCCAGATGACCTCCGGCGAATATGGCGGCATCGGCGCACTTATCCAGGAAGTCAAAGGAAAAGGTGTGATTATATCCGAGCCTTACGAGAATACACCTTCGGCCAAAGCCGGCCTTAAGCCAGGCGACCTGCTGATGGTCATCGACAACGACACCGTGCTCGGCTGGACTTCCATGAAAGTCACCGAAAAGCTTAAAGGTGAAGCCGGAACCCACCTGAAAGTCACTGTCAAACGTCCTTACGTCGAGGACTCGATCCTGACGTTCGATGTCACCCGAAGCAAGATTCAGCTCCCTTCCGTACCCTACTACGGAGTGGTCAAAGACAATATAGGTTATATATACCTCAATCAGTTCACCGACAAAGCGGCCGACAACGTGCGCAACGCCCTGATCGAGCTGAAGAAGGATCCGCGTGTCAAGGCCATAGCCCTCGACCTCAGAGGCAATGTCGGCGGACTTTTGGAAGCCGCCGTGCAGATAGTAGGCTACTTTGTACCGAAAAACACCGAAGTGCTGCGCACAAGGGGTAAAGGCGTGCTCAACGAAAAAGTCTACAAAACCACCAACAACCCCATCGACACCGAGATCCCCTTAATAGTTCTCATCGACGGCTCTTCCGCCTCAAGTTCGGAGATCACGGCCGGCGCGCTACAGGATCTCGACCGTGCCGTGCTCATAGGCAACCGTTCGTTCGGTAAAGGCCTCGTACAGCACACACGCCCGCTGCCCTTCGACGGCGTACTTAAAGTGACAGTGGCCAAGTACTACATTCCCAGCGGCCGACTGATACAGGCCATCGACTACAGCCACCGCAATCCTGACGGATCAGTGGCGCGTATACCGGACTCCCTGACCAACGTGTTCACCACGGCCAACGGACGCGAAGTGCGCGACGGAGGCGGCATAACCCCTGACATAGAAGTCGACTATGGAGAAGTCAACCGCTTGACATACAACATCGTCAGCGACAACTGGGCTTTTGACTACGCCACAAAATTCGCATCCGAGCATCCCTCGATAGCCTCACCGGAAGAATTCACCGTGACCGACTCCATGTTCACCGAATTCAAGGACTTTATAGATCCAGAGAAATTCAACTACGACAAAGTATGCGAACAGATGATCGCGGCACTGCGTAAGGCGGCCGAGACCGAAGGCTATATGAACGATTCCGTAAAAACTCAGCTCGACGTGCTCGAAGGAATGCTCAAGCACAATCTCGACCACGACCTTGACAATAACCGCAAGGACATAGAAGGACTTATCGCCGGCGAGATAATGAAACGCTACTATTACGAAAAGGGCCAGGTCATCCAGACTCTGAAGAATGACCCGGCCATGGACTCCGTGGCCGTGCTCCTCGACAATCCTGAAAGATTACGGTCGATACTCTCTCCGGCAAAGAAATAACAGCACATCAGAGATTGCCGACGACATGAACTTGACAGAACTTTGCAATCTTCTCCTCACCCAGCAACGACGTAAAGCCGTAGATGCCTTATTGCGGCACTCCGGCGGCACTTCTGCTGTCAGCCTTACCGGACTGGCCGGCTCCTCGGCACCGATGATGATGGCCGCGCTGCCGCCCATGTCGGAAAAGCCGGCTATAGTGGTAGGCGATTCGCTTGACGATGCCGGCTACCTCTACCACGACCTCTCGCGCATACTCGGCGAAGAGGCCGTGCTGATGTTTCCCTCCGGCTATAAACGGGCCATCAAATACGGACAGCCCGACCCTCCGTCGCAGATAATGCGCAATGAGGTGCTCAACCACTGGGGAACCGACCCGGCACTAAAGTTCGTGGTGACGTATCCGGAGGCCCTCGCTGAAAAAGTAGCGTCAAAAAAGATCATCGACGACAACACCATACATCTATCTACCGGAAGCGAAGTCAGCCTGACCGACACGCAGAAGTGGCTCCGCGCCAACGGATTCCAGCAAGTCGACTATGTATATGATCCAGGCCACTTTGCAGTCCGCGGATCCATACTCGACATATTCGGCTACAGCCATGAGATGCCCTTCCGCATCGACTTTTTCGGCGACGAAATCGAATCAATACGCACATTCAACATCGAGACCCAGCTTTCCGAGTCAAAACTCGACAGCATAGCGGTGACTTCGGGCGCCGCCTCGACTGCGACTGCCGGCTCGCTGCTCGACTTCACTGGTAGAGGCACCATACTGTGGCTCCGCGATGCCGACTACACCCTCGAACGCATCAGGGCAGTAGCCTCGGAGTCGTTCAGCGAAAGCGCCACGATAGCCAACGAAGGCGATGTCTCGGCCATGAGGCAGATAGTCGACCCCGAGGCGATGGCCGTCGCCATGCAGGAGTGCAGGCAGATACGGTTCACAGCCGCGCAGGACAGCACCCACGCGCAGACTGCCGCCAGCATCGACTTCGGATGCACCCCACAGGGCATCTACCACAAGAACTTCGACCTTATCGCCACCTCTTTCTCAAAGATGATGGCCGACGGCTATCAAATATATGTGCTCAGCGATTCGGAGAAGCAGATCGACCGTCTGCGCTCCATATTCCGCGACAGAGGCGACGACATTGAGTTCCGACCCGTCATATCCACCGTCCACGAAGGATTCGTAGACCACCAGACACGTACATGCGTGTTCACCGACCATCAGATCTTCGACCGCTTCCATAAATACAATTTGAAGAGCGACCGCGCCCGGTCAGGCAAACTTGCACTGTCGCTTAAAGAGCTTGGGCAAATCGAACCGGGAGACTATGTAGTGCATGTCGACCACGGAATCGGACGCTTCGGAGGCCTAATCCGCACGGAAGTCAACGGCAGGATGCAGGAGATGATCAAGCTTATATACTCCAACAACGACCTGCTGCTGGTGAGCATCCACAATCTGCACAAGCTGTCGAAATACCGTGGCAAAGAGGGTGCCGAACCGCGCATAAACCGTCTGGGCAACGGCGCATGGGGCAAGATGAAGGAGCGCACCAAGTCGAAACTGAAGGACATAGCGCGCGACCTCATAAAACTCTATGCCGCCAGAAAAGACGAACAGGGATTCGCCTACTCGCCCGACAGCTACCTGCAACATGAACTTGAAGCCTCATTTATCTACGAGGATACCCCCGACCAGCTCACTGCCACCCAGGCGGTGAAGGCCGACATGGAGTCGGCACGGCCCATGGACAGGCTCATCTGCGGCGACGTAGGCTTCGGCAAGACAGAGATAGCCATAAGGGCGGCATTCAAAGCCGCCACCGACGGAAAGCAGACCGCAGTGCTCGTTCCCACCACCGTGCTCGCCTACCAGCACTTCAACACCTTCAGCGAACGCCTCAAGGACTTCCCCGTCAGGGTCGACTATCTGTCGAGGGCGCGGTCGGCCAAGGAGACGAAACAGATACTCGCCGATCTGGCTGAAGGCAAGATCGACATCATCATCGGCACACACAAGCTGATAGGCAAAGGGGTGTCGTTCAAAGACCTCGGACTGCTGATAGTGGACGAAGAACAAAAGTTCGGAGTCGCGGTCAAAGAGAAGCTCAAACAGTTGAAAGTCAACGTGGACACTCTCACCATGTCGGCCACACCCATACCGAGGACCCTGCAATTTTCGCTCATGGGCGCACGCGACCTCTCAGCCATCACCACTCCTCCCACCAACCGCTATCCGATCCTGACCTCGGTCAATGCGCTCACCGACGACATCATAGAGGAGGCTGTCAACTTCGAGATGTCGCGCAACGGCCAGGTGTTCCTGGTCAATCCCCGTATCGAGGGCTTATATGAGCTTGAAAACATGATCAAACGGGTGGTGCCCGACGCACGCACAATCGTGGCGCACGGTCAAATGCCTCCGGAGAAACTCGAAAAGGCCATCATAGACTTCGCCAACCATGACTACGACGTGCTCCTCGCCACCACCATCATCGAGAGCGGCATCGACATGCCCAACGTCAACACCATGATCATCAATAATGCCCAGTATTTCGGGCTCAGCGAACTTCATCAGCTCCGCGGCCGCGTGGGCCGAAGCAACCGCAAGGCATTCTGCTATCTGCTCATACCGCCGCACGTACCCCTCACCCCGATAGCACGCCGTCGCATACAGGCCATCGAAAGCTTCAGCGAACTCGGAAGCGGCATCCACATAGCCATGCAGGACCTCGACATACGAGGTGCGGGCAATCTGCTCGGAGCCGAACAGTCGGGATTCATAGCCGACCTGGGCTACGAGACCTACCAGAGGATATTGAAAGAAGCCGTGCTTGAATTAAAGAACGAAGAGTTCTCCGACGTCCTCACCGCCGACGGGGGCAACCAGGACTCCGACACTGAATTCGTGGCCGACTGCTCGGTGGAAAGCGACATGGAACTGCTGCTCCCGCCCGACTATGTTCCGCAGGAGAGCGAGCGCATAAGTCTCTACAAAGAGCTTGACGGCATCGAGCGCGAACTCGACCTGCAGAACTTCAAGCTGCGCCTTGAAGACCGGTTCGGTCAGATACCCCGCGTGACGGCGGAACTGCTCCGCATACCGCGGCTGCGCTATCTGGCCAGAAGGTTAGGCATAGAAAAAGTGATTCTGAAGCAACAGTCGATGTATCTCTACTTCGTCGACGAGACCAATAAAGCGTACTACCAGTCGCCCATGTTCGGACGCATACTCAATTTCTACCAGGCATATCCGCGCCGATGCCGTCTGCGCGAGAAGAACGGCAGACGGAGCCTCGCCGTCAACGACGTGCCTACAGTGGAGGAGGCTGTCGACATACTAAACCGAATCCTTTCGCTGAACTCCATCTGACGATTCAGCCACATTCAAAAAAATAGCGGCCTGCAGCAAAACCAAAACCATCGGTAGATGTGTTATATATGGAGAACTAAGACGTTTCACTATATACCACTTACCGATGGATAATGTTCTTACCGATAAACAAAAGTCGCACTTGACGACCTTCCTATATATGACGGTGCTTTTACTGTCGTTAGGATTGATAATATTTATCTCAATAGACACATTCGAGGGGATCAACTTTCTCGACAACCACTACTATATGACCTACCAGCTATGGGTCTGCGTGATCTTTGTCATCTACTTTTTCGTCGAGTATGCCATCTCTGACGATAAATGGCACTACATCAAGCACCGATGGTTCTTTCTGGTCCTGTCAATACCCTATCTGAACATCATCAACCTGTTCAATATCGACTTCACCCACGAAGAACTATACTTCATCCGGTTCATACCGCTCGCGCGGGGTGCGCTCGCCCTCTCGCTCATCATCGGCTACATGACCACCAACCTCATCTCCTCGCTGTTTCTGTCCTACATCGTAATCATGCTGTCGGTCATTTATTTCGCCAGCCTTATATTCCTCGAACGCGAACAGCCGGTCAACAATCTCGTGCCCAACTACGGAGCGGCCCTATGGTGGGCGCTTATGGACGCGACTACCATAGGGTCGTACATTTATCCCGTCACGGTGACAGGCAAGATTCTCGCAGTGGTGCTGGCGGCACTGGGCATGATGATGTTTCCGCTCTTCACGGTCTACATCACCAACTGGGTACAGCGCTATAACAAGCGTCATAACCCGACCCTGTTTGAAGACGAATTCACCGACCAGCGATACAAGCCGGACGAAAGCTGAACCGGCCGTGGCGCGTCAGACTTTATAGTCGCGGGCAAGTCCTCCTTCGCCCGTCTCGCGGTAGATCGAAGGAAGGTCGTGGCCGGTCTGCTTCATAACCTCCACTACGCGGTCAAACGACACCCGGTGGTCGCCGTCGGTGAACGCCGAGTACAGGTTTGAGTCCAATGCCCTCGCCGCGGCGTATGCATTGCGCTCGATACATGGGATCTGGACCAGACCGCATACGGGGTCGCACGTCATGCCGAGATGATGTTCCAGTCCCATCTCCGCCGCATACTCTATCTGTGCCGGACTGCCTCCGAAGAGCTGGTTGGCGGCGGCGGCGGCCATGGCGCATGCCACTCCTACCTCACCCTGACATCCTACCTCCGCTCCCGACACGGAAGCATTGTGCTTTACAATATTTCCGATGAGCGCCGCCGTGGCCAAAGCCCGGTATATGCGCGAGTCGGAAAAGTCGCGGCTTTTCTGAAGATGATACAGCACAGCAGGCACTACCCCGCACGAACCGCACGTCGGGGCAGTCACTATCACCCCGCCCGAAGCATTTTCCTCGGCTACGGCCAGAGCGTAGGCAAACACCAGTCCCCTCGACTGAAGATTCGACTTATAGCCCGTGGCGCGTACAAAATACGAATTGGCCCTGCGCCGCAGATTCAGAGGACCCGGCAACACGCCTTCGCGGTCAAGTCCACGCTCGACACTATCGCGCATTGTCTTCCATACTTCAGCCAGAAAGTCCCAGATGTCAGGCGATTCGCACTGCTCCACATACTCCCAATATGTACGTCCGGTGCGCCGGCACCATTCGAGGATATCCGACATGCTGTTCATGTCATACACATCCTGATTGACTTTAGGCGCTACGCCCTCTTCGGCCAGATCACCGCCTCCGATACTGAACACGGTCCAGCTGTCGGTCAAACGTCCTTCACCGTCGAGCGACTCGAACAGCATGCCGTTGGGGTGAAACGGCAGGAACACCTGTGGCTCCCACACAATCTCGACCGGCGCATGCGGCCTCAAAGTGTCGAGGATGGCCACATCGGTCATGTGCCCCTTGCCGGTGGCGGCAAGGCTTCCATAGAGGGTGACCCTGAACGAGGCCGCTTCCGGATGCCTGGCCAAAAACTGCGATGCGGCGCTTTTCGGCCCCATCGTGTGGCTGCTCGAAGGGCCTGTCCCTATCTTATACAGATCCTTTATACTTTTCATGTCGTCACTGCTTATTGAACATCTCCTTTATCGAACCAATCGAACTTAGCACGCCCGAAGCTTCATACGGGATATAGATGGTCTTGTTGTCCTTACCCGAAGTCATGTCGCTCAGAGTCTCGATATATTTCATGGCGAGCATATACGTGGCCGGATCGGTTTTAGACGCGCTTATGGCTTCAGCCACCCTTGTGATGGCCTCCGCTTCAGCCTGCGCAGAAAGCACCTTGGCACGCGCCTCACCCTCAGCCCGCAAAATCTCAGCTTCCTTCACGGCAGTGGCCTGATTGATCTGCGACTGCTTCTCACCCTCCGAAAGCAGAATCAGCGATGTCTTCTGACCTTCGGCGTTCAGGATCTCGGCTCGGCGGTTGCGCTCGGCCTGCATCTGCTTCTCCATGGCTTCGCGCACACTCTTCGGGGGCGTGATGTCCTGAAGCTCCACACGGTTCACCTTCACGCCCCACTTGTTGGTCACTTCGTCGAGGATTATCTGCAGGCGCGAGTTGATGGTGTCGCGCGATGACAGGGTCTGGTCCAGTTCAAGTTCACCGATCACGTTACGGAGCGAGGTCTGGGTCAGTTTCTCAAGAGCATTCGGAAGATTGTCGATTTCGTAGACAGCCTTTTTGGCATCGACAATCTGGAAATAAAGCAGTGCATTTATCTCGGTGGTCACATTGTCCTTGGTGATTACCTGCTGCGACGGGAAGTCGTAGACCTGCTCACGGAGATCAATAGCCGTGGACGCAGTTATACGCACTATCTGATGCCCCCCTACGGCAGTCTCCACCCGGCGCGTATATACCAGCTTGGGTTTGTCGATAAACGGCCATATAATGTTAAGGCCCGGACTAAGCACACTGTGAAAACGCCCGAGACGCTCCACCACGCGTGTCTCAGACTGAGGAACGATTTTGACTCCGGCCGAAACCACGATCACCACGATCAGCACCAGGAGTCCCAATAAGATGTAAGTACCCATATTCTTAAATTTGATTTATACTGTCTTTACTAATAAAATTATACTGTCGTAGCCTACTACGCGCACCCTTGCGCCGCGGTCGATCGGCCCACCGTCGACACCGCGTATCTGCCAGCTGTCGCCGTCGACACGCATACGGCCGAGACCGCCACTGGCCACCTCTTTCTCGACAGTCGACTCGCGGCCTATGAGGGCATTCATATTACTGTTATATTCCTCGCGGTGCCGTTTACGCTTATCGCGCATGCGGTTGACCAACGGAGCCAGGAACATAAACGAGAGCACAACTCCTACAGCAAGAGCCACTATCTGCACTTCAATTCCGAATCCGGCAATCCCACATACAGAAGCCAGCAAGGCTCCCACGGCCATACAGAACGACGCGATGAAGCCGGTGATAAGCTCAATCACCAGCAATACGGCGGCCACAATCAACCAAATAATCCAAAATTCCATATCCTGACTATATTAAGATATTCATTTATATTAAGGGCAATTTCATCATTTAGAGATATCGGCAATGAACCTAGAGCCCTCACGCACTATCAGACCATGGCCGGCGGCATTCAGATGGGCGGTATCGTTGATGCCACGGTCCTGGAAGTATACGGCGCGGTAATCCGGATCGTTGACCCGAATGTCTCCAGCCTCCTCGGCATTGAATACGGGTATGCCGTACTTTCCGCATATCCGGGTGATCGAGGCAAGCACCTGCTTGAAATAACCCCTGTCGACATTCCATGGCAATACATAGCCTATGTCCGCGGCGGGATAGCGCTTCTTAAGATTTTCCAGAAGCTCCTCAAGGGCTTTGTCAAACCGCGCAAGCTCGTCGTCGGTCTTTATCAACGATGCATCGTTGTGTCCGGCTATTATCAACAGGCAGTCGATGGAGTCGGGTAAATCCTTGCAACGTTCGGTCATAGCCTTTCCGAAACCTTCTGAAGAACGGTCATAAAGAATCGAGCTTCCGTTTATGCCGCAGTTCACATAGTTCATACCCAATAAAGACGCCGCTTTGGAATGCCACGTCTCGGAAGCCGGCCTGCGATGATTACGCACATAGCTGTCGCCGAACACGCAAAGCGTCTTCCCTTCAAGATTCCTTGTAGAGGCGTATACCTTGGCCGGGATTGACGTGTTGTCCTGCACTCCGGCAAACATATCCGCACCCTGACCGATGGCGAACACCGGCACAGGATTTGCGGTGTGGCTCCGGTTGATGAAAGCAGTTCCGGTACGTCGGTTGAATAAGTCAAAGACTTTATTGACAAACTCGTCAAATGAATTGTAAAGCCCCTTTTCATCGTTGCTCTGCCGCGCTATGAAAGTCTTGTCGAAAGCCTCTTTCAATCCGCGTTCCTGCCGCTCGTCGACCGGCACGGCATCCCACAGACCGAGTTTGTCCGACAGAAAAGCCTTCATTTCATCCCAACTGACCTCCTGCTCCTGACGGACTATGCCTCGGCAGTGATGTGCCAGAGCATCCTTGCTGATGCGCTGGCTGTCGATGGTGGCGAGGTTGACATTTCCGGCCAACGCCATACCGCCGGTGTCATGGTCGGCGGTCACTATTATCAACGTCTCGTCGGGATGTTTCAGATAAAAGTCGTAAGCCACCCTGATAGCATCCTGAAATGCCAATATCTCCTTAATCACGGCACCGCCGTCGTTGGCATGCGCGGCATGGTCGATATTGCCGCCTTCGACCATCATAAAAAATCGGTCGGGCGACACCTTCAGAAGATGAGCAAGTGCCATACGGGTCATGTCCACGAGCTTCATGTCGGCCTCCACCGAGTCAATCGTATAGCCTATGTCGGACTTATCCTGCGGACTAAGGAGCACCAGTTTCCCGGCATCGGCAGGCACTTCTGAGCCAGTACCCCTCAACAATGTAAAACCATTGTCGGCAAGCCGTGTGGCGATATCGTTGTCGGCCTTCATACCCGAGAGGTTTCCGCCGCCGATAAAGTCAAATCCGGATTCCGCCGCCTCGCAGTCGATCTCATATCTCATATTGCGGTCCTGCTGATGGGCGTAGAACGCCGCCGGAGTGGCATCGTCGGCACTGACAGAAGTCAGCACGGCCACACCCCAGCCTTCATCTTTTAGATCGCGGGCTACAGAACGATACCTCCGGGTATGGTCAGGGGATAGACCCACGGTGTAATTCTTCGTCTTCTTACCTGTGGCCAAAGCCGTACCGGCCGCGGCAGAGTCGGTCACCGGCGACGATCCAGAATATGTGGTAACGATTCCCGACACTGGAAACTGCTGCATCAGAAGCGGCTGAGGATTGCCAAGCACTATCCGGTTGTAATACTGCGCGGCATTCACATGCCCCATACCCATTCCGTCACCGATAAAATAAAACACATACTTAGCCTCGGCCTGCGCCGCAAGAACCGACACAGCCATCAGACATAGCAAAACGATTTTTTTCATTCAAGGTTAAATAATACAGTTTATCAAAGAATAATTTGTCACAAATACAAATATACGAATTATTCTTTGATAAACTGCAAAAAGAGTCGGAATCTAAAGAGAATCCGACAAACGTTCAGTCGAGGGTCTGGATGCCTCCACCGTTGACCATAAGCACCTGTCCGCTGACCCATTCCGACACCGGCGATGCAAAATATAGCACGGCACCCGTTATGTCCGACACATTTCCCAGACGGTGTATCGGCGTATGGGCAAGCATTTTGGCCTCTATCTCAGGTGTCAGCACCGTGGACAGGGCACTCGTCCGTACAGCTCCCGGAGCCACGCAATTGACTCGTATGCCCATAGGTCCGTAATCGCACGCCAGATTTGACGCCAAATGATTCAAGGCAGCTTTCGACGATCCGTATATGGCCATGTTCGGGTCATTGTTGACGCTGCTCATGGAAGTTATGTTGATGATACTTCCATAGCCCGACTCCTGCATGTGGGGAGCCGCAAGCTTGCTCAACTGCCATGGAGCGAATACGTTTATGGCATATATGCGTTCGACGTATGCACGGTCGATCTTAAACGGATTCTCCCGCGCACCACCTCCCAGTCCGGCATTGTTGACAAGGATGTTGACAGTGCCATAGGTCCGTACGGTAAATTCAATCAGCTTTACAAGGTCGTCCTCCACAAGTACATTGCACGCCGTGGCCGAGGCTATGCCTCCCGCGGCCGTTATCTCGTCGGCCACGGCACGCGCCTTCTCCTCAGAAAGGTCGCTTACCACAACGCTCGCACCTGCGGCCGCAAGCATCCGGCACGATCCCTTACCTATGCCGTCGCCACCTCCGGTGACCACCGCCACTCTGCCCGTCAGGTCAAATAATCTGTCTACATTCATATCCATATAGTTTTTTTAATGGGGTTATAATTAAGAATTGAGAGGTTGTTTCGCCGAATCCTGTCCGGCGGCCGCCTCGGGCACCTTTACGGCATCGGTATGCTTGATCAGGAACGGCTCAGGCAGGCCGAATATAGTGTCGGGATCCTTTCCGTTGATATATCCTTCGAGTATCGTGCCACGGTCGGTAGGAGCCTGGAATGCCGTCAGTCCGAACTTGGCAAGCATGGCGGCCAGATGCTCAAACATGGTGTCCATGATGGCCTCGTATGGGAACCATGATGAAGTAGAAGTGAAACAATAGATCTGGAACGGGACACCATTGCCGGTCTGCGGAAGCGTCGACACAAAGCAGTCGCTCGTATGCGACACGTATGGCGAAGCGTCAAGCCACATCTTCATATACGCACGGAACAGTCCGAGGTTGGTGTCGATAGTTCCGTCGACCAAGCCCTCCGAGTTGTTGACATCCTCGACCTTTCCGGCGGCTTTCTGAGCCAGTTTCTTTGTGATATAGGCATCCATGAAGGGGACTTTACGCACAGCTTCAAGCATTTCGGGCGTGACGGGTTTTATGCTGTCGGCATCGATGGTATAGCTTCGCTGGATGCGCCGGGTGTTGCTAAGCTGCATGGTGCGGTAATTGGTAAAACTGCCGCTGACCAGACTATAAGGGGGTACACAAGTAGTGGTCTTGTCCCAATTCAGCACCTTTACCGACGTTAGAGTCACCTCGGTGACGGTGCCGTTGGCATCCGTTCCGTTGATTTTTATCCAGTCGCCCACGTGCAGGCTGTCGTTTTCAGACAACTGTACGCCGGCCACCACTCCAAGTATGCTGTCTTTAAACACGAGCATCAGTACGGCGGCGAATGCACCAAGTCCGGCCAGCAACGATCCAGGCGACTTGTCGGCCAGCACCGCCACGGCGATGATCAATGCTATGATCCAGACGATGCCCTGTATCAACTGAATCAGTCCGCTCAACGGCAATCTGCGCTTATTGCGCCGAGTGTCGACATTCTGCCAGATGCCTCCAATAAGGGCCACAATAGCCAGACCTATCACAAACACCACATAGACCAATGTAAAGCGGGTGAGCCACTGGGCAACGTCGGAGTGCATGGTGACAAGGGTAAACTGAATCAGAATCAGGAACACCAGGGCCGGAATGACCCTGCATAGCTTTATAAAGAAATTCTTGCTCCGCAACGACTGATACAGATCGCCGCTCAGACGCTCGCCGAACTTACGCAGCAATCCGAGCACAGCCCACTGCGTGACGTATCCTACAAGAAGCGCCACGGCAAAAACGACCGCCGCATATACTACAATGACTGCAGTCTTGTCTGATTCGAGACCGACCGGCCTGAGAACCCAGTCGACCACTTTCAACAAAAATGAAGCTACGGCATACGTACGGTCGTGGGTGTCAGGTGTGATCGTGTCCAGAACCTGACCCATCTGTGAAGTATGCTCCGATGCGATAATATTAGCCGGGATACAAAACATGACGAATTAGTTAAATTGTTCAACCAACAGGCCGCCGGCATCTCCCTCGAAGAGAATACCCGACGGCCTTTATAAGCATGACAATCGAACGGCATCAATTGTTCGTCATATATCCCGAAAAGAATCAGAAGCTGTCGAGCCACGCCGACAGGTCGGCCTTCATCTGCTCATGGTACTTAAACCGGGGCATGCATCCCCAGCCATGTCCACCTGAAGGATATATGTGGAGCGAGGCGGGAATGCCCATTCGGTGAAGGGCCGCATAGTAGTTGACTCCGTTCATCGGAGGCACCACCTTGTCGTCGTCGCTATAGACTATGAACGCTCTGGGGGTAGACCCGTCGACCTGCATCTCATTGGAATATTCACGTTCGAGATCAGACGATGCATCGGCACCGAGCAGATAGTCGTGAGATCCGAGATGAGTGTATGACTTGTCCATCGTAATCACCGGATAAAACAGGATCTGGAAGTCAGGGCGCGCACTTTCCGGTGCGTGCGTGGCAACTGTGGAAGCAAGGTGTCCGCCGGCCGACGAACCCATAATCCCGACATCGGCGCGGTTGACGTGCCACACCTCCGCACTGTCGCGCACGGTGCGCACCGCCGCTTCCGCATCGCCGATAGGCAAAGTGCGGTCGCCTGCAGGCAGACGATACTCCACCACGGCATACGCGATGCCCTTGTCGTTGAAATACTTAGCCCAATCGTGGCCCTCATGGCCTGTGGCAAGCATGGCGTAGCCTCCACCGGGAAGCGCCACCACAGCCCTGCCGGTAGCCTTTTCGGCGGCCGGCAGATATACCTTCATCTTAGGCGACTCAATGTCAATCACTCTCTGGGCCGACACCCCGGCCACACAGCAAAAGGCCGCTACGGCCACAGCAAGAGATTTAAAGTTCATATATTAAATCTGTTAAAGGATAATTATCATCCGCATCCGAAACGACATGCGTCAACGGACGCGTGGAGTACAAATTTAATAATAATGCGGAACATCGGGAAAATAATTGTGGATAAAAGTGGAAGATATTATGGAGTCTTTTTCGTAACTTCGCATAATCAACGCAAACAGAGTCCGCACACCCAGACAACCCCAAAGAAACTATTGTAAAAAAGGTTATGAAAATCGGTCAAATAGATTTAGGCTCACGTCCAGTGGCCCTGGCTCCGATGGAGGACGTCACCGACCAGTCGTTCCGCCTTATCTGCAAGGAGCAGGGAGCCGATATGGTGTACACCGAGTTCGTGTCGGCCGACGCACTCATCCGCAACATCAGCGCCACCACGCGCAAACTGCATATCAACCGGGCCGAACGCCCGACCGCCATACAGATCTACGGACGGGAAATAGAACCCATGGTCGAGGCGGCAAAGATAGTGGAGGAGGCCGGCCCAGACATTCTCGACATCAATTTCGGATGCCCGGTGAAGAAAGTCGCAGGCAAAGGCGCCGGCGCCGGCATGCTTCGCGACGTGCCCAAGATGCTCGCCATCACCCGTGCCGTGGTAGACGCCGTCGACATACCGGTCACAGTCAAGACACGTCTCGGCTGGGACCATGATTCAAGGATAATCGTCGACCTGGCCGAACAACTGCAGGACTGCGGCATACAGGCGCTGACAGTACACGGACGCACCCGATCACAGATGTACACGGGCGAAGCCGACTGGGAGATGATAGCGAAGGTCAAGGAGAATCCGAGGCTCACCATACCGCTGATAGGCAACGGCGACATAACCACCCCGGAGAAAGCGGCGGAGGCTTTTGACCGCTACGGCGTGGACGGAGTGATGGTGGGACGCGCATCGATCGGCGCACCGTGGGTGTTCCACGACATACGCAGGAAGATGCATCCCGAGCTGTCACTTCCGGAACTAACCGTGGCCGACAAGTTTGCCCTGCTCAGAAGGCAGATATCCGAAAGCATATCCAGAATCGACGAGAAGAGGGGCATACTGCACATAAGGCGCCACCTCGCCGCCTCGCCCCTGTTCAAGGGCATACCAAACTTCCGCGACACCCGAGTGGCCATGCTCCGGGCCGACACATGGGAGGAACTGGACAAAATTCTCGTCATCACAGAAAACATTATCAACGATATACAATTATAATAAAGGAAACATTACACTTCTGAATATATGAGAAAATTCATCATTGCTCTAATTGCCTTAACCGCCGCGACGCTCCTGATGGCGGCGGAAAACGACCTCAAACGCTACGAAGTCAACGTGGGTGACTTCAGCGAGCTAAAAGTGCTTGAGGGCCTTAACGTGGACTACAAATGCAGCGAGGACTCAAACGGCTTCGTGGTGTTCAACGCCGCTCCCGACATAGCTTCGGTCATCATGCTCAACAACAACAAAAGTTGCCTGGAACTTCAGATTTCCACCGACGGCATCGACTACGACAATCTGCCCCGGATCACTGTCTACTCCAGATTTCTCAATAAGGTGGAGAACGACGGCGACTCGCTGGTAAGAGTGCTGTCAGTGGCACCTGCGGCAAGCTTCCGCGCCACTCTGATAGGCAACGGCGGCCTGGCCCTGCACGGAATCAGCACCAACAACTTCGTGGGAGCCATCAAGACCGGCAACGGCGTCATAGCCGTCGACGGCAAATCGACCAAAGCCCATCTGAGCATAGTCGGCACCGGCTCCATACAGGCCGACGACCTCAGTGCCAACGAGATAAAGTGTTCGCTGTCAGGCACCGGTATAATCGAGTGCAATCCGGCGAGCAAACTTACCGTGGTGGCCACGTTCGGAGTAAGTTCAGGAAAAGTCTACTACCGCGGCAAGCCCGACATAAAGGACCGCGCTCCAGGAGTCAAGATATTGCCCATAGAACAATAGCTATAATAGGGTATTAAAATCAGCAAGGCGGATCCATCATCGGGTCCGCCTTACTTGTTATGCCTTAAAAAGTGAATCACAGGCAATCCAAATATCCATAAACAGATAGAAAAGATAAAGGTCAAATTTTATTGACAAAATTTCTGTGGGCAAAGGTAAGCATTATTTGCGAAAAAACATGCTATAAAACATATATTTTTAATGCGTCATATTTAAAAATATGCCTAAAATTCAGTTGCTATTTGTTTTTTCATTAATAATGCCTACTTTTGCAACGACTAAAGACAATGCATAGGACGATATGATGAAAATATCTACACTTTCGCACCACCACCATCATCATCACCACCAGTCAACGACGGGAGGCGACGACGGCATGTGCGTATAAAAATCATCTATATTTTTCATCACCGCGACATATCGGCCGGCACCTCCCAGCAAGGGATTGCCGGCCGAATTTATTTTACAACACTTTGCCAAATCACAAAAACATCATACAAAATGGAACAGAAATTAAGAATCGCAGTACAGTCGAAAGGACGTCTCTATGAAGAGACCATGGATCTGCTGTCGGAATCAGGCATCAAACTGACCGCCGTAAAACGCACCCTTCTGGTGCCCTCACGCAATTTTCCGGTAGAACTTCTCTTCCTTCGCGACGACGACATACCAGAATCAGTGGCCAACGGCACCGCCGACCTCGGCATAGTAGGGCTGAACGAAGTGCTTGAGAAGGGCTGCGAAGTGACCACGGTCAAGAATCTCGGCTTCAGCAAATGCCGTCTGTCGCTCGCCATACCCCAGCATATCGACTACCCCGGCCTGCAATGGTTCAACGGCAAAAAGATAGCCACATCTTATCCGGCAATCCTCGACCGCTTCCTCAAGGACAACAATATCGCCGCCGACATCCACGTCATCACCGGATCGGTGGAGATAGCACCCGGCATCGGTCTGGCCGACGCCATATTCGACATAGTATCGTCGGGATCGACCCTAATCAGCAACAATCTGACCGAAGTGTCCACCATACTCGAATCGGAAGCCGTGCTGATAGCTGGCAAAGGGTGCCGTTTCGATGCGGAAAAGCAGTCGATACTCGATGAACTGCTTTTCCGCATCGATGCCGTCAAAGCGGCCGACGGCAAAAAGTACATACTTATGAACGTTCCCAAGGAGAAACTCGACGAGGTGCTGTCGATACTGCCCGGCATGAAGAGCCCGACAGTGCTCCCGCTCGCCAATTCCGAATGGTGCTCCGTACACTCCGTGCTCGAAGAGAAAAAACTGTGGGGCACAGTCAGCCGTCTTAAAGAGGCCGGAGCGGAAAGCATACTCACATTGGACATCGAAAAAATGATTCTCTGAAATGGATATAATAAAGTATCCCGAGAGGGAGCGGTGGACGGCGCTTACCGAACGAGCGCTTGCCTCAGAAGCCACGGAGGTGGCGCGCCGCGTCAGCGAGATTATGGACAGAGTGAAGGCTGAAGGCGACACCGCGCTGCGCGAATATGAGCTTACATTTACCAAAGCCGAGCTTACCGACATCAAGGTCGGCGAGGATGAAATCAAGGCGGCTGCCTCTCTCATATCAGAAGAGCTAAGGGAGGCGATAAGCGAAGCGGCCGGAAACATCGCTAAATTCCACCGCGCACAAGCCATGCCCGCACCGGTGGAGGTAGAGACCGCTCCCGGAATCACATGCATACAGCGGGCCGTGCCCATCGACAAAGTCGGGCTATATATACCCGGGGGCAATTCGCCGCTGTTTTCCACAGTGCTGATGCTGGCCATACCGGCAGCTATAGCCGGATGCAGAGAGATAGCACTTTGCACGCCGGCACGCCCCGACGGCTCGATACACCCGGCCATATTATATGCCGCCGACATAGCGGGTGTGAAGAACATCTACAAGACCGGAGGCGCACAGGCTATAGCGGCCATGGCCTACGGCACAGAATCAGTCCCGAAAGTCGATAAGATATTCGGACCCGGCAACCGCTACGTCATGGAGGCCAAACAGCAGGCCGCCCGTCTGTCGGCGGCCATCGACATGCCCGCAGGACCGTCGGAAGTGCTTGTGATAGCCGACGAGTGGGCCGATCCCGAATTTGTCGCCGCAGACTTCCTTTCGCAGGCAGAACATGGACCCGACAGCCAGTCGATACTTCTCACTACATCGGAAGAGCTGGCCGGGAACCTCCCCGATGTCATCGATGGACTGCTGAACAAGCTTCCCCGACGCGACATGATGTGCAAGTCGCTTGAGCACAGCCGCATAATATTGATGAAGAATGACGACGACATGATTGAGTTCAGCAATCTTTATGCCCCCGAACATCTGATTCTAAACCACCGCAAAGCCACCGACCTATGCCGGCAAGTCCGCAATGCCGGATCGGTATTCGTAGGCGAATGGTCGCCGGAAAGCGTAGGCGACTATGCATCCGGAACCAACCATACGCTGCCCACCTCCGGCTATGCCAGAGCATACAGCGGAGTCAATCTCGATAGCTTCACGAAGAAAGTCACGTTTCAGCACCTCACCCGCAAGGGCATCGGCCATATAGGCCATACAGTAGAGACTATGGCCGAAAACGAAGACCTTATGGCCCATAAACTCGCCGTTAGCCTCCGACTTAATAAAATCAACAAAACCACCGACAAATGACACTCAACGAGCTTGTACGCCCAAACATACTGAAATTAACTCCGTACACCTGTGCACGCAACGAATACACCGGCGAGGCGCGGGCATGGCTTGACGCAAACGAAAACAGCCGTATCGACGGTCTTAACCGCTATCCCGACCCCCTGCAGACCGAAGTGAAGCGACGCCTATCGGAAATCAAGGGAGTCGACGCCTCACGCATATTTCTCGGCGTGGGAAGCGACGAATGCATCGACCTATGCTACAGGGTATTCTGCCGTCCGGGCATAGACAATGTGGTGGCTATCGATCCGACCTACGGCATGTATGCCGTGTGTGCGGAGATAAACGACGTGGAATACCGCCCGGTAAAACTAAATCCAGACTTTTCTATCGACGAGGAGGCTCTGTTCAGCGCCGTCGACGCAAACACCAAAGTAATGTGGATATGCTCGCCTAACAATCCGACCGGCAATGCCTACCCGCTTGAACAGCTCGAAAGAATAGCCTCGCGTTTTGAAGGAATCACAGTGGTCGACGAGGCATACGTAGACTTTTCCGAACAAGGGTCCATGCTCCGTCATCTTGACAAGTACCCACGTCTGGTGGTCATGCAGACATTCTCCAAAGCATGGGCTTCCGCCGCCATGAGGCTCGGCACGGCATACGCGGCAAAGGATATCATAGACATATTCAACAATGTCAAATACCCTTACAACATAAACATCCTCACACAGCGGGAGGCCATCAAGGTGCTTGCCGACCATCGGCATGTAGCCGACGTGGCCGACGAGCTGGTAAAAGCCCGCGATGTTCTCGCCGAATCTCTCGCCGGACTTGATTGCGTGGTCAAAGTATATCCGTCGGACGCAAACTTCCTGCTGGTAAGGGTGACCGATGCCGACAGCCTTTACGGCCGGCTCAAGGATGCAGGAGTGATCGTGCGCAACCGTTCACGGGTGACCCTGTGCGAAGGCTGCCTGCGCATAACCGTCGGCAACGAAGATGAAAACAACCTACTCATAGAAAAAATCCGCGAATATGGAATCTGACCTTAATAAAGTGCTGTTCATAGACCGTGACGGCACTCTCATAGTAGAGCCCCCGACAGACTATCAGGTAGACTCGTTTGAAAAACTCGAACTGATGCCCGGTGCCCTGTGCGCCATGCGCTTCATAGCCAGACACCTTCCGTTCAAGCTCGTCATGGTCACCAACCAGGACGGCTTAGGCACCGAATCGTTTCCGGAGGAGACATTCTGGCCACCCCACGAAAAGATGCTGCGCACATTCGAGAACGAAGGCGTGACATTTGACGACATACATATCGACCGCACATTTCCCGAGGATAACGCACCCACCCGTAAACCGGGCACCGCAATGCTGACAAAATACATGGAGGGAGGCTACGACCTGGAAGGATCATACGTGATCGGCGACCGCATTACCGATGCCATGCTCGCCCGCAACCTCGGCACAAAAGCCATAATAATAACTTCCGAATGCGAAGAGCTTAAAGAAGCCGTAAAGGCCAACGGGCTGACCGAGACCGTAGAACTGGTGACCGACTCATGGGACAATATTCCACCGGCTCTGATGGGAGGTCCACGGAAAGCCGAAGTGAACCGCACCACGTCGGAGACCGACATCACGGTCAAGGTGGACCTCGACGGAACAGGAATCACCGAAATAAGCACCGGATTAGGATTTTTCGACCACATGCTCACCCAGATCGGACGCCACTCAGGCATAGACCTCACCATACGCGCCGATGGCGACCTGTATGTCGACGAGCACCACACCATCGAGGACACCGCCATAGCGCTCGGCGAAGCTCTGAACAAAGCTCTTGGCAACAAGATGGGCATCGAACGCTACGGATTCATGCTCCCGATGGACGACTGCCTCTGCACTGTGGCTCTCGACTTCGGCGGACGTCCGTGGCTCGTATGGGATACTGAATTCAAGCGCGAATTCATAGGCGACATGCCCGCCGAGATGTTCATGCACTTCTTCAAATCGCTGAGCGACAACGCCAGAATCAATCTGTTCATCCGCGCGGAGGGCACAAATGAGCATCATAAGATCGAAGGGATATTCAAAGCCTTTGCCAGAGCCTTGCGTCAGGCAGTGCGCCGCGACCCGATGCACTTTACACTTCCATCCTCCAAAGGCTCACTTTGAGAGGATGCGCAGGTCAGCGCCGGAGCAATGGCCAGGAGTATGACTTCAACTCCTTGACCCACCGGGCCTCGCGGCCGGAACAATAGGTATTGCACAGTGCGTGGAACCGCGCGGAATGGTTCATCTCGGTCAGATGAGCCAGTTCGTGGTAGACAATATAGTCGCGCAGATGGACGGGAAGAAACACGTTCATATAGCTGAGCTGTATGCGGCGGTCGGAGGAGCAACGTCCGAGCACGTGGTGTCCGTTCATTATGTCCCATGACCTGACCTTAAGCCCAAGCGCCGAGGCAAGGGTCTGTGCGCGTGGGATGAGTATACGGGCGGCGCACTTCGCGGCCATACGGCGCATCATCCGGCTTATGGCCTCAGTGGTGGCGCTGTCGTCAAAGTCCATGCCGCAGCCCACTTCAAGATATGCGGCATCACCGCGCAAAGTGCATATAATCGAATCCGGACTGACCCGCTGCGTGGATATGCCGAACGAGAGTCCGTCCAGCGCGATCATCTGACCGTCATGGAATTTAATCGAAGGCCGCGTGGCGAGCATACGCGGAGCCAACTGACCGATGGCATCAAGTATACCGGCCGAGTCCAGAAAAGACGGCACATTGAAATGCGCCCGTCCATCCTTCCATCTGCCGGAGACGCGCGACGACGATGCCCGGCGGGTGACGTGCACCTGTCCGAGCTTATCATGCACAAACACAAACGATGTAGGCAAAGTCCGCGTCATTATCGATTGTCGGCTCCCCAGAAGAGTTTTTCCCGAAGGGTGTCAGTATAATGGTGTCCGGGACGTTTGAGCACGCGCGTCGTAAATCCTGCACGCCGGAGCACGACAGTCGAACCGACCGGCAACGACACCGACCGGCCGTCGACACTAAGCCGATACGATGCAACCCGTGAACGTGTAGTGACGCTTATGACACTGCCGTCGCCCACTACGAGGGGGCGCATGGTCAGCGAATGGGCCGCTATAGGCGATATGACCCACACCGGAGCCGAAGGCGCCACTATCGGCCCTCCGACCGACAGATTATAGCCCGTCGAACCTGTAGGCGTGCATACTATCAATCCGTCACCAAGATAATTGGCCAAAGTAGCTCCGTCGACCCTCACGTCCATGTCGATCATAGAAGCGGTGTCCTGCTTCAGTATCGCCACCTCGTTGAGCGCCACCGTAGACATTCCTATCGCCGTTTCCGGACATGACGCCATGATCATGGTACGGCTCTCCACCTCGTAATTACCGGCCAGCACTTCGTCGAGCCAGCTCGCACAGTCGCCGAGGCTTATGTCGGCGAGATAGCCGAGATGCCCGGTGTTGATGCCGATGATCGGTATCTCCTTCTCACCCACCCACTGTGCAGTGCGCAGAAATGTACCGTCGCCACCGATGCTGAATGCCATGTCGGCCTCGAAATCATCGCCAGCGACCGGTGTACAGAACAACATCCCGTCGCGCAAAGCCTCAGCAAGATAATCATAGAAACTCCGCTCGACGCACAAATCCACCCCCCGGCCGGAGAGTTCCTGCATCAGCTCCCTTATTGAAGCCAAATGGCGGCTCTGGAACGTATTACCACATATCGCTATCCTCATAGGCTCAGACCTCAAGATAGTGCAACAATTCATTAATCCTCTCCGAAATGCCGCTGTCGGGCATCCCCGGCGATCCGGCAATCTCCACGGTCTCATAGCCGTAGCGCGACAGCGAACGCGCCACGGAGTCGCCGCGCGAATGATTGACCCTAAGCGTCACCGTGGTACGGCTCTGAGGCTCCGTCCCCTCCACCACATTCAGATTAAGCAGATGGGCATCGGCATCCTCGACGGCATGGGCTATGGCCGACGCGCTGTAGTTGCCCGGAGCACAGGTGACGGTAAGCTCCGTCGACTCCTGCAACTGCGGAAACAGCCGCGACACACAAGCAAGCATCGACACGGCATCCACGGCACCGACATAACGCCCTGAAAAGTCGTCAACCACCGGTATGACCGACTTTCTCGCAGAGGCCATGGACTCCAAAAGCATCGACATAGGATAAGACTCCCTGACAGCCACTGCCTCCTCCACACAGTCGGCCACGCTGACAGCGTCGGCGCACCGTGCACAACCGTCAGCTCCGAACATGCCTAAATACACGCCTTCCTGGTCGACCACCGGAAGAGCGCGACCCGGCACACTCGACAATGATTCCACGGCATCGGCATATGGCGTCGACAGCCTCAATGGAGCAATTTGGGGTGATATGGCATCTTTTGCAGTCAAAATCTTTCGTAGTTTTAGTATTTCTGATTAATTTTGCATTTGCTATTATAGCAGGGAGTACAAATTTAGGAATTTTCCCAAACATTTCGGCACTCCTTTATATAATAACAACAGACGATTACTATTATTTGACTTAGAAATGACAAATCTTAGTGTAAATATCAATAAAGTAGCCACTCTGCGCAACGCACGTGGCGAAAACACCCCCAATGTGGAGGACGTGGCCGTGGCATGTGAAAGCTTCGGCGCCGACGGCATCACCGTTCATCCCCGACCCGACGAACGGCATATACGCCGCGCCGACGCCATAGCGCTGCGCCCGCTGGTGAAGACAGAATTCAACATCGAAGGCTACCCGTCGCCCGAGTTCATAAAGCTCGTGCTTATGATCAAGCCCGAACAGGTGACCCTGGTGCCCGATGCGCCCGACGCCATCACATCCGACTCAGGATGGGACGTGACGGCCAACAAGGAATTCCTCACCGAGATAGTCGACCGCTTCCGCGAAGCCGGCATACGGACATCAATATTCGTCGGCACTGACATCGACAATATCAAAGAGGCGGCCGCCACCGGAGCCGACCGCGTAGAACTGTACACCAAGCCATACGCAGACATGTACCCGACCAATCCGGAAGAGGCCGTCGCGCCGTTTGTAGAAGCGAGCATAGCCGCCCACAAAGCCGGGCTCGGCGTAAACGCAGGCCATGACCTCAACCTGCAGAATCTGCGCTTCTTCCGCGAACGCCTGCCCTATCTCAACGAAGTGTCGATCGGACATGCCATCATCTCCGACGCACTGTATCTGGGACTCAAAGAGGCTATCCGCCAGTATAAGAACTGCCTTCAGGACGTGAAGTAGACACGGCACAGCAAGCTACAACCATCATCACACATATCACTATTAAACAAAAATGTCAATAATAAACACCATTCTGCTTCAGGACCTACCTGAAGCGCTGACCGATACAGTAGCCGTGCTTGAAGGCGAAGTCGACACTGCCCAAAGCATAGCCGAGCTCTCAGTATGGGACCTATGCCTCAAAGGCGGACTGATCATGATACCGCTGGCCCTGCTACTGATCGTCAGCATATACATATTCGTGGAGCGCTACATGGTCATACGCCGAGCCGAAAAGGAGGACGACACATTTATGAAGCGCATCAAGGACTACATCCTCGAAGGCGAACTTGACAGCGCCAAGAATCTCTGCAAGAAAAACGGCTCTCCCTATGCCCGCCTCATACTCAAAGGCATCAGCCGCATAGGCCGACCGATGAATGACGTGCTTGTAGCCATCGAAAACACCGGCAACCTCGAGATAGCCAATCTCGGCAAAGGACTGCCATGGCTCGCCACTACGGCCGCGGGCGCACCTATGCTCGGATTTCTTGGCACCGTAATCGGCATGGTCGAGGCATTTTTCGCACTCGCAAGCGCCGGATCGGCGGCCAACATCGGCGTTCTCGCCGGAGGTATATATGAAGCCCTCGTCACCACGGTAGCCGGACTGGCGGTGGGCATCGTGGCCCTGTTTGCATACAATGCCCTTGTGGCCCGTATCAACGGCGTGATGAAGTTGCTTGAAGGCAAGACCATGGAATTCATGGACCTGCTTAACGAACCCGCAGAATAAAACAGCGCGATTATGGCACTCAAACGTCCGCACGATATGATGGCAATGTTCTCGATGGCGTCCATGACGGATGTCATCTTCCTATTGCTGATCTTTTTTATGATAACATCCACATTCGTGTTTCCCACGGCGCTGGAAGTCAATCTGCCGCAGAGTTCTGTCCAGACCGCACTCAAACCCGGCACCAAAGTCTATATCGACAAAGATTCGCAACTCTTCGTATCGCTCGCCGAGGGCGAACCCCAGCCGGTCACCACTGAAGCACTTCCGGCATTTCTAAAACTCGCTCAGGAGGAAAACGACGGAGAGGGATTCATAGCCATCTATGCAGATGAAGAAGTGACCTACGGGAAAATAGTCGAAGTGCTCGACATCGGTGCCAAACACAATCTGAAGATGGTCCTGGCCACACGTCCGGCCAACGGACGCAAGCGCCAATAACACTCCAAGCTTTAATATGAACCGTCCAGACAAAGATAAACTTACCGCCGCGGCGGCAACGTCGATCATCCTCGTGCTTCTGCTCCTCGGACTTATGTTCGGGCGGTTTGCCGTCGACTTGTCGCAGGAACGGGAGTGGCCTCCGGTAGATTCAAGCGAGATCGTGTTCGGAGGTGAATTCGTCAAAATGGGCGACCTTCCGACACCCTCCGAAACAGCCGAAGCGGAAGTACTGCCCCAATCGCCGGCCGACGAAGCTACACATGACGGAGCAGACATGGACAATCAGGGAGAGGCTGTAATGGAGGATCCCTCAAAGATAATCCTTGAGAAAGAATCGCCGGCCAAAGAGGAAGCGAAACCGCAACTGGAGAAGACCGGACCGACCAAGGAGGAGCTTGCCGAACAGGAACGCATAAAGCGGGAGAAGGAACAGGCAGCCCAACGGAAGAAGATCAACAGCAACATCAAAAACAGGTTCAATAAAAGCTCATCGCAGGCCAAAGGCAAACCGGGCAGCACCACCGGCAATTCCGATACAGGAGTCATATCCGGTACTCCCGGCTACAGCCTTAAAGGCCGCACTCCGGAGAGCTGGGGCTACCCCAACAGCACATTTGACGGCACTATAACCATACGGGTAAAAGTCAACCGCCAGGGACACGTGACCGAAGCCACATACGCCGGCGGAACAGGAGCCGCCGCCGCCCAGCAGAATGTCAGAAGGAGCTGCATCGAAGCCGCACGCAAGTCAAGATTCTCCGTAGACCTCGACGCGCCGGCCGAACAGATAGGCACCATCACATGGACATTCAAATAAGCGCCATCGGCCTACCCATCAACATTTACCGCCACTTTTACGTTTACCCTCTGTAGACTGATACAGATAAAAACTCAATTCACTAAAAAAACGACTCAATTATGAAACGTATCGTTATTATGGGGGGAAGTTCAGGCATAGGACTCCGTGTGGCCGAACTGCTCGCGGCGTCAGGTTGGCGTGTCGGAGTAGCCGGACGAAAAGAGGAGCCTATGAAAAAACTGAAGCAGATGTTCCCGTCGCAGGTAGAATGGTCGCAGATCGATGTAAACCGCGACGACGCACCCAGACGCCTGCTTGAACTCATAGGCAAGCTGGGAGGGATGGACACATACTTCCACGTCTCCGGCGTAGGCTATGAGAACCCTCAGATAGACATGAAAGAAGAGCTCGCCACGGTACAGACCAACGTGGTCGGATTCACACGCATGGTGGACACAGCCTACCACTTTTTCCGCGCCCGTGGCAAAGGACATCTGGCCATAGTGTCGTCAGTAGCGGGAACAAAAGGCATCGGAGAACTTGCAAGCTACTCCGCAAGCAAGAAATTCCAGCAGACATACCTGCAGGCTCTTGAGCAACTATCGCGCAAAGAAGCCGTAAAAATAGCGTTTACCGACATCCGCCCCGGATGGATACGCACACCGCTTCTCGACCCGGACCGCGACTACCCCATGACAATGGAGCTCCAGCACGCGGCCGAGCTTATCATAAAGGCCCTTAAAAAGAGGACACGCATAGCCGTCATCGACCGCAAATGGGCCGTGGCCGTATTCTTCTGGCGACTGATTCCGGGATCACTGTGGGTCAAGATTCCGGTAGGCGTATCGCGAAAGGCATCCGACGAACAGGAAGCCGTCAACGAGGAGGTGGAACTGTCGGAAGCATAGCACTACTACTTTCAGCAATCAATCCCACTTAAATAATAATGACAGAAATAATAAACCAATCATTTAAATTAATGGCCATATCGGCCACTATAGCGGCTATCGGAGGCTGCGCGGTATCGTCGGGAACAAACGACGGCTACGAACCGCGCGACGGCGACATTGCATTCCAAGTGTCGGAATCCTCCGACTTTGTAAAGGCCATAACCGACGTGTCGGCACAACGCGACTCCTTAAAATTCTCACACGTGGGCATCGTGGTTATCGACAGCGGAAAACCATGTGTACTCGAAGCCGTGCCTAAAGGTGGCGTAAAGATCACTCCATTAGAAACATATCTGACAGAATCGGCTACCGTCGGAGGGAAGCCCGGCGTGGTCATAAAACGCGTCAACCGCGAATTTCCCACGCAACAGGCAGCCACGAGAGCACGAAAATATATCGGACAGGAATATGACTGGAACTTCCTGCCCGACAACGGTAAAATGTATTGCTCTGAATTGGTATATGAAAGCTTCATCGACACTGACGGAACCCACTTGTTCCATGAGTCGCCGATGAATTTCTATGACGCCGACGGAAACATTCCCGCCTACTGGACAGAACTGTTCAAAAAGCTTGATGCCGACATACCGCAAGGAGTCAGCGGAACAAGCCCCCAGGAGATGTCACGGGAAAGTGTGCTTGAAGAGGTGTACCGCTACTTTTAGAGAACTACCGCCACCTCCTTAAATGCATATACACGCGTCTGCGGCGATCCGTCAGACAGCCTGAGCGTGATGTGGCCCGACGGCGCGACACCGTCGATCGAGGCCCGGAACACCTCGCCCGTAGCCGTGTCGCGGTAAGTCAGTCCATCGCGCCCCCAAAGTGACGGCATATACTCACGATGCAGCTCTTCACGTGACATGGAAAGACGCTCAAGGATGCTCTTCCCCACCAGCTCAAGGAATGACTCCAGATTCGTCACACGGCCCGATATCTGCAATATCGATACAGGATTGGGCGCATCGCTGACAAATACGGCCTGGTTCACGTTTATCCCTATGCCGGCAATACTGTGATTGATCGAGCGCCCCATCAGGCTGTTCTCGATAAGTATGCCGCATATCTTCCTGTTATTCCAATATATATCATTGGGCCACTTTATCGCCACCATCCGGCCCTCGTCGGGTGGCAATACCGCTTTTATAGCATCGACCACTCCGAGCGCCACCGCTTCCGAGATACAGAACTGATCGGCGGCATCCACCCCGTCCGGTCTGATCAGCAGCGAGAACGTGAGATTCTTGCCTGGCTCTGCTTCCCACGAATTGCCACGCTGTCCACGTCCGGCAGTCTGCTCGCGGGCGGCCACAACCAGGCCGTGAGGAGCATCGGCGGCAATCTCCGCCATATAGCTGTTGGTCGACTTGACCGAGTCAAGCCAAAGCACTTCCACCTCCATCGCCACGGATCATTCAGGAATATCGACCGTGATACGCCGGCTGTCGTCGTCAAGCACTGCTATGTCCACTCTGACAGTGTCGTCGGGAAGGATATCCTCAATACGTTCGGGCCACTCCAGAAGACACAGCGCCCCGGAGTCGAAATAGTCCTCGACACCGATGTCAAACGCTTCTTCAAGGCTCTCCAGCCTGTACAGGTCAAAATGATATATCAACTCGGCGGTGGTGTCTGACCGATATTCGTTTATTATCGAGAACGACGGGCTGCTCGTGGGATCCTCCTCCACACCTAGAGCTTTCGACAGCGCATTGATAAAAGTAGTCTTTCCTGCGCCCATATCGCCATAGAATGCATAGATCGTGGAGTCGTCCATCAATCCGAGGAATTCATGGGCGGCTTCGTCGATTTTGTCCAATGAGGGAATTATTATTTCGTGTTTCATACAGCAATTTGTTTATTGTCTTTTAGCATTTAACGTTATCAAAGGAATGAGCATCTCCTCCATGGATATGCCCCCGTGCTGAAAAGTACCGTCGTAGTACTGCACATAGTGATTATAGTTGTTGGGATACGCGAAGAAGTCATGGCCTCCCGCGAATATGTAGGCCGACGACACGTTGGGCGACGGCAGTCCGAATCGCTCCGGACGCTTGATCTCATAAACCTGGCGTGAATTATAGTTGAGATTTTTGCCTACCTTATAGCGCAGATTCGTATTGGTGTTCTTGTCGCCCACCACTTTTATGGGATTGTCGACCTGTATGGTGCCGTGGTCAGTGGTCAGCACCACCCGATGTCCGGTGGAGGCAATTTTACGGAAAAGGTCGTATGCCGACGAATGTCTGAACCACGATTCGGTAAGCGAACGGTAGGCGGCATTGTTGGCGGCGAGTTCACGGATCATCTTCGACTCCGTTCGGGCATGCGACAGCATATCGATAAAGTTCAGCACTATGACATTCAGATCGTTTGACTCAAGATTGGACAACTCTCTGACGAGTTTCTCACCCGCGGCTGAATCGTTGACTTTATTATATGAGAATCTTACCTTACGTCTGAACCGTTCAAACTGGGTGGCTATCAACGGCGATTCGTTGAGATTCTTGCCTTCGTCCTCATCCTCGTCGACCCAAAGTTCAGGAAACATCCTTGATATGGCCAACGGCATAAGCCCCGAGAATATGGCATTGCGCGAATATTGGGTGGCTGTCGGCAGGATCGAAGTGTACAGTTCCTCCTCAAAGGTGAACAGGTCGGAAAGCATCGGTTTGACCGTGCGCCACTGGTCAAGCCGGAAATTGTCGATGACTATGAGAAACACCTTCTCTCCAGCATCGATCAGCGGAAATATCTTATCGCGGAATATGTCGGGGCTCATCAGCGGACGGTCGTCGCCTCCGGCCATATTGTCCATCCAGCATTCGTAGTTCTTTCTGACAAATTTATTGAAAGCCGTGTTGGCCTCGCTCTTCTGCATGGCCAACAACTCATCCATGCTGGTGTCGGTGGCCGACAGTTCAAGTTCCCAAAACACCAGTTTGCCGTAAAGGTCATACCAATCGCCGATGGTGCGACACTCGCTGATCAAGTTGGATATATTGGAAAATTCCTGACGATAGTCTATAGTGGCCTGTTGGCTGACCAGAGCATCCGAATGCAGATTCTTCTTAATCGACAGCAGTATCTGGCTCGGATTGACCGGCTTGATCAAATAGTCGGAAATCTTACTGCCTATGGCCTGATTCATTATATTCTCCTCCTCGCTCTTGGTGATCATAATCACCGGCACCAACGGAGCCGACTGCTTTATCCTCGACAAGGTCTCAAGTCCGGTCAGACCGGGCATATTCTCGTCAAGAATTATCAGGTCAAAACGCTCTGCCTCGACAGCCTCAAGAGCATCGCGCCCGCTGTTGACAGTGACCACGTCGTAGCCCTTGCCTTTAAGAAACAATATGTGGGGCTTCAGGAGGTCAATCTCGTCGTCGGCCCAGAGTATGCGGTGTTGCGCCATAAAAGTCTATCGTTATAAGAGTGTATCTCAACCACGCGCTAATCATCAAGCAGATCGTCGTCGCCCTCGGACCCTTCGGGATATTCCGGCAGTTTGACAGGAGTCTGCACCGGAATTTTCTTATCATCCTTCCTGTGCTCCTTTCGGTCCTCCTTCTTGTCCTCTTTCACATCAGGAACAGCGACCGGAAGCACCGGATCCACAGGCCCCGCAACGGCCTCACCACTGTCAGCCTCACCACCATCGGTCTCCTCTACGGCTTCTTCCGGCATATCACCCATTATGGCTGCGCCATAGTCAAAGTCATCGTCGTCAATCCGACCAGGCGATGCCGTCACAGGGGTCTCCGAGGCCTGTTCGTCGACATATCTGAAATAGTCCTCAAACGTCCGGCCTTGATGCAGCAGCGTGTCAAAGTTCTTAACACTTATCATCACCGGGCGCACCTGCGGAGGCAGGTCGAGCCTATCGTCGGCATCGAGCACCTTGCGGTAATGTACAAGTTCTTCAAAGTTAGCAAATCCCTTGACAAGTAGCAAGCCCAGGCGTCCGAAATTCATCTGTTCGAGGTCAAAATCCTTCACCACGAAAGAGCTGAAGTTATGGCGGGCAATGTCAAACAGCAGCTGATTTGCCTCTACCTCATCAGTGGGATATACCAAAGCGAGAATCTGCGGTTCGTCAGGATTAAGATCGAAAGCCACTGAGTCGGCGGCCATCGACAGCGAGTCGCCGCCAAGTCTGAGATCCCAGATCATACCTCTGAGATTCGACGTGCCGGAATGCAGCTTGCGGCCCTGCGCCAAACCCTTAAGATAGGCCGAGGCAAGCGGGGTGATGTCAGTCTCCGGATAACGTTCGAGCAGTTCGGTCAGTACACTTTTGAACTTTTCCGGATTATTCTCGGTGACGTACGAGAGCGCATCGATGAACATGAACTTAGGCATGATCTTGCTCAGTGGGTACTTGTCCATCATGTCGCTGTAAGCCTTATGGACATATCCGTTGTCGTTGTCAAGATAAGCCTCGTATGCTTTCTGATACATGGATTCCTGTTCCGAATCCATGTGGCGGAGCCTGTCGAGATAGTTCGGATCGGTCATGGCCTGTCCATACTTGGAATCGGGGAAGTCGCTCAGCACAAGCGCCCTGTAGCGTTCGGCCTCGGCCGTCAAGCCCTGTCGCATGTACATCAGATACATGTTATAGTACACGTCAAGCCGGTATATATTGTCGGGATATCGCCGGAGCAGACTGTTCCATTCCGAGGCCGCGTCGGAGTATGCCTCCAGTTTGTCCTTCAGAATAAGTCCGATGTTGTACATCCCTTCCTGGATGACTTCGTTGGCGTTGGCACGTTCTTCGGGCGTCGACGGAATCTGCTTCAGATAGTATTCCGGATAGTGAGGATCCGACTCGCGCTCCGCGGCCTCCTTCTCCTCCGGAGTCTGCCCGGGATCACCGGTTTCATCACCCTGTGAGCCGTCAGGCTCCTGTTCATCCGACTCCTCGCCTGCGCCAAACTCGCTGAAGCTGAACGACGCCTTGTTCCTGCGCCGCCAGTCATCCTCAAGTTTTCTCGATCCCCATCGCTTCTGGAATTCAGTCTTTCCGGCATTACGGGTCGCGGCGTTATAAAAGTACCATGAGTCGTCGGTGTTTATCGTGAACGAAGTCGGAGCCGAAGCCGCGTTTCCGGTGTTCTGCTGTTGCCCCTGCGCCTGTTGATTTGCCAGATACTCCTCGCGTTTGGCGCGTTCCTCGTCCTCCTTTTCCTGCTTCTTAAGGTCGGATATGATCTTCTCGACTACCGCCAGACGCTCGCTCTCGGTCATGTCGGCCAGCCGGAGGAGCGAATCGTTAAGATTGACATTTTGGGTATAAAGAGCCAGCTCGTCGAGCACGTCGCTACGCTGGCATATACTGTCGTAGCCGGGATAATTCTTCGGAAGCACGGGCACCGCCTCCGCATAGCATGGCTGGGCCAGATCATACTTCCTCCGGTCGAAATAGAGGCCTCCGAGCGCCAGCTGGCTTATAGCTTTGTCGATGCTGTTGCGGGTCGACTTCTCCGCCGCAAGCTGATAGTTGGCTATCGCATTGGCCGTATCCCGCCTGGAGAGATACAGATTGCCTATAGCGTAATATATCTGGTCGAGATAGTCCTTGTTGCGGTCATAGCGCGTCATCTTTCTGAGCGCCTTGACTTCGGGCATGATATCCGAGCCGACATAGACTTCGCTCTGCTTTATACGCGCATTGAGTTGGGTGCGGTAGGATGTTCCCGATCCGCCGGCACGGCTGAAAGCCGCGTAAGCCTTCGACTTTTCGCCCGACCGCTCATAAAGCTGTCCGAGAAGGAAATACAACCTTGACTTCTGCAGTCCGCCGGCCAGCTTTATGGCGTCCTCCACATAAGGTATGGCCTTCTCAGGCTCCGCCGACCGCACATAATATGTGGCAAAAACTATATTGTAAAGTTCCTTCAACCGATTGTCGACAAGTGCGTCGCGAGGTATCTTCTCCAGTATGCCCAAGGCCTCATAGCCCCAGCCCAAAGAGCAGTATGACCTCGCCTGCCACAATTTAGCCTCTACGACTGTGGCCGGAAGCCATCTGAAATGTCTGGAGATATAGTAGAATGTCGATGCAGCGCCAAGGAAGTCGCCGTTATTATACTGGCTCCGGCCCATCATCATCCACGCATTGTGCAGAAACGGATTGTACTCCTCACGCTTCATCCACTCCTTATAGGCAGGATCGCTCGCGCGGCCGGCTTTGCGGGCCGGCTTCTTCTTTATCGACCTTAACTGAATGGCTTTCTGAGCCTTCTCGATAGAGCGTGTAAAATCGCCTTGGGGTTGGGGTGACTGCGGATTGGACCTCGCGTCGGCAGGATGCAGGTAGAGCAACTGCGAATAGTCGTCCTCATAGCCGCTCTCCATGCTCTTGATGGTCTCCTTGTAGTGCTCGTCGCCGTTGAAGTAGACGTTATAGCGGGTTATGAATGCGGTATAATTGCGCGTAGAAGCGGTATTCTTCTTCAGGCTGCACGCCGACAATAGGGCCAACAGCACAAAGAACACGGCAAAGGACACTCGATTCAATATCCGACGTGGAGACATCTCTTTTTTATACGGGCTTACGATGTATTAACGGTGCGGTGAGAGAAATTATTGCATCTGCCTACGGAGGGACAAACCCTTGAACAGCCGCGACAACAGATAGACCGACACCTGCATGAGAACTATGACGGAAGAACAGGGGACATCGGTGGCGGCGGCCATGAATATGCCGGAAATACTGGTCAATACCGACACGGCTATCGACAGCAGCATGACGGGCATGAACCTGCGGCTCCACGTCTCGGCCACAAGCACCGGGATGGTAAGCATAGAGATAAGCAGCATTATCCCGACGAGCCTTATGGTAAGCACCACGCACACGGCCACAAAGACCGTCATCACGTAGTTGATGAACCGTACCGGAAGCCCCGACACCTGCGAAAAATCAGGGTCGAACGCACACGCCACTATCTTACGGAAAAACAGGGCAAAAAACATGACTATGGCTATGGCAAACAGTCCGAAAGCCATAAGATCAGCGGAACCGATGGTAAGGATATTGCCGAAAAGAAACGCATTAAGCTCCGGAACATAGCCGGGAGTAAGAAATACGAACAATACACCCAAGGCCATGCCCAGCGACCAGATGACTGCTATCGCCGAATCTTCCCTCAGCTTAAGCCTCGCCGACATCCACTCGACTCCGACCGACGAGACCACGGCAAACACTCCTGCCATAAGTATAGGACTTAAGCCCAGATAATAGCCGAGGCCAAGGCCACCGAAACATGCATGCGTTATGCCGCCGGTGATCGACACCATGCGCCGGGTGACGATATACGTGCCTATGATTCCGCCCGCTATGCTTATAAGCAACATGCCCCAAAGGGCATTCCTGAAAAACGCATATTGAAAAAAGTCGACCATCTGCATTATTTCCCATCAACTGCGGCCGGCGATGCACCGCGCCTCGCCTCGGCCACTATCATAAGCAATTCCTCTTTTATGGGATAGGGCAATTCGATGCCGCGCAACTGTATGCTGCGCCCCCATCCGGCTATGTCCTCCGGAAGCAGAGTCAAAAGCACGTCGCGAAACTCCTCTATCTCATCATCCGTATAGCTTTCCTGGCCACGACCGGCAAACCGGTCAAGCTCCTCATCGTCGTAATATTCGACCTTTTCACTGACAGAAGCCAAAAGGCTGTCGCGCTCACACGTGATGTGCATGCCGCAACACTCCTCATCCTCAGCTTCAGCACCGGCTTCCGGCTCAGGAACGCCGGCTACATCGCCGCCACGACGGCTCAGGCGGTCGTAGCACCATAGAACAGCGCCGACCACCGCCAGCACCGAAGATATAATCACTATGACTTCCATCCGGTCAATCTCTCCTATTGGTTTTTCTCTCAGCCCAAAAGCCGAGCATTATAGACATCAAAGCCGCTAAAATGCACCAATATATCATCTCTTCCAATCCAATTTATCAATATCAACCTCCTCAAGCCGATAGCCGAGAAGCTCCATGTCGTGCCAGAAGCGTGGATAGCTTTTCGTCACCACTTCCGCATCGCGTATGACCAGCCCCGGGATATATAGCCCGACAGGCGCAAAAGCCATAGCCATACGGTGATCGGCATATGTGTCGATGACCACGGGCTGACCATCCATGATCGGCCAACGGGCACGTCCGTCCCATTCGAGCACTGAGTCATCGACTATGTCAATGTCAAAGGACACCTTGCGCATCTCGCACTGCAACGCCGCAAGCCTGTCAGTCTCCTTGATTCTCAGCGTGGACAGACCCGATATACGGAACGGCAAGCCCAGCATACAGCATGTCACCACTATGGTCTGGGCAAGGTCAGGCTGCTCCGAGAGGTCCATGTTGACTCTCGGAGTCAAGTCAGGTGTCGGCTCAAGCACCAGCTCACCGTCATCGCCCCATACGGCATTTACACCAAAATTGCGGTACAAGTCCATCAAGCGGCTGTCGCCCTGCAGACTGTCCGGACAAAGTCCTTTCAACGATATGTCGCCCGCCGACAAGGCTTCCGTCTCAAACCAATATGATGCGGCCGACCAGTCGGCCTCGACCGCAAAGTCAACCTTGCCGTAGATTCCATGAGGCACTTTAAGCACATTTCGCTCCACTTCAGTCGTCACTCCCCACTTCGACATAAGCTCAATGGTCATATTGATATACGGCCATGATACCACATCGCCCTCCAAGGTCAACGTCAGTCCGGCATCCATCACCGGAGCCACCATCAAAAGGGCAGACACATACTGCGAACTCACGGAAGCATCAAGCGTAAGGCAACCTCCGCTCAACCGACGGCCGCGGATCCTGAGAGGGGGGAAACCCTGATCGGCCACATACTCAATGTCGGCACCACACTTACGCAGGGCATCGACAAGCACCCCTATCGGGCGGCGCCGCATGCGCTCAGTGCCGTCGATCACCACCTCCCGACCCGGGCAGGAGGCGAAATAAGCCGTCAGAAAACGCATGGCAGTCCCGGCCGCGCCGACATCGACATTACCGGAGCAGGAATCCAACGCCGAACGCATGGCCGCAGTGTCGTCGCACTCGGCTATACCGCGCAATTCGCCGCCTCCGCCGGAAAGCGCATCGAGCATCAGCACGCGGTTACTTATACTTTTAGAAGAAGGGAGCGATATTACACCTTGCGGCATCTCATCCTCCGGAGGATATATTCGATAGTTCATATTGCCACAAAGATAATAAATTCCCGCTTATTACGGAATAATATCCCGATATTATCGAATGTGCCGGCAAGCGTGTGTTCAGAAAGCGGCCCGCCCGGCGTCAGACTCCGTGGGAGAGCCGATGGCCCGTGGATATCCACAGTTGCCTCAATATTCTCAGGAGCGGCTTCGACACCACGAGAAGCATCACAGCCGTAAGCACCATAAAGACACCGACTATGCCATACAGTCCCAAACGCTCGCCGAACACCACCACCCCGATCAGCAACGCGGTGACAGGTTCAAGCGCCCCGAGAATGGCCGTGACCGTCGAACCGACATTATGTATGGCAACGGCCATGGCTATAAGCGACACCACGGTAGGGAACACTGCGATTGAGAATATGCACACCCACGACAAGGCTCCTTCGATCGGCGACAACTCGCCCCAAAGCATGATTCTGATCCAAAACACGAATTGGCCTATAGCTACCGAATAAAATGTCATCGTGACGGAGGGTATGTTGCGTACAGCGGTCCGGTTGATAGCCACCATATATATGGCGTAGGCGAACGCAGCCACGAGCACAAGCATCGTTCCGGTAGGGTTAAGCGTGGTCTCGCCGTCGCCACCATACAGACAAAGTATGCCTGTTCCGGCAAGCATTATGGACGCCACCGTCACCACCGAAATGCGTTCGTGATAAAACAGGGCATTAATCACGGCCACTATGACCGGATAAATGAACAGTATGGTGGAGGCAACTCCCGCATCCATGTAGCGGAAACTCTCAAACAGCAGCAGGGACGACACCGCGAAAAGCAGGCTGAACAGAATCATCAGAGGCACCTGATTCCTGGTAATGCGAAACGAACGGTGCGTCGACCACATCACCAGTCCGAGCAACACAGTGGCCAATCCGTATCTGTAGCCCAACACCGAATCGGCATTCATGCCTTCAGCATATAACGGCAAAGTAAACAGAGGATTAAGCCCGTAAGTACTTGCCGCCAAAGCACCTAGCAGATAGCCTTTGCCAGTTTTTGATATAGTGAATTTCATAACAAAGTGCAAAATTACTCCAAATAATCCAATCGCCATCAATTTTCCGCAAATTTCCGCTCTTGCCAGAATTTTTTTCATAACGGACAGATCTCTGACACACAAGGGAATATTAACACCGAAATTGGCATTGTGATATTTTTTTGCTTAATTTGTGTTACAAATCGAACAGGTCGCCGTTACTTAAGTGAACAACCGACCGAAACAAAGCATGGAACAGAACAACTTGACATCGACCTTCAACCTGCTGAGGACGCGTCTGCGCATAATAGCGACAAGCATCCTCGGCAACGACGACGATGCCCAGGACGTGCTGCAAGATGCATTCTACAAATTATGGCGAGGACATAAGGAGATCGCCTCGCCTGTAGATGCCGAAAGGCTGTCGGTCACGGCTGTCAGAAACGTCGCCATCGACGCGCTCAGGCAGCGCACAGCCCACCCCACCGAAGAGATCGACGACAGAATCACCCTGCCGGAAGAACCATCTGACGCCGACAGGGAGGAACTGTTCAAGCGGATACGCACCATAATAGATGTGCGGCTGTCGGAACGCCAACGCGACATAATGATGATGCGCGACATGCAGGGCTTGTCGTTCAAAGAAATAGCCGACCGGCTCGGCATGTCGGAGGAGAATGTCAGAATGACGCTTAGCCGCTCCCGGAAAATAGTAAGAACCATCTATCAGAACATGAATTATGACTAAACGACGTAATCCATACGGAAAGCTGGACGCAGACGAGCTGGAGGAGCTTATCGAATGCTACTTCAACTGCTCGCTCAGCGAAGACGACGAAATGTCGCTCCGCAAAATAATCTCTGCCACGCGCATCGACACTCCTGCCGTCAGAGAGGCGAAGGCAGTGATGGGGTTTGCGTCGGCGGCACGCCGCGCCGACATGCCCGCCTCCACGTCACGAAGCCGTAAACCAAACATAAAGACCCGCTTACGCTACATAGCCGCCGTGGCGGCCATACTGCTGGCGGGCACAGGCCTCTACCTTAGCCAACTTTCGTCAGACCGCCAGGGGCAGGAGGAATGCGTGGCATACGTAAACGGCCAGCGAATCGACAACAAGGAAGCCATCATGCAGATGATGAAAGTGGATCTGCTCACCATGCAGACAGGAGCCGACAATGTCATCGACAAAATAGACAGCGACTTTTCAGCCATACGCGAAGCCTTAGGAGAACTGAATTAAAAAATAGATAGCAGTGAGACATCGTATAACCATATTGTTCATAATCACATTGCTGGCCGCCGGCCTCAGAGCTTCGGCCCAAACCGCGCTCAACATCGACACCCTGTTCGACGGACAGTTCCGCGACGATAAGAACGCAGTGGAAACAATCATCAACGGCGACCCGCTTTACGACTACGACCTAAGCCACTACCACAGCCTGTCGCTGTCGGACAGCCCCGGCAAAGTCGACCTGATCGAACCGCTCGTGACAAAGGACGGAGCATCGGCTATCGACAAAGAGGTGTCGTACAGAGGAGGCAAGCTATATTACGCTTTCTACACCCTGCCTCCGGTCAAAAGCAAATCCGGCACGAAGCTCAACCGCTATATATTTTATCTGAACCAGTACGCCGTGGGGCGCGACGGAGTCACATTAATATATATGTCGGGGACGGCATCGCGCGGACAAGTAAAGAAAATGCTAAAAAAATAATATATACTTATGAGACCGTTAATCTATTCAATTCTTCTGTCGATCATGGCGGCGCTGCCCTCGCAGGCATACGCCCAGGACACGAAAGAAGCCGCCGACACACTGATCGCGACAGAAAAAGCAAGGAAAGTTACAGTCACAAAGACCGGCGACGGAGTGAAGGTCGTGGTGACAGGTTATGGCGAAACGCAAAGCGTCGACTACTCCTACACATCCACATCGTCGGCCCTAAACGACAGCACCGACTCCGGACTGTGGAATCTGAAACTGCTCAAGGCCCCGTCAGGCAACAGCAAATGGTCGGTAGTGGGTATGGAAAGAATATACATAGGCGGCACCATCGACACAGACGGACCGGTCGACATGGCATTTTGGAGGTCGCTGGACATAGGCGTGCTTAACGTAATCGGCGTAGAATACGCGCCCTGGCACATGGGTCCGCGCTTCTCCATCGGCGCCGGACTCGGCTACCGGAGAGTGTCGACCCACAAAGACACCGGCAAGGTGTTCTTCCGCGACGCCGAGGGCAACATATCGCTCATCGACTCACCGGAGAACACTACCGGACAACTGTCGGACATCGACATATTCCACCTCGACATACCTCTGTACATCACCCAGCCGCTCTCCAAACATTGGGCCATCAGCCTTGGAGCCACCCTGAACTTCAACACTTACTTGACCGGAGCCACGAAATACAAAGTTCTCGGCGAAAACGAATTCGGACTCTCGGCAGGACATAAAGTCGAAGAATCATACAAGCATCTGCATCAACGTCCGGTCACCGTCGACTTCACCGCATCCATAGGCTATCTTGACGGAGTGGCGTTCTACGCCAGATACTCCCCTATGCCGGCTTTCAAGGACGGCGCAGGCCCGAAGTTCAAGACGCTATCACTCGGAATAATGTTTGCATTCTAAGAACACCTCCAAAATATCAAATGATATGAAACGCATATTATACTCCATCATCATATTGTCGGCACCCGCCATACACGCCCAGACCCTTGAATCACCAACCGAGATTCCCGACACAGTGGTCAGCATCGAAAACCCGTCCAACATCATACTCACGGAGACTCCCGACGGTATAACACTGCAAGTCGAGGGCACAGACTCCGTGACCACCTTCTCCTATACACATCCCGACCCCGGAAACGTAGACATCACCTCCTCCATCGGTCCGTCGGTAGGTGCAGGAAGCTCGATAGTGCTCAGTTCGTGGGGCAATCCGAAAAAGACATCCTACGACATGATCATCGGCGGCCTGTCGTTCGGCAAGAACTTCGCCTTCGGCCAAACGCCGCCCATGGACATCACCACAGGAAAGTCATGGGAAATATCATGGATGTATATTGTCGGCATCAAGATCAGCCGTGGGGGCAATTCATTCACCACGGGTATCGGCATGAACTGGCGCAACTACAAGCTGACCGGACCTTACCAGTTCTCGAAAGCCGACGGACACATTGACACGCTTCCATATCCGGAAGGCACCGAAGGCGAATGGTCAAGGCTCAAAGTCACCACCCTGTCCATACCCTTATTGTACTCCAGACAAATATGGAAGAAGCTCTACTTTACGGCCGGGGGCATAGTGAATTTCGCCACCCACAGCAGCATCAAAAGCCGCTTCACAAGCCAGGGCCGCGAGATCACGACGAGCCAGAACGGCATATATCCGCGGCCGGTGACAGTGGATGTCTACGGAGCCGTCACCGTATGCTGCGTAGGGTGGTATGTCAGATATTCACCCATGGATGTCATCCGCGACAACCGCGGGCCGAAGTTCACTTCGCTGTCGACCGGCATAGTTCTTAATTTATAGGGTTCAACCCCTAACACTCATAAACAACGATGCGTAGCCGTGAATTTCGCGGTTACGCATCGTTGTTTAAATCAAATCTTCAGATAGAAGCGTGTGCTCTGCGGATATGGATTGCTGTGATTAATAACAGTAATGTCCGTTCTAAAGAGTCAGTGGCACACATACAGTCACCTGCCTGCGTACCACTGTTGCTCTGTTACTCGATTGTTTTTATATCACCTTTCTAACTTATTAGTCATTTTTAAAATTAACCTCAAACAATCTTTTTACTGAGAAACTTACCATTTGGATTAACCTCATTCCTAATATCAACCTTTACCAGAAAAACGTTCTATAATGATTATCATCATAGACTACTTATTGTCATTCTGACTTTCACACTGCAAAGTTAATCCAAAGTATGGAGCATCTAAGGGTAAATTCTAATCAACGTGCATATTTAAACTCGTCACAAACACCAACAATCCACCCTTTGACGAATTTTTATATGCGTTTGACGAATTTACATACCATAGTCGGCGAGCTGGCTATTAGCTTATTAAAATAATTCTATGTACATTTGCATAAAGCAAACGTTAACCCGAATGAGACACAGCCGCCACATTGCATTTATAGTATTATGGACCATGATCTGCATGGCCCTGCAAAGCGGCGCGCAGCAACCGTTGGGACGGATCATGCATCTGAATTCGACCGACGGCCTCTCGAACGACTACGTGAAAAGCATGGCCCATGATCCTTACGGATGCATCTGGATAGCCACCGAAGGCGGACTGAACCGATTTGACGGACACTCTTTCCAGATATATACAAGAGAGAATTCCGGCCTGTCGAGCAACGAGCTTAACTGCGTGCTGTACGACCCGTCGGAAGATGTCACATGGATAGCCACCCAGCGTGACGGGCTTTGCTACTACGACTATGCCTCCGACAGCATCTACCATGTGTCGACCTACCACGGGCTCGTCACCAACGACATCACCTATCTGTCGAAAGCGGCCGACGGAGGCATCTGGGTGACCCACTACTATCTGGGAATCCAGCACTTCAGCCTTTCAGCCGACGAAAAGAAAGAGCGATATACATATAATTATGTCACCGGCGACATGATGCCTCACACCAACTGGACCGCGGTCGACGACCAGCGGGGCAACATCTACGTGGGCCATGCGCAGGGGGGCGGCATGAGCATAATTAACATCGACACAAAGGAATGCCGTAACTTCCGCTCCGAGCCCGGCAATCCCAACTCGCTTCCCGGCAACGAGGTATTCGCCATCTGCATAGACCGCAACGGGATAGTATGGGCCGGAACCGACAATGGCGCCGTGTACTACAATCCGGCCACAGACACATTCACCAGAATACTCCACCGTCCGGACGACAAGGAGTCGCTGCTTCCCGGAATGATAATGGACATCAAGCAGATGGCCAACGGCGACATCTGGTTTGCCTCCAGCCAGGGAGGGGTCAGCATCCTGAGCATGCAGACCCACACATTCGTCAAACCTGAAAACTTTAAATTCCACAACATTACGTCATCGGAGACAGGACAAAGCATCAACGGCACGTCCATACGTTCATTGCTTCAAGACTCCTACGGCAACATCTGGCTCGGAAGCTACCGCAACGGCATCGACTTCATAAGCACCGCCCCGCTCCTATTCAACATGGTCGACTACCGTCCGCCTCATGCCGGAAGCCAAAAATACCGGACGGTATGGTGCGTCACCCCCGGCGACAACGGCCATCTCTGGATGGGTGGCGAGGGAGAAATTGCCCTCAGATATCCCGACGGGTCCATCGAGATCATTCCGCTCCCTAACGCCAAACTGCACCCGCACTCATACGTAAGCAGCCTGCTCTTCGATAAAAGCCACCGACTTTGGATAGGCACCAACGAAGCCGGAGCCATGATATATGACCCGGCCACCCAAAAGACGTCACAGCTCAAAGATCTCCCCAGAGCCATCCGCGCCATAGCAGAGAGTCCCGACGGGAGGATACTGATCGGCACCTCAGACGGACTATATACCTCGACCGACGGAATGCATGCCGAACTGCACCGGCCAATAACGTCGCAGCTCGAGGACAAGGAGATCAACGGCATCGTACACGACAAGTCCGGCAAACTTTGGATAGGCACATTCGGCAAAGGAGTATGGGTGTTCGACAGGTCAGACTCGCTTATATGCCGTCTGAACGTGGATGACGGATTCCCGTCCAATGCTGTCAACAGCATGATGGCCGATTCAAAAAACCGGATCTGGGCCGCCACACGAAACAATGCCGTCGTATTCGAAGACACTGAACGGCCATCAGCCTTCAGAATCATAGACCTGACCGAAGGAAACTACACTCCGCAGACACGCGCCATAGAAGAAGACCGCAACGGCAACATCTGGATAAGTACAGACAAAAGCATAGTCCGGCTAAATGACGACCTCAGTCCGTCGACCAGCTACAGCCATTACGGAGCCTTCAGACTGAATTCATTCCTCGACAATTCGTCGGCCATGGACTCCGACGGCACATTGTATTTCGGATCGCTCAACGGACTGTTTGAGTTCAAGCCCGGTATGTTCCAGAACCCGCGCACTCCGCCTACACCGAAAATATCACACGTATATATCCTCGAAAGCCAAGGTCCGGTCATCGACGAAGAGAGGGAGTATCGGATCGAAAACGGACGCATCACACTGCCCTACGACAAGAATTCATTTGCCGTCACCATCAGTACGCCCGACTACTCCTTTAACGGAGAGGTCGAATACTCATATTATATGAACGGCATCGACAATGCATGGCATAACGTCGGCGACGACCAGCGAATCGTATTCAGGAATCTGTCGCCCGACAGATACGTACTGAAAGTGCGCTCCAAGATGCTCGGCAGCGAATGGGGCGACAACGCGACATCGCTCATCGTGACGATCAATCCTCCCATCTGGCTGACATGGTGGGCCAAAACGGCATACATTATCGTCATAATCGCACTGTTGGGATTCCTGATCCACGGATATACCCGACGACTGAAGCTGAAGCAGTCGCTCGAAATCGAACGGCAGAACAGCCGGAACAAGCAGCTGCTCAACGAAGAACGCCTGCGCTTCTACACCAATATCACCCATGAGCTGCGCACTCCGCTGACCCTCATACTCGGCCCGCTCGAAGACCTGCTCTGCGACAAGCATCTGTCAAGCCGCCACACAGCCAAGATACAGGTGATCCACGACAGCTCCATGCGCCTGCTGAACCTCATCAACGGCATCCTCGAATTCAGAAAGACCGAGACACAGAACCGCCGACTGACAGTAAAGAAAGCCAACCTGTCAAATCTTGTCCGTGAGATAGGATTCCGATACAAGGAGCTTAACAGAAATCCCGACGTAGACTATGTCATCGACATAGATTCGGACGATACCGTAATATATTTCGATGCCGACATGGTGACCACCATACTTGACAACCTTATGAGCAACGCCAGCAAATACACATCAGAAGGCACAATAACGCTCAGCCTGAAGTCAACTGACGAAAACGGGGTCAAATACACCGACCTGACCGTGGCCGACACCGGGCACGGCATATCGCATGAGGAGCTGTCGCACATATTCGAACGCTACTATCAGGCCAAAAGCCCCTATCAGGCCTCAGGATCCGGCATAGGCCTGGCTCTGGTGAAAAGCCTCGCCGAACTGCACAACGCCACCCTGTCCGTCAAGAGCGAAGTCGAAAAGGGCACCACATTCACGCTCCGGCTGCTAACCGACAACACCTATCCCGACGCACTGCACGGAGAAAGCAGCCCGTCCGGACAGGAACCTGACCGGAACTGCGACGAAAAGCCTGAAGAAGAGGCCGAAGACAAGCCGATATTGCTCGTAGTCGAGGACGACAAGGACATCCAACAGTACATAGCCAACTCGCTCAGCGATGAATTCACGGTACTGTGCGCTTCAAACGGCCGCGAGGGTCTCGCCATGACTCTCGACAAAATCCCCGACATAGTGGTCAGCGACATAATGATGCCCGTGATGGACGGCATAGGAATGTGCCGCGCCATAAGGGCCGAGATCACCACGAGCCACGTACCTGTGGTGCTTCTGACCGCCCGCGACTCAATCGCCGACAAAGAGGAAGGCTACAAAGCCGGAGCCGATTCATATCTGACAAAGCCGTTCAGTGCCAGGCTGCTCAGAAGCCGCCTGCACAACCTTCTCGACAACCGCCGGCGAATGGCCCGGCGCGTAATGGACAGATCCGACGACGAGACCCCCGGACAGGGACAGGCCGACAACCACGAAGTGCCCGCATTCAATCCGCTGGACACTAAATTCATCAACAAGATGACATCCATCATCGAACAGAATTCGGAGATGGACAAGATGGACATCGCCTTCATAGCCGGAGAAATGGCCATGAGCCACTCCACGCTGTACCGCAAGGTGAAAGCGCTGACCGGCATGTCGGTCAATGAATTCATCCGCAAAGTGAAGCTCCGCAAGGCGGCGCATGCCCTGCAGGAAGGCAGCCACACGGTGTCGGAGATATCCTTTATGACAGGATTCAGCTCGGTGGCCTACTTCCGGCAGTGCTTCAAAGCCGAGTTCGGAGTATCGCCGAGCGAATACTCAAAAAACAGCATCAACCAATCAACAGACAATAGATAGTATTTATCCATAAACTTAACCAATCATGCGTAAAACGTTTATTTCAATTTTGTGCGCTCTCTTGGCTCCATGGTGCATGGGAGGCACGCCGACACCCCCTGTTGTTAACGGAGAGGTGTTCCCCGATACCGAGGGACACCACATCAACGCACACGGAGGCGGAATAATGGAACATCAGGGCACTTATTACTGGTATGGCGAACACCGAGGAGAGGGTCGCCCGGGCAAAGGCCAGCGTGGCGTGGCATGCTACACATCGACCGACCTGCGCAACTGGACCAACCGGGGAATCGTGCTCTCAGTGGTCGACGAACCCGGAAGCCCGATCGAAGAGGGATGCATCATCGAGCGTCCAAAAGTGATCTACAATCCGACCACCGGAAAATTCGTCATGTGGTTCCACAATGAGCTGAAAGGACAAGGCTACGGAGCCGCTCAGGCAGGCGTGGCCGTGGCCGACACCCCGACCGGTCCGTTCAAACTCGTAAAGTCGGGCCGCGTCAACCCTGGCATCTATCCGATGAACATGACCGAAGAGGAGAAGGCCATGTCATGGGATAACTTCAAGCACGACTGGTGGACTCCCGAATGGTACGACGCCATCCGCAAAGGCATGTTTGCCAAGCGCGACCTTGAAGGCGGCCAGATGTCGCGCGACATGACCCTGTTTGTCGACGACGACGGCACAGCCTACCACATCTACTCCTCCGAGGACAACCTCACCCTGAATATCGCCGAGCTCGACTCGACATTCCTCAACCACACCGGACGCTACATCCGCATATTCCCCGCCGGACACAACGAGGCTCCCGCCATATTCAAAAAGGACGGCACCTACTGGATGATCACTTCCGGATGCACAGGATGGGCCCCCAACAAAGCCCGCCTTATGAAAGCCAACGACATAATGGGCGAATGGGAACAGCTTCCCAATCCATGCGTTGGCCCCAATGCCGACATCACCTTCTTCGGACAGAGCACCTACGTGCTCCCCTACGACGGAGGATTCACATTCATGGCCGACATCTGGAATCCGAAAGACCTCGGCAATTCGCGCCACATCTGGCTGCCGATTGAATTCCGCGAGGACGGCACCCCCTTTATCATGGGACGCGAGCAGACCCCCGACAACGCTCCTGAAGCCACTGAATACAAGCTCGTCTGGAGCGACGAATTCGACAAGGACGGCAAGCCCGACCCCAACATCTGGAGCTACGAGAACGGCTACGCCCGCAACCACGAGCTTCAATGGTATCAGCCTGACAACGCCTACGTAAAGGACGGACTTCTCGTGATCGAAGCGCGTCAGTGCGACAGACCCAACCCCATGTACAAGGCCGGCTCGAAAGAATGGAGAGAAAGCCGTGAAAAAGTAGAGTGCACTTCGGCGAGCATCAACACACGCGGTAAAAAAGACATGCACTACGGACGTCTGTGCGTGCGCGCACGCATACCAGTCGGAGGCGGAGCATGGCCTGCCATCTGGCTTCTCGGCGAAAAGATGGAATGGCCCTCCAACGGCGAGATCGACGTGATGGAGTACTACCGCGTCAACGGCGAGCCCCACATCCTCGCCAATGCCGCATGGGGAACCGACAAGCCGTACAATGCCAAATGGAACAGCCAGAAAGTTCCCTACAAGCACTTCCTCGACCGCGACCCGTTCTGGGCGGAGAAGTTCCACGAATGGCGAATGGACTGGGACGAGACCGCAATGAAGATCTATCTCGACGACGAACTCATCAACGAGATACCTCTGAGCCAGACCGTCAACGGCAAAATCGGCAATGGTACAAATCCGTTCACCATGCCTCAGTACATCCTGCTTAACCTGGCCATAGGCGGCGACAACGGCGGCGACCCCGACTGGAGCTGCTTCCCGATGAAGTATGAAGTCGACTATGTACGCCTCTACGAGCCGGTAAAAGTTGCGTCGAAGCAATAAATCGCATCCCTGCAAGATTACAATAACAGAGGTCCCGGCCGTCACGGTCGGGACCTCTTTATGCTTTAAATTTGTTCGGCGACGAATCCCGACCGCCAACGGCAGGGCATCCGCCATACTGTTATTCTTATGTTCCTAAAAATTGTTTGATAAAATCTAACTTCAAAACCGCCTTTTCTAAAAAGGCTTGACCGAATACTTTAAAACATGCTACAAATTTAATTCAAAAAATTACCCCCCCCATTTTTAACATTATTTAACCATGCATCCTCCAAACCGTACTACAAGTACGTTAAAGCCGTAATTATCCACTATTTAATATCTGAAAAAAGCCTAAACGGCCCGAAAAATGAGTGTAAATTTACACTTTATGTTGTAAAACATATAATTTGTTGATTGTGAATTGAAAATTAAGTGTTACTTTTACACTCAAAGAAACAACTTAATTACCCATAACTAAAACCAACTAACCAAAATCATCATGAACTACTGGAAGTCAATCGCCCTCATTTCGGGCATGACACTTACACTAAGTGCATGCGGCAATCAGAAGAATGCCGAACCCCAGTTAACTGATTCAGGTCTGAACCCGGCCGACTTCGTAACAGAGGTCGACGGAAAGGCCACAGCTCTCTACACCCTTAAGAATGCCAACGGCATGGAAGTGTGCATCACCAATTTCGGTGGCCGCATCGTGTCGGTAATGGCTCCTGACCGCGACGGCAAGTTCCACGACGTCGTACTCGGCTTCGACAGCATCTCCGACTATCTCCCCCAGAACAATGCAAGCGACTTCGGCGCAGCCATAGGCCGCTATGCCAACCGCATCAATCAGGGCAAGATAGTTCTCGACGGCGATACTATCCAGCTCCCGCGCAACAACTTCGGACACTGCCTCCACGGCGGACCTACCGGCTGGCAGTACAAAGTGTTTGACGTAAAGGCATCGACCGACAGCACACTCACCCTGTCGCTCAACTCGCCCGACGGCGACAACAACTTCCCCGGCAACGTGACCGCCACCGTCACCTACACCCTGACTCCGGACAACGCCATCGACATCGCCTACAGCGCCACCACCGACAAGAAGACCGTCATCAACATGACAAACCACTCCTACTTCAACCTTAACGGCGACCCGTCAAAGCCCATCACCGACAACATCCTCTACGTATACGCCGACAGCTATACCCCGGTGGACAGCACCTACATGACCACAGGCGAGATCGCCGCAGTGGCAGGCACTCCGATGGACTTCACCACCCCCAAAGCCGTAGGCCAGGACATCACCAACTTTGAATTCATCCAGCTCAAGTACGGCAACGGATACGACCACAACTGGGTGCTCAACACCGCAGGTGACGACACTCAGGTGGCTTCGAAGCTCGTATCGCCCGAAACAGGCATATCGCTCGAAGTGCTCACCGACGAGCCTGGCATCCAGGTATACTCAGGCAACTTCCTCGACGGCAAAGTGACAGGCAAGAAGGGCCAGGTGTACAACCAGCGTTCCGGCATCTGCCTTGAGACTCAGCACTACCCCGACAGCCCCAACAAAGCCGAATGGCCTTCAGTGGTACTCGAACCCGGACAGACCTACAACAGCCACTGCGTGTTCAGATTCGGTGTCGAAAAATAATCACGAAATCAGATATAGTAATTCTTAACATCTTAAATCAAACACAAAAATTATGGCATTTTTGGATTGGGCCGTCATAGCCTTGTTTTTTGTTGCCTTGATAGGCATCATCGTATGGGTTATGCGCCAAAAACAAAACAATGCGGAAGACTACTTCCTCGGAGGTAAGGATGCAACATGGATCGCCATCGGTGCATCGATCTTTGCCTCGAACATCGGTTCTGAACACCTCATCGGCCTCGCCGGCTCAGGAGCATCGAGCGGTATGGCCATGGCCCACTGGGAAATCCAAGGATGGATGATCCTTATCCTCGGTTGGGTATTCGTTCCATTCTATTCACGATCAATGGTCATCACCATGCCTGAATTCCTCGAACGCCGCTACAATCCGGCTTCGCGCACGATTCTGTCAGTGATATCATTAATCAGCTACGTGCTCACCAAAGTGGCAGTGACGGTATATGCCGGCGGACTTGTGTTCCAGCAGGTATTCGGCATTCAGGAGCTTTGGGGCATCGACTTCTTCTGGATCGCGGCCATCGGCCTCGTAATCCTCACCGCCATCTACACCATCGTGGGCGGTATGAAGTCCGTACTCTACACATCTGTGCTCCAGACCCCGATTCTGCTTCTCGGCTCTGTCATCATCCTTGTGCTGGGTCTTAAGGAACTCGGCGGTTGGGATGAAATGATGCGCATCTGCTCGGCTGTCAAAGTCAACGAATACGGCGACACAATGACCAACCTTATCCGCGACAACAACGACGCACAGTATCCCTGGCTCGGCGCCCTTATCGGCTCGGCCGTGATCGGTTTCTGGTACTGGTGTACCGACCAGTTCATCGTACAGCGCGTACTTTCCGGTAAAAACGAGAAGGAAGCCCGCCGCGGTACTATCTTCGGCGCATACCTGAAGCTCCTCCCCGTGTTCCTGTTCCTCATCCCCGGCATGATCGCGTTCGCGCTTCATCAGAAGCTCGGCTCATTCCTGCCCATGCTTCCTGACGGAGTCACCGCCAACAGCGATGCCGCCTTCCCGACACTCGTAGCCAAACTGCTCCCCGCCGGAGTGAAAGGCCTCATCGTATGCGGTATTCTCGCCGCTCTCATGTCGTCACTGGCATCACTGTTCAACTCGTCGGCAGCACTCTTCACCATCGACTTCTACCAGCGCTTCAAGCCGAAGACCGATCCTAAGAAACTCGTCCGCATCGGCCAGGCCGCTACAGTGGTTATCGTGATCCTCGGTATACTGTGGATTCCGGTAATGCGTTCTGTCGGCGACGTTCTTTATCTCTACCTGCAGGATGTGCAGTCGGTACTCGCACCGGGCATCGCGGCAGCATTCCTTATGGGTATCTGCTGGAAACGCGCCACACCGCTGGGCGGTATGTGGGGTCTTATCTCCGGCCTTGTAATCGGTCTTACCCGTCTTGGCGCAAAGATCTTCTACACCGGAGCCGAAGCCGCCGACAGCATGTTCAAGTACATATTCTTTGACGTGAACTGGCTCTTCTTCTGCGGATGGATGCTCGTGTTCTGCCTCTTGGTGGTGATCGTGGTCAGCTACTGCACCAAGCCCAAGCCCGAATCTGAAATCCAGGGTCTGGTGTTCGGCACCTCCACTCCCGAACAGCGTGCCGCTACCCGTGCCAGCTGGAACAAGTGGGATGTCATCCATTCGGCAATTATTCTTGGTATAACCGCGGCCTTCTACTGGTACTTCTGGTAACAGGCACGACCCTTGACAGCGCATTCCCGATTATATAATATATAATAATGTGTCATGACAGAGTTCTATAAAAACAACCCCCGGTTTTTCATCGGTGTCGACTGCATAATCTTCGGACTTAACAAGGGCGAACTGAGCATACTGCTCGCCAAGCGCCAGTTTGAGCCGGAGAAGGGAAAATGGTCGCTCATGGGTGGATTCGTAAAGGATGGCGAGAGCGTCGACGACGCGGCAAAACGCGTCCTTGTCGAACTGACCGGTCTGGAGAACGTCTATATGGAGCAGGTGGGAGCTTTCGGCGAAGTCGACCGCGACCCCGGCGAACGTGTGGTGTCGGTGGCATATTACGCGCTGATCAACTTTGACGAATATGATCGGCTGAGAGTTATGGAACACAATGCACAGTGGATAAGCATCAACGACATGCCACCGCTGAGCTTTGACCATCCTCAGATGATAGCTAAAGCCCGTGAACTCATGCGGCAGAAAGTGTCGCATGAGCCCATCGGCTTCAATCTGCTCCCCAAGCTCTTCACACTCACGCAGTTGCAGAGCCTGCACGAGACCATACTCGGTGAGACTGTGGACAAACGCAACTTCCGCAAGCGCATATCCGACATGGACTGCATCGAAAAGACCGATCAAATCGACAAGACAGGTTCGCGCAGAGGGGCGGCTCTGTACAAATTCAACGACCGCATCTACAAACGCGACCCGAAATTTAAAATCTAAACAGACTATTAACTGAATACAAATGCTCGAAGAATTAAAAGAGAAAGTGTTTCATGCCAACCTCGATCTGGTTAAGCATGGCCTCGTAATATTCACGTGGGGCAATGTGTCGGGCATCGACCGCGCATCCGGACTGGTGGTGATCAAGCCCAGCGGCGTCGACTACGACAAAATGAAGGTATCCGACATGGTAGTGGTGGATCTCGACGGCAACGTAGTGGAGGGCGACCTCCGTCCGTCGTCGGACACGCCCACCCATCTGGCTCTATATAAAGCATTCCCCGAAATCGGGGGCGTGGTCCACACCCACTCCACCTACGCCACAGCATGGGCACAGGCCGGAATCGACCTGCCCAACATCGGCACCACACACGCCGACTATTTCCATCAGGCCATCCCCTGTACCGCCGACATGACGGAAGAGGAGGTCAAGGGACAATATGAGCTGGAGACCGGCAACGTCATCATAAAGCGTTTTGAAGGCATGAATCCCGTACATACCCCCGGAGTCCTGGTCAAGAACCACGGTCCGTTTTCATGGGGCAAGGATCCGCACGACGCCGTACACAATGCCGTAGTCATGGAACAGGTGGCAAAAATGGCATTCATAGCCTACTCCGTCAATCCGTCGCTCACGATGAACCCGCTCCTCATCGAGAAGCACTTTAACCGCAAGCACGGACCCAATGCCTACTACGGACAGGCAAAAAAATAATCAAAACAACTAAATTAAATATATTAACTTACCTCAGATTGTCAGACAATTCCTCATTTACAGACAAAAAAAAGAACCGGAATCAACAGACAACCTAACTAAAAATTAATGCAATGAAAGCTTTTGAAAATTTAGAATTATGGTGGGTGACTGGCGCACAGTTGCTCTACGGTGGTGATGCAGTAGTAGCTGTAGACGCTCATTCGAAAGAAATGGTCGACGGACTTAACAACTCCGGAAATCTCCCTATAAAGGTCGTTTATAAAGGCACCGCCAACTCTTCCAAAGAGGTGGAAGCCGTTATGAAGGCCGCCAACAACGATGAAAAGTGCGTAGGTATAATCACCTGGATGCACACATTCTCTCCTGCCAAAATGTGGATCCACGGACTCCAGCAGCTCAAGAAGCCCCTGCTCCACTTCCACACCCAGTACAATGCAGAAATTCCTTGGGACAGCATCGACATGGACTTCATGAACCTCAACCAGAGCGCCCACGGCGACCGCGAATTCGGTCATATCTGCGCACGTCTGAACGTCCGCAGGAAAGTAGTGGTCGGCTATTGGAAAGATGAAGCTACCCAGAAGAAGATCGCTGTATGGTCGAGAGTGGCAGCCGCTTGGGCCGACAGCCAGGACATGCTCATCATCCGCTTCGGCGACCAGATGAACAACGTAGCCGTGACCGACGGCGACAAGGTGGCTGCTGAAATGCAGCTTGGCTACCACGTGGACTACTGCCCGGTAAGCGCACTCATGGAATACTTCAAGAAAGTAAAGGACGAAGATGTGAAAGAACTCTACGACACATATCTCGCCACTTACGACTACGATCCCAAAATCGCAGAAAGAGGCACTGCCGAACATAAGGCCGTATGGAATGCCGCAAAGGCCGAGCTGGCTATCCGCGCATGCCTGAAGGACAAGGGCGCAAAGGGATTCACCACAAACTTCGACGACCTCGGCACCGACGACATAAACGATCCTAACTTCGTAGGATTTGACCAGATTCCCGGACTCGCCTCACAGCGCCTTATGGCTGAAGGCTACGGCTTCGGAGCAGAAGGCGACTGGAAGTCGGCCGCTCTCTACCGCACCCTCTGGGTGATGAACCAGGGCATGGAAGGCGGATGCTCGTTCCTTGAAGACTACACAATCAACTTCAACGGCGCAGAAAGCTCGCTGCTGCAGTCGCACATGCTTGAGATCTGCCCGCTCATCGCCGAGAAGAAACCGCGCCTGGAAGTACACTTCCTCGGAATCGGCATACGCAAGGCTCAGACCGCACGCCTCGTGTTCACTTCCAAGCCTCAGAACGGCATCACAGCCACCGTTGTCGACATGGGCAACCGCTTCCGTCTCATCGTCAACGATGTAGAATGCATCCGTCCGAAAGAGATGCCTAAACTGCCCGTTGCCACCGCACTTTGGATCCCGATGCCCAACTTCGAGATCGGCGCCGGTGCATGGATCATGGCTGGCGGTACACACCACAGCTGCTTCTCCTACGACATCACGCCCGAATACTGGGAAGACTACGCAGAGATGGCCGGCATAGAGATGGTACACATCAATAAGGACACCACTATGCAGGGATTCAAGAAGGAGCTGCGCTACAATGACGTATATTACATGCTCAACAAGTAATACGCCGAATCTATGAATTCCGATCCAAAAAGCACGATAGAAGCAGGTAAAGCCATTCTCGGTATCGAGTTTGGCTCTACCCGCATCAAAGCCGTCCTGATCGACGAAAACAACAATCCGATAGCCCAGGGAAGCCACGAATGGGAAAACCAGCTCGTGGACGGACTCTGGACATACAGCACCGAGGCCATCTGGTTCGGACTGCAGGACTGCTACCGCGACCTACGCGCCAATGTCCTCGCACAGTACGGAGTCGAGATCGAAAACCTCGCCGCCATCGGCATAAGCGCCATGATGCACGGCTACATGGCTTTCGACAAGAAACAGGAGATCCTGGTGCCGTTCCGCACTTGGCGAAACACCAACACCGGACGCGCCGCCGCAGAACTGTCGGAACTGTTTGTCTACAACATTCCCCTGCGCTGGAGCATCTCGCACCTGTATCAGGCCATCCTCGACGATGAACCGCACGTAAAGGACATCGACTTCCTCACCACATTGGCCGGATACATACACTGGCAACTGACCGGAGAGAAAGTGCTCGGAATCGGCGACGCATCCGGTATGCTGCCCATCGATCCCGAAACGAAGAACTACTCCGCCTCCATGGTAGAGAAGTTTGACAATCTCATTGCTCCGAAGGGCTATCCCTGGAAACTTCAGGACATACTTCCCGAAGTGCTCGTGGCAGGAAAGAAAGCCGGCGTACTTTCAGAAGAAGGCGCCAACCGTCTTGACATATCCGGACACCTGAAGGGAGGCATACCCTTGTGCCCGCCCGAAGGCGATGCCGGAACCGGCATGACAGCCACCAACGCCGTCAAGCAGCGCACCGGCAACGTATCGGCCGGCACATCGTCGTTCTCCATGATAGTAATCGAGAAGGACCTGAGCAAGCCCTATGAAGTCATCGACATGGTGACCACCCCCGACGGCAGCCTCGTGGCCATGGTACACTGCAACAACTGTACCTCCGACCTGAACGCGTGGGTAGGACTGTTCCGCGAATACACCGAACTGCTTGGCCTCCCGGTCGACATGAACGAAATCTACGGCAAGCTCTACAACAACGCGCTTAAAGGCGACACCGACTGCGGCGGACTTGTATCATACAACTACTTCTCAGGCGAGCCCGTGACAGGACTCGACGAGGGTCGCCCCTTGTTTGTACGCTCGGTAGGCGACAAGTTCAATCTTGCCAACTTCATGCGTGCCCACCTCAACGCATCGGTTGCCGTGCTTAAGATCGGCAACGACATCCTGTTCAACGACGAAAAGATCAAAGTGGACCGCATCACCGGACACGGCGGTCTGTTCAAGACCAAGGGTGTCGGACAGCGCATTCTGGCGGCGGCAATCAACTCGCCCATCTCCGTAATGGAGACCGCCGGCGAAGGCGGAGCATGGGGAGTGGCGCTTCTGGCATCGTATCTTGTCAACAATGTCGACGAGCGCTCACTGGCAGACTTCCTCGACGTAGAGGTATTTGCCGGAAACACCGGAGTCGAAATAGCCCCGACAAAGGAAGAAGTGGAAGGATTCAATGCCTACATCGAGAACTACAAACAGTGTCTCGGCATCGAAAAGGCAGCTGTAGAATTCAAGAAATAGACACAACACTGTATTACAGCACATGCGGCCCCGGACTGATTAAGCCCGGGGCCGTCGCTTTTTTTATGAACCACCGGCCATCAAATGCCGTTAAGGAATACGGACACTTGCGGGTTTTCGCGGAATCTACCATAAAATTTCGTAACTTTGCGACTAATTGTTAAATAATACTTACGTGCTATACTTCGTCAATTCACCAACGGCCCTATCATACTCGTTGACCGCACTGGCGGCGATATGCTCACTGACGGCTATAATACTCACCCTGGCCTCAGTGAGAAAAGTCATCGACTTAATCAAAAAGCAGGACAATGACGAACCCGACGACAACGACGCCTGGCCCGACGTATCCATAGTGGTATATACCTACAACAACGCCGACGGACTCTCCGAGCTTCTACCCACCCTTATCAACCAGGACTATCCCGGTGTATATGAGATAGTAGTGGTCAACGACGGAGCGGACATCGCCACCGACGAACTACTCACCGCCATGGAAAAGGAGCATACCGGACTGTACCACACATTCACACCGAGAGACACCAGCAACCTGTCGCGCAAAAAGCTGGCCCTTATGCTCGGCATCAAGGCCGCACGCCACGACATAATGCACCTGATCACGTCGGAATCGCGCATTCCCTCTGACAATTGGCTGAAACTTATGACCCGTCAATTCAAAAATCCGGGTACCAAGGTGGTGATCGGATATGCCTATCCTGACCCCGAATGCGACACCGAGTCCGGACGCGACCGTCGCCTGCACGACCATCTGCTCGACGGAGTGCAGTATCTGAGCGCGGCAATAGACGGAAAGCCATACCGTGGCGACGGCGACAACCTTTCCTACCGACGTTCGCTTTTCTTCGACAACAAAGGATTCAGCGGCTCGCTCCAACTGGCCTACGGCGACGACGACGTATTCATATCCGACGTGGCTACCGCCGACAATACCCGCGTGGAGATTTCAACCGAATCGCAGGTGTCGACCGTAACCGACGAACCGAAAAAACGGTTCCGTCATAAAAAGTCGCGCTACAACTTCACCTCAAAATTCTGTCGAAGCCACGGCAACACCAACACCGTCATAACCGCCGCATTATGGATCTGGCTCATATCATCAATCGCGGCCGTGGGCATCTCACCGCTGAACCCAGTCATCTGGGGCATCGTCATTCTGGTAGGCTCGGCTCTGTGGGTACCGATGATAGCGATCTGGAAAAAAGCCGCATCCGCGCTGCACTCCACTCCGTTCGGCCCCTCGGTGCCGCTGACGCTGATGGCGAGGCCGATACGTAATCTCAGCTACCGGCTGCACAAGCATGACAATCCCGAGCCGAGATTCACATGGGAGACGATATGACCCTGACCGCAGGTGCAATTTAGCCGCCAACTCCATAATAAACCGACCGACACATCCGTTATAAAACAAAGCCAAGATTTTTTCAACCATTATGAAAATAAGCCACCTCATTATCATAGCATTCTCGATCGCCATGTTCTCGTGCTCGACGCAGCGGTCGTCGCTCACTTATTTTGAGAACATAAAGACCCTGCAGGACGGCGAGATTCCTGCCCCGTCGACCTACGAGATCAAGATAGTCCCCGACGACGAGCTTGTCATCACCGTGACATCGCTCATCCCGGAAGCCACCGCCGAATATAATCTGCCGTTGTCGAACCCGGCTAAAAACGGAAGCCTTCTCGAAGTGACACAACCGAAACAACAGACATACCTCGTGGACAAAGCCGGCGACATCGACTTTCCCCGCATCGGCAACATACATGTGGCCGGAATGACCACTTCGGAGCTGCAGAACCTCCTTGCGAAAAAGATCAGCGCCGAAGTTGAAGATCCGGTGGTCAAAGTGTCGCTCGTCAACTTCCGCATCAACGTTCTCGGCGAAGTGCGTAATCCCGGCACGATAGGAGTCAACCGCGAACGGTTCTCAATACTCGATGCGCTCGGAGCCGCCGGCGACCTCACCGAATATGCCGAACGCAACAACGTCCTGCTCATACGCGAAGTCAACGGCAAAAAAGAATTCCACCACCTCGACCTCAACGACGCCGCGCTCCTGTCGTCGCCTTACTACTACCTTCAGCAGAACGACGCCATATATGTCGAACCTAACAAAATCCGCAAGGACAACTCCAAATACAATCAGAACAACGCCTTCAAACTCTCCATGGCCTCGGCCATAATCAGCGCAAGTTCAGTGATAGCCTCTCTCGTAATCGCATTAACCGTAAAATAACCCCTCTCCTTCACTCAGCATGGATATCCAGCAGACGCCGACAGACCAGACTTTTAATCCGAATGATGACAAGTTCTTACGTGTATGCCTTCGACATTGGAAAAAGATTCTGTCATGCACAATCATATTTGCTGTACTCGGCTCGATTTACGCATACATGAAGCAAACCGAATTTGACATCGAAGCAAACGTTTTGATTACGGACGATGACAAGGACGGCAATCTGATGAAATCATTCAACATGTCAGACATCCTTCTCGGCAACAGCACGTCTGCCGATCAGGAAATGGCCCTTATGACATCCCATACCCAATTTCGAGGCGTGGCCATAGAGCTTAACTCCAATATCAGCTATGTCGTGCGAAAGAATATACTCAAACGATTTCGCGTGTACAGCAACTCTCCTTTGGAACTTATTGCCTCTCCGGAAATTGCCGACACTCTGCGCAATGTACTTAAATTCAAAGTCGGAGTAGACAAGTCCGGATTCGTTTGGGTGAAAGCCAAAAATGCTCAAGGTGACGTAATCGCCGATGTGTCTGACGAGAAACTGCCATTGACATTAAATACAGAATATGGCGATTTCACAATAATGCAAACCCGGAATTTCGAGCCGGGGAAAGCACTTCGTATGAACATATCATACATTGGCTACGACCATGCGGCCGAAAATCTTCAAAAGGAAGTCAAATGCTTCATTCCAAGCCGAAAAGCCGACATCGTATCGATCAACTATAAATGCGACAATATCGACTATGGCAAATCTGTAGTAAATCTGCTGGTCGACGAATACAACCAACAGGTTATAAATAAGAACAGGCAAAAAGCCCAGCGCATAGCCGACTTTCTCGACGACCGCATATCCCGCCTGACCCAAGAACTCAAAGAGTCGGAAATCGGCATCCAGGACTATAAGAAGGCCAACAATCTCACTGCCATTGAGGTCGACGCCGAATATTACATGTCGAAAAAGGCGGAGGTCGAGGCACGCCTGATAGAGGGAGAGACTACCCTTCAGATTCTCGAGATGACAAAGCAACTGCTCACCGACCCCAAAACCAAAGACTCCATGATTCCTGTTCCGTCAGAGGCCGAAGCCGTGGCAAACCTCGTAGGCGAATATAACCGGCTCATTCTCGAACGCATGAAGCTGGAGTCGACCGCCAAGCCGGGCAGCAACGTCCTGCGCACTCTCAACGAACAGATCGAAGCCATGCGCGGCACCGTGCTGTCGACCATCGACCGTCAGGTTGAGTCGGCAAAGATCGTAGTGCGCGACGCCCGCGCCGAAGTCAACAAGTCAGACAGCCGTCTCGGCAAAGTACCCGAACAGGAGCGCCAGTATATCGAGAAAAAACGCGATCAGCAAATCATCGAGACAATGTATCTGTTCATGCTTAAAGAACGCGAACAGGCGTCGATCACCATCGCAAATGCACTTCCAAAAGGTGTGATAGTCGACAGGGCATTTGCTCTGATCAAGCCGGCCAGCACCAATAAGATGGCGATTATCCTCTTTTTCATGTTCATGGGCGTGTGTATATATCCGGCATGGCTATACTCCAAGCCTATAATTCAAAAGATTATAACTCGTTTCATATAGTAGTCCCGACAGCCACTCACGACCGATGTCTGTATTGCCAACAGAAAAAACTACACGACAACGCATACTCTCCAACGTAGCATGGGCATTTTCCGGCAAGATAGTATCCCTGGCAAGCGTACTTATTGTCGGCATACTCGTAGCCCGCTATCTTGGACCGACTCAATATGGCCTGCTGAATTATGTCATCAGCTATGTCACCATTTTTACGATACTGTCCAACTTCGGGCTTGACGATATTGAAGTCCGGGAGATGTCAAAGCCGGAACGCTCCTGCAATGAGGTGCTTTGGGCCGGAATCAGGCTACGCGTCTGCTTGGCGACCATCACATACGTGATCATAATAATCACCGCATATCTGCATCACTCCGACAACCCGGACACCTTCAGATATGTGTCGGTGTACGGCCTGACCGTATTTCCATCCTGCCTTAACACTATCCGCAACTACTTCACCTCCCAACTGCTCAACAAGAACATTGTAAAGGCTGAGATTATCCGCACAATAATCTGTTCCCTACTGAAGATAGTGCTCTTATTTTTTGAGGCTCCGTTATTCTGGTTCATCCTTACATCCGCACTCGACATCTTCATCGTGAGCGGAGGCTACTTCCTGAGCCTTCGGGCCAACAAAAGAGAGCTATGCCGCTACACATCGTCCGCAGGCCTGACCAGATTTCTGCTTATCGAAGCCTTTCCGCTCATGCTGTCGTCGTCAGCAATAGTCATTTATCAGAAAATCGACCAGGTTATGATCGGCGACATGATTGACGAGACGTCTGTGGGATTCTTCGCTACGGCCGGACGCTTCGCAGATCTTGTGGTTTTTATTCCAATCGTTATATGCCAGACACTTACGCCGCTTCTGGTAAAAGCCAAATCCGAAAAACAACCGTCAGAATATGCCAGATCCCAGCGTATATTTGTAAGCTCTATACTGTGGAGCAGCATAATTCTGGCCACGGTCATGTCGATATCGGCAAACATCGTTATACGTCTGACTTTCGGAGAAGCATATCTCGCATCGATACCCATTCTTCAGATTATGGCCTGGAAAGCGGTAGGTACAGCACTTGCCACCTCATCAGGACAGCTTATAATCATCGATCATGCACAAAAATGGACAGCGGCAAGAAATGTCATCGGATGTGCAGTGTGCATAGTCCTGAATCTGATTGTGATACCTGTCTACGGCGCGGTTGGATCCGCTATAGTAACAGTGGCCACCGTGCTATGTGCCGGATTCCTGTCAAATTCCATTATTCCTAATTATAGAAAATATTTCAACATCCAGTTGAAAGCATTCTTATATGGACCATCGGACCTCATCAGACTAAGGCATCGTCATGTTTAAACTATTACGCACCATATCGGAAAAGCTGAAACTTGACATCACATTTCTCAAAGAAATGCGATGCTACTTCAACATTATATGCAGGCATAACGGGTCAAGCCGTACCATGTCGAATCCCGACAAGCTGCTTTCGCTAATCATGAGGGAGTGCCATGTACTTGAAAAGGGCATGTCATTACCCGACCCGCATTTTCCATTCGGAGCCGAACGCGCGTGCTCACTGATAAAGCTACTGAAAGAATACGTCAAAATCCCCGGATACGATAAGGAGACAGCATCCTCCGTAACGGCAACAATAAGAAGCTACATTGACTACAATGAGACACATGGAGCCGCGTTGCCGGAAGTAGTACGGCTTCTCAACTCACTACCCGAATCAGTTCTTAATGCCCGCCATGACACCGGTACCGGCGGTGTCATCGAAGTCGACACGATCAGTATAGTAGCCGAGTCAAAAAATGACTTCGAGCATCTTCTTAAGAGCAGACATTCACACCGCGACTTTTCAAATGCTCCGGTTCCCGTCGATTTAATCGAAAAAGCACTTCAACTGGCATCGTGTACACCTTCCGCATGCAACAGACAGGCATGGCGGACCCATGTGTTCAGCGGACAGGAAGCCCATGACATACTTGACTGGCAGGGCGGATGCCGGGGATTCAGCGACAAGATACGGACTATTGTGGTCGTGACATCCAACCTGAATGCATTCTTTGCTCACGAACCCATGCAGGCCTACATCGACGGCGGCATGTATGCCATGAACCTGATTAACTCTCTCCACTACGAAGGTCTGGGCACTATACCGCTATCCTGTGGCTTCCCATTAACCAAATTAAGGAAACTACATGACCACGGAATTCCGGAGCAGGAAATACCGATACTTATTGTCGGCATTGGAATTATGCCAGAAAAGACTAAAGTAGCCAAATCCACCAGGCTTGATTACTCTAAAACAAACACTTTCCATGAATAGACCGATGAAAATATTATATTTGGACCAACCTCTTAAAAACAGGGGTGACGAATCGGCACACCGCGGAATCGTCAATTGGCTTAACGACAATTATCCACAAGCCACTGTCGAGATTCTTTTCTGGGACGAGACAGACAGCAACATAAAAGAATTCATCGTCGATTCACCGCTCGACATATATGTCAACATTAAGCCGTTGAAAGGTGCGCACTTTGCTCTCGTAAACGGAATAGACATGCCCTATTTATGGCATCTGCACCCTACCACAAGATCTTTGATGAAAAAGATGAAAGAGGCCGACTATATATTATGTTCGCCGGGAGGGGTAAATATGGGTGGATTTCAAGGTTGGGAGCATGTGGCAATGCTGAAAATGGGATTATCGACACACACCCCGGTGATATACTACGGACGATCTGTCGGACCATTTCCAGCCGAGACACGCCGACAAAGGCATTTCCTCGAAGAGAGCACAAAACTTCTTAGAGGCTTCACATACCTTTCTGTCAGAGACAGCGAATCAGCCCGCACACTCAATTCCATGGACATAGACCACGAAATGACCGTAGACTGCGCTTTCCTAAGCGATTCGCTATGTGGCATACCATCAGATATAACGGACAAGATAGGATCCGACTATGCTGTCATCGTTCCCAACATACTTTACTGGCATTATGCGTTCAAAGATGTCAAGCACAGAAGAATCCTTGATTTCTACAGCGGACTTGTCAACTCCCTGCTTGACAGATTCCAAGGACTTAATCTCGTCATGCTGCCTCAGACTTACAATGAGCATCTGCCCGAACGGATCGACCACCGCTTCTTCAAAGAAATCGAACGCGAGGTAAATAATCCCAGAGTCATTGTACTGCCGGAAACGATCGGCTCGGACATACAGCAGAGCATCATACGCGATGCCCGGTTCCTTTTCGGATCGCGTTACCACTCTGTGGTTTTCGCCATCAACCAGTCGACACCGTTTATGGCGTTGTCCTACGAACATAAGATATCCGGACTGCTTAAATTGTTGGACCTGACAGAATGTGCAATCGAAATCACATCTGAATCATTCGCATCTGAATCATCAATAAGCAGAATGACAGACAGATGCATCGATGGCATAATCAATGCGGATCGCAAAAAGGTATCGCAGGCCTCCATAAAAGCCAAAGCTTTAGCCCGCGAACGGATCCAGGACCTCAAAAATATAATTAAATAAAACATGGCTAACGGAGTTATATATTTATGGCTTCTGTCGGCACTGTTCGTAGCGCTGCTGACATATACTATCCGCAAAAAAGGCTTCCTAAGCGCACCGACATACGTGATCGGGATATATACATTGGCATCATTCTGCTCTATATCTTACTATCAGAGCGACTTTTTCGACTTCCTTTCCGAGCCTGCCAAAGTTGAGTTTTTCGGGGTAATATACCTGTTCGTCATATTACTTATATTCTTTATTCCATTACTAAAGATGCCACGAAGCATCGACAGGATAGATGTCAACATGGAGCGCTTCACAATAATCTATTACACTATCCTCATATCATCATCAATATGCTTCATATACAATTTTGCAAGCCACGGCCTGGAGCTCAAAAACTTCTTGGCTGAATTTGCAGATATTCGAAACGAAAATTATGAAAGCGATCCGGTGGAGCTGAATATAATAGGCAGGCTGATCACCGGATATTTATCTGCACTGAATATTTTCGCCATACCGGTGTCAATGTTTGCCCTGTTCGTCTTACGCTACAAAAAGCCGCTCAGTGCCATATTCTTCGGGATATCAATAGTCATACCTGTCTACAATTCCCTCGTCGTAGCCGGACGCTCCGACATCGTGAACATGCTGCTGATCCTTGGATTTACCTTCTTCATATTCAAAGACCTTGTCGGCCGAAGCGCTTACAATGGATTTATGAAAGGTCTGATTGTTCTCGGATCCATCGTTGGACTTTATGTCATTTATGCCAACATTATTCGTTTCGAAGATGAAGAGACCCCGGCATCGCTGTTTCTATTTAAATATGCGGGGGAATCATTCGTCAACTTCTCAGGGATACTGTATCCTCAGATAATCGGCTACACATACGGAATATCGTCATTCGGACTCTTCCGGCGCTTTATCGGGCTAACCTACACTGCCGACATATCAGAGCTACGTGCCATCGTAGAACGCAATACCGGTACTCCAGGATACATATTCTATACTTTCGCCGGAAATATTTTCCGAGACTTCGGCCCTATCATAACATTGATATTCGGAGGTATCTATGCTAAGGTCATTACAGGAATACTGCCCCGGACAGACGACGGAACGATGAAGGCAGGAACGTTGCTGACGCTTGCCTTTCTCGGCAATCTATACCTCCCCGGCCTTTTCTACTTCAGTCTATATTCCCAGATAGGCAATATTTCCATAATTGCCGCCGTGGCTATGTACTTTTATCTGAACGGAGGAGATCAGACCCGCAATAACACAATAATACAAGCCGAAAATGAACAATAGAGCAATCGCCATACATCTACCCCAGTTTTATCCATTTCCGGAAAATGACGAGTGGTGGGGTAAAGGATTCACGGAGTGGCGCAATACATCTACTGCCACTGCACGTTTTCGCGGACACTACCAGCCCCATATTCCGGCCGACTTAGGTTACTACGATCTCAGATTGGCGGAATCGCGTATGGCACAAATCGAGCTTGCCAAGTCGCATGGCATATCCGGATTCTGCTATTACCATTATTGGTTTAACGGCAAACAAATAATGGAACGCCCAGTCAAAGAGATGCTGAGAAATCCGGACGAAGACTTTCCATTCATGCTGTGCTGGGCCAATGAGGACTGGAGCCGGAATTGGGAGGGAGGCTTTAACAAAACCCTGATAGCACAACGATATGACGAACAGGACGACATAGCCCACTTCCATCATTTGCTCCCATACTTCAAGGATCCGCGATACATCAAAGTAGACGGCGCACCGGTGTTCTGCATCTACCGCACACATCTGTTCCCCGATATAAGCCGCACCATAGCTGTCTGGCAGAATCTTGCCGCCAAGGAAGGATTCAGATTGTATATCTGCCGGTTCGAGGACTCATTGCATCACGGCATCGGCCAAATGGCCGATGGCATCGATGCCGCGGTCGAATTTCAGCCATTTATCACCCGCGAACACCTTAAAGTAGGCAATTATCTTCAACGTGCAAGCCGGAAACTTCTTGGACGGGAATATTTCAACTTCATATATTCATACCCGGATTTAGTCAAGAAGCAGTTATCCCGCGTCGGCAACGATTGCGACTATAAGAAATATCCATGCGTGTTCCCATCATGGGATAATTCACCCCGGAGGAAAGGCCGTAGCTTCACTGCCTTTAAGGACTCAACACCAGAACTGTTTGAGACATGGCTCAGGCATGTAAATGAACATTTTACTCCTTATTCAAAGGATGAAAACTTCATTTTCATAAACGCGTGGAATGAATGGGCTGAAGGATGCCATCTCGAACCTGACCTTAAGTTTGGGACAGGATATCTCGATGCCGTTAAAAAGGTGTTCAAGCGATGACGGATGTCAGTATTGTCATAGTGTGCATGGATAATTGGGGCAACATCACGCGGTGCCTCGACTCTATCCGCACATATACTTCTGTGAGCTACGAGGTTCTGGTAGTGGCATATCTGTTTTCACGTGACAATCTCGCACGGCTACTCGGTGAGTATCCATGGGTTAAGGTCGTGGAGAGCAATGAGATCCGTGGATTTTCAGAAAACAACAATCTTGCCCTTCGCCAAGCCAAAGGACGCTACTGCTTCGTGCTTAACGACGATACGGAACTGACTATGCCGGCCATCGACCGGCTCGTGGCCACCGCAGACTCGCAACCGGAAGATGTAGCTGTCGTAAGTCCCGTATTGCTGAATCCCGACGGCTCGGTACAGGTGTGCGGACGCCCTCCGATGAACTGGCGCACGTTCATCCTTCATCGGTTGCACCTGTGGAAGGAATCGGATCAGACCGACTATGTGAATAAGCGAGGCATCTTTACGACCTACAACGTCATCGGAGCAGCATTCCTGATTCGCACCGACATATTCCGAAGTCTCGGATGGTTCGACGAACGCTACTTCTTCACACCCGAGGACATCGCCCTGTCCACACTTGTCAACGAGTCGGGACTACGGTGCATCGTCGACACATCTGCATCTCTGATCCACTTCGGAGGCATGAGCGGCAAGTCGTCGTCAATGATACAGACTGCCACTATTCCATCAGGCATAAAGGGCACATTGATGTTCTTCTCCCAAGGAAACAAAATAGGTTATTTCGCGCTTGCTGTATTTGCCTCAGCAATATCAGCTCTTACGATCGTGTACAATATGATGCGAAAATCGACAAACACCACTACCGATGTCTATACACCTATGATAATAGGTCATCGAAACGTGATAGCTTCTTTATTTAACGGCAAATCGGCGAAAGAAGTGTTCATTAAATATTACAGAAAACTCCAATCATAGCCACAGACTAATGACCTATATACTTCTCGACGACAACAATAACTATTTCCCAAAGATTGAAGGCACCGAGGTTATTATATCCCCCCAAAGCCAAAACAAAGCGCTTTCATGGATCAAAGGTGCATGGAAAGCATTGACAAAATCGAGAAAGGACGACACTATTGTATGCTGGCTCGACATACAGGCTGTGATTATTTATTGGCTGTCACTGCTGACATGGCGCAGAAAGCGTAACATAATTGCCATAAATATATTATTAAAGAATAAAACCGGGCTAAAAAACCGTATAGCTACAATCTTATACCGCACAGCCCTTAAGTCAGACAGGTTCAAAGCTACGGTAACCTCTTTGGAATATGGCGACTATCTAAACCTCACGCTTGGTCTGAACGTTAATTTCACCTACCTTCCGGACATTTTCCCCGACGAGTACAGCTGCTGGGAACGTACTCCTGGCGACGGATCGGTATTTTGCGGAGGGAATAACAGTCGCGACTGGCCCTTCATCTTAAATTTGGCACAATCAATGCCCGACACCACTTTCCGCCTTGTAATGCCGGAAGACAAGTACATGCTTTACCATAAGTCATTGCCTTCAAATGTCACAGCCAAGCACTCACTCCCCTTCAAAGATTTCATCAGTGAACTGTCCAAATGTTCGATAGTGGCACTTCCTGTAGACACCGAAGCACCGGCAGGACTAATCGTAATATACCAGGCCACTGCATTAGGAAAGGCAGTCGTAGCAACATCCACCGCCTCGACAAGAGGTTACATTAACGGATCTAACGGTATCGCTCTTCCCAACGACATAAAGCTCTGGAATGAAGCAATCACCACGTGCCTCTCCCATCCGAAGCGAATGACGGAATGCAATCTGGCTCTGCGACGATTCTTATCGGAAACCTGCTCTTCAAAATCGTATGCCGCCATAGTTACATCTCTCATAGATTCCATGAATGGGGCTAAACTATAACGCCGATAAGACCTGAGTATGCAAATTTTCATGTGGTCAATATCAATTATCCGGTGGATTATTTCGGATTGTCGGTAGATTTGCTTAAATTTGTATCTCATTATTCATCAGGTAAAAAGTGCGTAAATAGATATGAGAGTGAAGGTTAGCGGATTTTTTAGACCCTTGACAGCTGTTGCCCTTGTCGTTTTAATGTCGTTTGTCTGCTTTGCGGCCTATGCCTCTGGGCAGGAACCGCTCAAGGTATATCTCGGAGAAAATGAGACGGAAACCGACGACACTCCCGAGCCTATCGACGACTTCGACCCTGAGGATGAGGAAGACATCTACTATATTGATCCTGACGAAGTAGACCCTGACGACACCTTCAATCCTTTCTCCGACCTTATCGCCGATACTCTTGATTTAGAGTCGCCATATAAGTTTCTTCCTCCAAGTTCGTTGCCGGCAGTGGCATTTCTGCCGGCCGTCTACGACGGACTTCCCCACATCGACTCGATAGCCTTCGGCGATCTTGATCCTTATATCGAGGGCGATGTCAAGGCCTTCAACTGGTTTCGCGTCCAGGCCAACGGCGCAAATGCCTTCCGTGAATTGAAGACCCGCTACATGCTCGACAATATCCCTGCCGTAAGATACAACATCAACACTATGCCCAAACCGCCGAAGAAATACACCGCTTCGGTCGACCCCTCCACGGCAGTGATAACCGTGACGGAGATAGTGCCTGATAAAAAGAAGATTACTGCGGATGCTCCGGTCCAGGAGATCGGACGCAAGCATTGGCTTCACACCATCAATGCCTCGCTTCAGTTCTCACAGGCCTATATAAGCCCCAACTGGTATCAAGGCGGTATCAATAATGTCAACGGCATCGGGACATTGCGATGGAACGTGAAACTTAACCCGAAATTCCATCCCGACGTGATTTTTGAAGCGACCACACAGTATAAACTTGCCATGGCGAGCGCGCCCAACGACTCGATACACGCTTATTCTATCAGTGAAGACCAGTTCCAGTTCAACGCCACCGCCGGACTGCATGCGTTCAAGCACTGGTACTACTCGCTGACCACCATGTTCAAGACCCAGTTCTTCAACAACTATAAGAGCAATTCGCGCGACATGAAAGCGGCGTTTATGTCGCCCGGCGAACTCAACATCGGTGTCGGTATGACGTACAACTATACCAGCCCCAGCAAAAAGTTTGTGCTCGACGCTTCGATAGCACCCATATCATACAATATGAAAGTGTCCACCAACAGGAAGATAAGCGTCACCTCCTTCGGCATAAAGGAGGGACACCGCACTGTGAGCGAAGTCGGTAGCAACGCCGAGGTCCGCATGAAGTGGAACATCATGTGGAACATCAACTACACCTCCCGATTCTTCGTCTTCACCGACTACGACTATCTGCAGGCCGACTGGGAAAATACATTCAACTTCTCGTTCAACCGCTACCTGTCGACCCAGCTCTACATCCATCCGCGATTCGACACCAGCCGGTCGAAAGTCGACGGATGGCACAAGTGGCAGCTGAAGGAGATCCTGAGCTTCGGACTCCAATATCAGTTCAAGACCATCTAACCTCATCAATCCCTCTCTAATCCTCAACTCCCGCTCTCCCACATGACATCAGCTCTCCGCATAGCAGCCATGCTTATATGCATCTGCACATTTTCAACAGCCTACGGCAAAAAGCTCGTCGACAAGTTGCCTCCCGTGTCGCCACGCCTGGAGGGATACGCCGACCTGAACCAAGTGCGCCGGCATCTGTCCGAACTGCCGCTCCATGTCATCGAAGGCATCTGGCAGTTTCCATCCGACGGTGCCGTAGTGGCGATCGAACGCTACACTCCCGAAGGTATTTTAGCCGACGGAGCCGTGCGCTACCGCATGATAGTTCTCAGGTCTCCAGTCAGGTCCATACATCCGGGCACGGTGATGGGCTACGTGGCGGCAACGTCAAAACAAGGCATCTACGCGGCACATGTCTATACCTCAACCGACGGAGGCAGCCGGCTGATCCGTCCTAAAGACTTCACATTTACCATGACCGACGACGGGCATCTGTCGTTCCGGGTACATTCCGCCTCATTCTACACCAATGTATGGCGCATGATTCCCTACCTGTCGCGGATAAGCTTCAGAGTCAGAAGCGCCGACAAGCCCAAGGATCTCGACGGATGCATACGAATATACCCCGAACCCCTATCCGGACCCATCGAACCACGCTACCTCTGACTACATATCCCTCCTTCCCATTCCTAACATCTACACCTCTCTCGAAAAATGGCATCGCAACGTTCAAGCACCATCATTCTGGCAGTACTGGGAATTCTGGCCAGCATAGGCGCTTCAAGCCCCGACACGGACACTACCCGGCGAGGCAGGCTGACCCTACGGTCTGACACGACCGCATATTCGTCGGCCAAAGGAGCCGAAATCCCAGTCTATAATCCTGACAGCATCCTAATAAGCGGATACGACAAGCCGCTCCGTTCACTCCGTGAGACATTCTTCGCCACCAACCACTATTCTTCCGCCGTGACATCGCTGACCGTCGAAATGACATACCATAACGACGACGATATGCTGCATTCGCGCGTCATCACGATTCCATGCGACATTCCATCAGGCGAAACCCGCCAACTTTACACTACCGCATGGGACCGCCAATACACCTACTATTACCACCGTACCCGTATAACGCCAAAATCCAAAGGAGCCATCGCATACGAAGTCAAAATAGTGCCCCTGTCCATTACCACACGCCGCGCAGAACCCTCGGACGCACCTTAGCTCTACCGAGCCATGTACGACTTCAGCACATCGCATCCGCGGATCTGCGGATCGCGTATCTCACCATAGATCTTAGCCAATTCCGAGTAAGCCTCAAGGCTGACCGCAGGAAAAGTTTTCCAGTCCCAACTGCCGGCATTTCCGCCCCATGCATACGACGGAGCATCGGGCATTGTCCGGACCGATGCAAGTCCGAACCATATTCGGGCCTTAAGCTCGGTAGGCAATGCCTGGCCGCTTATATCCATCAACACCTTGACGGCCATGGCCGACAGAGGATCCACCTGATGGTAGACACTCCACAGATTGTCCGACACGGCCCAGAGATCGCCCTGCGCCGACGCCCTGAACAAGGCTGCCGCGTAATCATATCCGGCTTCGGCCTTTGCCTCGCCCTCCGACTCCTCATACCCTCGCCGCAGTTCAAGAAGTTTCCGGCTATAATCGGCCCTATAATTCACTGCTCCCACCAAAGGAAGCATATCGAGCGACTCATAGCCTCTATCTGTACGCTTAAACGGCGTGCCCTCCTTATCATATCTCGTCTGCAGGTAGCCGTAATACCCCTGACGACCGATCCAGTATGGATCCAGACGGCCGAAATGCCCTATCGCCCCTTCATAATCGCCCATCGACAGAGCCACACGGCCCAACGCATCGTGCACGGCATTGACATCAATATCGGCACCGGAGAATATGGCCCTATCGAGATCCGACATTGCGCTCCTGCCGTCAAGCTTATCGACCATAGCCGACAACCCCTCGCTTTGCAACGACGAAGTCCATCGGTTCGACGGTTGAAACGCACAGTAATCCTGTTCGGGATTTATCGACTTAACTCCGTCCATCATGGCCAATGCCCGGTAATACAACGGCGTGTCGCGATACTGAAGAGCGGCATAAGGGACCATGAAATCAGCCAAAAATGCATAATCGGCTATTTCTCCCGGAGCAAAAGCCCACCCGTAAAGATTACGCCGGACCACCATCCCGGCCTTCGAAGATGCTCTGATATAAAGCGTGTTGTATCTCTCGGCAAGGTCCTTTGACTGCACCCCGCCGGCCTCGTCATAATTGGAAAAGTCTATCCACAAGGCTGTTCGCTCAAGATTGGCACGCATGGCACCGGTCGACTTCATACGCGATGCATCCTTGATCACGGCTCCGGCTTCACGGCCTCGCCCCATCATGTTCAGAGCAAAAGCCTTTGCCGTGGCCCAGACTGCCGGATACGCCGACATGCCGTCTGACATGACCCGGTCAGCCACCGCTATAATGGCAAGACACTCTTTTGCAAGATCGCTGTCGGCCACATACTCACCATTCCTATAAGGATTGCCCGGCAAGGGAAAATTCCATTCCTCCGCCAAATTCAGCTTCAGGAGCCAAAGATAGTTCATATAGTCCTGAAGCACATAATAAACGGCCTCTGAATCAGGATCCGCCTCAAGCAACTTCACAAGATTGTCGGCACCAACCATGCGCGACAGGCACCAATTGAGGCTATTGGCATCGCCATTACGCGCGAATATCGATATGGCATCCACATAATTCCCCGTATGGTAATATGCGCCGCCAAGATATCCGAGCATCCTGTCCTTCAACCTGTCGTTTTTAACGGAAGCGCCATAGCGGTGCCAGATATCAATGACATCGGCATAACGGTGCATCGCGGCATGGGCACGCATGGACAGAAACAGATAGCGCTCATACATCGGATCTGACGGCGAAGGGATGGATATATCGTCGATTGCCGACGGGAGGTCGGAATCGGAAGGCTTCTCATAGTCCCACACACAGTCATAATAGCGGTCAAGCGCCTCGCTGAAAGCAATGCTCCTCTTCAGAAATCCTATGGCCGACGCATCGGAGCGCGACACGAGATATTCCATTAACGCCCCCCGCGGCGCCGACACGTCGGAGACAGTGGCACCCTTTATAAAATCCGCTATATCCTGGCGGTCGACATTTCCGCCGGTATAACCGTACCAAAAGTCCACAGTCTCAGCGTCCACATCATCCGGACGCTGGCCGGAAGCAGGAGTGTCGACAAACTGGAATGCAGGAAACCTCGACACACTGTATTCAGGCTCCCATCCGCAAGCCCCGGCATCGGATACCGTCAGGCCGACAGCGCTAATCAGCACCAGACCCGCCAATAAGTTTTTGAATAAATTCGGCATCATATTGTTTTATTGATTTTTCGTCAAGATGATAAAGCACTATTCTTTCCGCCACCGGCCGGGATACCGACCGTATGTCGGACAGCACGGCCGACAATACTGAATCTTCGACAAATTCATGGCGGACCACGTCGCCCGGATATATACGCCCCTCAATTCCACCCCTGCGTCCGGCCATTGCAAGAGGCCCGTACTTTCTGCATCGGAACCGACCGTCGCCCATCGGGGCAAACATGGCGGTATCGGCTGTGTTGAGCGAATGCGCTATGGCTTTAAACTTACCGCCGGAAAACACCACGTCCCAACTGTAGACGGGCAAAGCCGTGACGAGCGGAAGCCTGTAGTCCGACAGAGCCTTCAGATATGGCCTCACAGTCCTGCTGGAAAGTATGGAATTACTCTCACGCGGATCCGTTATATTGCCGACATTGTACACCATCAGCACTCCATAGTCGGCCGGAGGTGCCGATTGCACGAGCTGATGAAGCCTGACAGTGGTCGAGAGCCGTCCGCCACGCATCTGCATTATCCCCCTTGCCGACTCAAGAATCCGGAAATACTTATCTCTGTTTGAACGCGTCCAGTCAAAGTCTATCTGAATCTCGTCGGGCACGTCATATCCGTTCTTTGCCATCATCTGATCGGCCCGGCGCACTATCAGAGCGCCCAGCGAATCGGATGGAGCATTGCCTGACAGCGCATCTGGAGCGATAAACACAGTAGGCACAATCCTAAGCCCCGCCGGAAGAGTATCGTGGAACAGCAATGTCGACGACGGCCTGAGTACGCCTCCCGCATCGACCACATCAAAAAGATGCAGATATATAATGCCGATTTCGTTATCGTCCAGAAATTCACGCTCCGCCGATGTCAGCTTCAACGTCGTGCGCCAATAATACATGGCATTGGCCTCCACGCAGGCGTCTCTCCCGGAGCATCCCGCCAGGCAGAACAAACTCCACATGGCCGACATCAGCAATAGCAGATTCGCCATGGACAGGCTTAACAATCTTCGCATAACATCACTTGGCATAAACATAACCCGACACCAAAGTTAGTAAAAAGTTTCTGCCCGGAGAAAACAAAAAAATCCCGCCCACGCTCGGTTTTAACGAGACTGCGGACGGGACATATTACAAACATTATAACCTAAAAAGTCGCGGCATTTCGCATCAGCCGGCCTTGTCGCGCTTACGCCAGAGGGCCGACATCTGCTCAAGGGTCTTGCCCTTTGTCTCAGGCACAAGTCGATAGACAAATATAGCGGCCACGACACAGATAATGCCATACAAGGCGTAGACAAACATGTGGCCGAACTTGTCGCCCATCTCACCGAGATGCATATTGTACATCGGCACGAATGTGCTCGACACGATGAAATTGAATATCCATTGGAAAGCCACAGCTATGGCCATGGCGGCGCCGCGGATGGTGTTCGGGAAGATTTCCGCTATGAGCACCCAGCATATCGGTCCCCATGAGAACATGAACGATGCCGAATAGACCATGATGCTGACCACCGGCACAATGGGAGGAACTGCGATGACATTGGACAGCGCCACACCCAATGCTCCGAGGGCCATGCCGAGCGAACCGCTGATGAGCAAAGGCTTGCGGCCCCAGCGCTCCACCATGAACACTGCCACGAGAGTGAATGCAATGTTGACCACGCCCATGATGACGGTCTGTACCATCGGATTGCCCATACCCATTGAATCAAAGATTCGAGGAGCGTAGTAAAGCACGGCATTGATGCCGACAGCCTGCTGGAACACCGAAAGCATGATGCCGACAAAGATCACCATCACACCGAACGAGAACAGACGCTCGCTCTTTACCTGGACAGTGGCCTTTATGTCGGCAAGTATAGTGCGGGCTTTGGCCAGTCCGTTGATACGCGACAACACGGCAAGTGCCTTCTCGTCGCGTCCGGTCAGAGCCAGATAGCGGGGCGACTCAGGCACGAAGCAGACAAGTATGGTGAACAGTCCCGCCACGATACCTTCCGAGCCGAACATATAGCGCCATCCCGTAAAGATAGTCCATTGGTCGGAGTGCGGAAGCACTATATAGAGATTCTCGGCCGTCTTCTCGATAATGGGATTAGTGTGTTCTCCCAAGATCATGAAGTTGACGAAGTATACCACCAGCTGTCCGAATATGATGGCAAACTGGTTCCATGACACGAGCGTGCCCCTTATCTCGGAGGGAGCCACCTCGGCGATATACATCGGGCAGATGGCCGATGCCAGACCCACACCTATGCCACCTATGATTCTATAGACATTGAACATCAGCATAAGCTCATAAGAGGGCTTGCCATATTCAAACAGTAAAAATTCAGGATAATAGCTTCCAAGAGCCGACACAAAGAAGAACACGCCGGCCACTACGAGCGAACGCTTGCGTCCCAGACGCTGCGCACATAGGCCGGACAACGCGCTTCCAACGATACAGCCGAGCAACGCGCTCGACGAGGTTATTCCATGTATGACATCCGTGTAGACAAAGTCCGTAGCATTCAGAAAGAACGCCTGCAATCCCTTTTCCGCTCCGGAAATAACAGCAGTGTCATATCCGAACAGAAGTCCGCCCATGACGGCCACGAGGACTATCGAGAACAAATATATCTTACTGCCTTTTTCTTGGTAATTCATAATTGAAAGAAATATAGATTGGTTAAGAAGTTGTAGTTAGTTATAGTGCTTAATATAAATCGTCGCGGTAAAAAGCATTACTCCAACGCTCCTTGCCGCGACGATATATGTGCTAAAGTTGCTCCCTATGGCAAATTATGCATACATGGCGACGATGGCTTCATACAGCTCCTGCTTGCCGGAAGTCTGCTTAGGCTCACCCTGGGTCTTGGCATAGTCAACTACCTGCTCAAGCGAGAGTTTACCCTCTTCGAACGCCTTGCCTTCACCCTTGTCGAACGAAGCGTAGCGGTCGGCGAGCATCTGCTTGTAAGGCGACTCCTCAAGAAGGGCGGCGGCGCTTTCAAGCGCACGGGCCATGGCATCCATTCCGGAGATGTGGGCGATGAAGATATCTTCGAGGTCGGTCGAATTACGACGGGTCTTGGCATCGAAGTTCGTACCGCCGTTGCCGAGGCCGCCGTTGCGGATAATCTGCATCATGGCCTGGGTGAGGTCGAAATTGTCGATCGGAAACTGGTCGGTGTCCCAGCCGTTCTGATAGTCGCCGCGGTTTGCGTCGATCGAACCGAGCATTCCGTTGTCGACCGCCACTGCAAGTTCGTGCTCAAACGTATGTCCGGCCAAAGTGGCATGGTTAACCTCGATGTTGACCTTGAAGTCCTTGTCAAGGCCGTGGGTCTTAAGGAATCCGATGACAGTCTCGGTGTCTACGTCATATTGATGCTTGGTCGGTTCCATGGGCTTAGGCTCGATGAGGAATGTGCCGGTGAAGCCTTTTGAACGGGCATAGTCGCGGGCTATGGTGAGCATGGTGGCCAGATGCTCCTTCTCACGCTTCTGATCAGTGTTGAGAAGGCTCATGTAGCCCTCACGTCCACCCCAGAACACATAATTCTGACCGCCGAGAGCGATAGTGGCGTCGATAGCGTTCTTAATCTGTACGGCGGCGCGTGCCACTACGTCAAAGTCCGGATTGGTGGCGGCTCCGTTCATATAGCGGGCGTTGCCGAACACGTTGGCAGTTCCCCAGAGGTTCTTTATGCCGGTCTTATCCATCAGACCCTTAAGATATTCGGTGATTTCCTTCATACGGGCTTCGTAGCTGTCGATATCGTCAAGGTCGCCGATAAGGTCGGTGTCATGGAAGCAGAAATATTCGATTCCGAGCTTCTGCATGATTTCAAATCCGGCTTCAGCACGCTGCTTTGCGGCAGTCATTGCGTCGGGAGCTTCGTTCCAGGGGAATTTCTTGGTTCCGCCGCCGAACTGGTCGCCGCCTTCTGCACAGAGAGTGTGCCACCATGCCATGGCAAATTTGAGCCACTCCTTCATGGGCTTGCCCAGAATCACCTTTTCGGCATCGTAGTAACGGTAGGCCATAGGATTTTTGCTCTCTTTGCCTTCAAATTTGATCTTGCCGATCTCGGGAAAATATTCTTTCATAATTCTTTAATAAGTTAGTTTGTTAATTATTTAGTTGTTATTCAATTCTTTGTTTAATCTTTCCTTCCAAAGCTCGTAAGCGTCGGTATATGCCTGCCGATCCGACTCCTTGGGCTCTATCACCTCTATACGGTCGAGGGTGGCGAAAGCCTCGTTGTTGTCCTTGTAAATTCCGGCTCCCATTCCGGCTCCCTTGGCCGCGCCTACTGAGCCGTCGGTGTTGAACAGCTCGATCGTGGCGCCGCTCACACCTGCCAGAGTCTCGCGGAATATAGGACTCAGGAACATATTGGCGTGTCCGGCATGAATCTTCTTCACATCCATGCCCATCTGTTCCATGATCTCTATGCCGTACTGGAAGGAGAACACTATTCCCTCCTGGGCCGCGCGGACCAGATGGCGCTTGTCATGCTTGAGGAAATTGACTCCATGGATTGAGCTGCCGATCTCGCGGTTCTCAAGCACACGCTCCGCACCGTTGCCGAAAGGAAGTATGCTCACACCTTCGCTGCCAATGCCCACTCCGGAGGCAAGGTCGTTCATAGCCGGATATGAGATACCCTCGGGAGCCACATTTCTCTTGATCCATGAATTAAGTATGCCTGTGCCGTTGATGCAAAGGAGCACACCCATTCGTGTAAGCCCGTCGTCATGGTTGACGTGGGCGAATGTGTTGACCCTCGATTTAGGATCGTAGCTCACTTCGCCGTTGACTCCATAGACCACACCAGACGTGCCGGCCGTAGAAGCGATTTCGCCCGGATTGAACACATTGAGCGACAGCGCATTGTTGGGCTGATCACCGGCGCGGTACGATACCGGTGTTCCCTCGGCCAGTCCTAACTCCGAAGCCGCTTTAGCGGTCAGATGCCCCTGGACTGCAAAGGTTGGCACTATTTCAGGTATGATCGACGGCCTGAATTCGAGATACTCCATCAGGAAGTCGGCCAAACGGTTGTTCTTGAAGTCCCAAAGCATGGCCTCCGACAATCCGGAGACGGTGGTGCATATACGGTCGGTCAGACGCATGGCGATATAATCGCCCGGAAGCATGATCTTGTCTATTTTCTCAAAAAGTTCCGGCTCATTCTCCTTGACCCAGCGCAACTTGGTGGCGGTGAAGTTGCCCGGCGAGTTGAGCAGATGGCTCAGGCATCGTTCTTGTCCAAGCTCGCGGAATGCCTTTTCCCCGAATGGGACGCCGCGAGAATCACACCATATTATGGCCGGACGAAGTACATTGCGGTCCTTGTCCACACAGACCAGGCCATGCATCTGATATGATATGCCTATGGCCTTTATATCTTCAGGAGCAACCTTGGACTCTGCAAGCACAGCCGCCGTAGCTTCCGAAAGATGTTTCCACCACTGGTCGGGATGCTGCTCGGCCCATCCCTGCTTGACCGATATGATCTCGGCCTCGCTCTTAGGGAAGAACGCCGACGAAACACATTTGCCCGATTCGGCATCGACAAGGCTGGCCTTGACCGACGAACTTCCTATATCGTAACCTAATAAATACATAGTCGCTGTCTATTATTTTATATACTTGATTATCTTCTGTTTCTATTATATATCTTCCTGTCGAAGCGATAGTAGCGGGCGGCACGGTGGGCTACTCCGCGCTCCTTCTCGTCAAGAGCCACGATGTAGGGCATGGATCCTATCTTCTTATGGAAGTTGCGCACATCCGTCTTCTTATCGTAGACCACCTCAAACAGCGTCCGGAGCTGAAGCGCCGTGAACTTCCGGGGAAGGAGTTCGAACAATATGGCCGGAGAGCCGTCGGCCTCGCGCCTGACATAGTCCAACGCTTCCTTAAGAATCAGATTGTGGTCAAATGCCAGCGGACCTACATTCTCCACCGGGACCCACTCCGCATTGTGCTCCGACAGAAGAGTGTCGTCGGCTCGGTCTATCTTAACCAACGCCAGATATGCTATGGTCACGATACGCTCCACATGAGCCTTCTGCGCCCGTTCGAGCCAACGCACGTCACGGGGGTCGCTAGTGCGGTTTTTCGAGCCGAAGGCCTTGAACTGCATCATATTGACCTTCTTTAACCCCGTAAGCTCATGAAGCACCCTCGTGGCCGCCTGGTCAAGATCCTCATCCTGATATATCAGACTGCCGGGAAGCTTCATGTCGCGATAGTCGTCGCCATCTTCTTCCGCGCTCCTGTGGATCAGCAGAACGTTGAGACGCTCGCCGTCAAAACCCATCAGGACGCAATCCACGGATATATGATTATTTGCCAAAGGTGGATGTTGCATATCGCTTCATTTATTTATTCTGCACAAAATTACACATTCACTCCGACATAACAAAACTCAAAACATGTTATATAACATATTATATATCTGCACCATAGTTTTCATACATATTACAATATCATTCCGATTCTTATCATATTGTACACGATAAGAATCGCCACTCTTGCCGGACTGGATATATCATACATCCGACAATAAGCCCCTCACATACGCAGACCGTGGCATCAACCCACAGCGGCATCAACCGGCCACACCGGACTTATTGTATTTTTGACATTTTGCAGGTTAGGCCTACGGATGCACGCCCGGCTGTCGGTTAAAAATCGTTAATCCGTGGTTCAAGGATTTTTTTTCAGTAAATTTGCACATCAACCCGATAAACCATGCCGTTATGAAGTACTTCCTATCTGCCGGTGAAGCCTCCGGCGACATACATGCATCCTGTCTCATCCAGGCTCTGCGGATCCAGGACAAAAAGGCCGAATTTGAATTTCTCGGAGGCGACCTTATGGCCCGGGAAGCCGGACACGATCCGGTCATACACTATCGAGACATGGCTTTCATGGGATTCAGCGAAGTCATACGCCATCTGCCCACCGTGCTCGGCAACCTCAAAAAAGCCCAAAAAGCCATCGCCGGCTGCCGTCCCGACGCGCTGATCCTCGTAGACTATCCGAGCTTCAACCTCAAATTAGCCAAATTTGCCAAGTCGCTCGGAATCCCCACATATTACTATATATCGCCCAAAGTGTGGGCGTGGAAAGAACATCGGGTAAAGCAAATCAAAGAATTAATCCGCCACGTATATTGCATTCTGCCGTTCGAACCCGAATTCTACCGGTCACGCCACGACTACCGGGCCACTTACGTAGGCAATCCGTCGAAAGAGGAGATCGACCTCCGGCTCACGGCAACCCCCTCCCGCGAAGAATTCCTCGACCGTCACAGGCTATCCGACCGACCGATACTCGCACTGATTCCCGGCAGCAGACGCGGCGAGATAAAAAACAACCTAATGGTGATGGAACAGGCCGCACGCCAATTTCCCGACCTGCAGACAGTCGTGGCCGCCGCGCCTGGAATAGACCTCCCGTACTATGGATACTTCCTGACCCCGGGGACACCTATCGTCACCGACGACACATTCTCGCTCATGCGCCACGCACAGGCGGCACTCGTCACCTCCGGAACCGCCACCCTCGAATGCGCCCTGATAGGAACCCCGCAGATAGTCTGCTACAGATCAAACGGACTGAAACTGACATACGACATAATGTCAAAAATACTAAAAATACCGTTCGTATCACTCCCCAACCTGATCGCCGGACACGAAATAGTGCCCGAAATGCTCCTCCACCTCTGCACACCGCAAGCCATAGCCCGAAAACTTAACGACATATTGCCCGGACGTCCCGGACACGACAACCAGCTTGAAGGTTACCGCGAACTACGCGAAAAACTCGGCGACTCACCCGCCGCCCCCACCACAGCCTCAGCCATCATCAGCGACCTGAAGTCACTCAAACGCCACAAACCCGACGCTTGACCGCTCCCTCCGGAATCAAAGCCCATCCGCACCGAGACTAAGCGCGAACTGAATGCCGACTGAAATATCTTCATCACATAAACCAAAGCGCAAGATTGCTACCGCAACGCCACCCCCGTTACTCTCAGAAAACGCTCAACCAGCGCCTATGCCCTCTCCGCAGAAAAAAATGAGCCAAAAACAAAAAAATATCACCCAAAATTCGAGCCACCTATTGCAAATGTCAAAAAAACTCCATAACTTTGCAATCGCTTTACAGAAGCAGGTCCCATAGCTCAGTTGGTTAGAGCACCTGACTCATAATCAGGGAGTCCTT
>CANOLV010000004.1 GCA_947567425.1 uncultured Porphyromonadaceae bacterium | reverse complement strand
GTGTTCACACCCCAACGCGAAGACTACCTCTAAATCATATCACAACTGCCAGATAAGATGTTAATCCTCGGATATTTCCGAGGATTTTTTAGTTACAAGGACTTGTTCGGATGTTCCACATAATGGGATATGTAGAACACGGATTAGAACCCTAATCCAGAATAAAATCCTAAAATCCAATTCAACAAGCTTTTTGCCGTTAGGCAAAAAAACATTGAGTGTCCGCTCTATTTGCGCCAGTCCGTTGCATAATCTGACATAACCGATGTTCTGTAAATATTCACAGTGAAAGCCGGATAGGCCGGGTACATGTCGTCTATAGGCGCCAGATACCCGGATATGCGTATATGGAAGGTGCTGTCACAGAGTCACGCCCGACTTGAATATTGCTATTTCTTTGGCGCCTATCTGCTCATGGTGAAGCTTTTCGCCGTCGGCCACCGCCACCACTTTTGCAAAAAGCCGGTCCAATGCCGACTGCCACGTCTCATCCTCCACTATTGATCCGGCATTAAGGTCTATCCATGAGGCCTTCCGCCGGGCCAACTGCGAATTGGTTGATATCTTCATCGTGGGGACAAACGTTCCGAACGGGGTGCCTCGTCCGGTAGTGAAAAGCACCATCTGGCATCCCGACAGCGCGAGTGCAGTCGAGGCTACGAGGTCGTTGCCCGGAGCCTGAAGCAGATTAAGACCATGCTTTACAGCCTGTTGCCCATAGGAGAGCACATCCACCACCGGCATCGACCCGCCCTTCTGCACGCATCCGAGCGACTTCTCCTCAAGTGTGGTTATTCCGCCGGCTTTGTTCCCGGGCGAAGGATTCTCATATATAGGTTGACCGTAGGAACGGAAATATGACTTAAAGTCATTGATAAGCGACACTATCCCGGAAAACACGTCGGAGTCTTCCGCACGGTTCATCAATATAGTCTCGGCCCCGAACATCTCAGGCACCTCCGTGAGTACCGTGGTACCGCCGCATTCTATCAGCCGGTCGGAAAACAGTCCTACAAGAGGATTAGCCGTTATGCCGGAAAGGCCGTCGGAACCGCCGCACTTAAGTCCCACCTTAAGCATGCTTATCGGGAGCGGGAGTCGACGGTCATCCTTCATCCGCTCCACCAGTGAAAGGCAGATCTGAACTCCTGCCTCGATCTCGTCCTCGACTTCCTGGGCTATAAGAAACTTTATGCGTGATTCGTCATATTCGCCAAGTTGCTCTTTCAGCACCGCAGGCTGATTATTCTCACATCCGAGTCCGAGCACGAGCACCGCTCCGGCGTTAGGATGCTTGATAAGCGCGGCAAGAGCCGTGCGCGTATTGACATGGTCCTGTCCGAGCTGCGAACAGCCGTAGTTATGCGTGAACGCCCTCACATCGTCGACATGGCTCAGGTCACATTCTTTTTTGATTCTGTCGACTATGGCATTGGCCTGCCCGTTGACACACCCTACCGTGGGCACTATCCACAGTTCGTTGCGGATACCCATTCTGCCGTCGGCCCGCAGATAACCGTTGACGGTAGGACACTGTCCGGCGGCGACACCCCCTTCTGCATGCGTTTCGACCGGACTATACTTGTACTCCAGATCGTCGCCGAGCGAAGTGGCGAGATTATGGCTATGTATCCATTCGCCGGGGTCGATGCCGCATACAGCATGTCCGATCGGATACCCGTATTTGACAACAGCCTCGCCCTCGTTGATTCTCTTGAGCGCGAACTTATGACCGCGCGGCACATCGCAGAGCAACTCCACGCCTTCAAACACCTCGCCTTTACGCACATCGTCGGCAAGAGCCACAGCCACATTGTCGGCGGCGTTTATTTTCAAAATCCTTTTCATCGGCGTCCGTCTAAAAATTTCCTTAACGCCTCCTGCATTCCCGACCGCTTTATTTCTTCAAGATATACGGCGACTTTTTCAGAGAATCCCGGTACGGCAGATTCAAAATCAGCGACAAACACACCTCCGCCCACTATGCGGCGCACTATATCGGCATAGCCGGAGCCTTCAGACCAAGCACGGCGTATCACGTCAAGACTTCCGGCATTATCCTCCGGCTCAAATCCTGTGTCCGGGGCATACAGAGCCATCAAAGCGGCGAATGTAAACAGCTCCGCTTCGGCATACTCCCCGCGGCGGTTCCACCAATCGAGCACTGTCGGGAAGTTACGCGCCTCCCACTTCGACAGCGAGTTGAGAGCTATCGACTTCAGGAAATGCTTGATATAGGGATTATAGAAGCGTTCGAGTATTCCTTTTGCAAAAAGCCTGACTTCCGACTGGTCCTCGTCGATCATGGGAATCACCTCAGCATCGACCATGTAGTTTATAAAGCGGTTGACATACTCATTATTGAAAGCATCAAGCACTGTGGCACATCCAAGCTGGAGAGCAACCGGCACCATGCCGGTGTGCGATCCGTTGAGCAGACGCACCTTCTTGTCGCGAAACGACTTTATCGACGGCATAAACAGCACGTTGAGTCCGGCCTTGTCAAGGGGCCACTCTTCCCTGACGCGCTCATAGTCAGCACCGCCTATGGCCCAGATATGGTATAATTCGCCTTTGACCACCATCTCGTCGTCAAAACCGATCTCCGACTTGACCTCAGAGATCGTGTCGTGCGGGAATCCCGGGACTATGCGGTCGACCAGTGTGTCGCAAAATATACAGGCATCATCGATCCATTTGGCAAATCCGGCTTCAAGCCCGGCAGCCTCGGCGTGGCGCAACACATACTCTTTAAGCGTCGAGCCATTGTCCTCGATAAGTTCGCAGCATAAGAATATCAGACCGCGGTTCTTGTCGCCGTCGAAATGACGGTACCGGCGGTATAGCAACGCGGCCACTTTTCCGGGAAATGTAGCCGGTACAGGAGCCATAATGTCGTCCGGTTCGTAGCGTATGCCGGCCTCAGTGGTGTTGGAAACCACAAACCGCAAGTCCGGAGAACAGACATACTCTTCGTATCTGCACTCATCCTCTACCGGAGAGAACGCATCGGCCACACATGTTATCAGGCGATTGACCTGTAAAGGCTCGCCGTTTTCGATACCTTCGAGGCACACGTGGTACATGCCGTCCTGAGCCTTCAGCGAGCAGATGCCGGCATTGTTCTTAAAACGCGGCGATACGACGGCTACCGAAGTGTCCATGACACCTTTTTCGTCGGCGATGTCGATCATCCAATCCACGAAAGCACGAAGGAAATTACCTTCGCCGAACTGAAGCACCCTGACAGGATGTCCACTACGTCCGGCGACATTATTATTGTTAAGCTTTTTCATATACTTGATTTTTCTACAAAGTTACGATTTAACTTAGAGCACGCTTCACAATAAATGTTAACGGACCGTGACTACTACATATTTGCTCTGCATGTCGACCAGGATTCAGAGCCGATAAAAAACGTGCAGGCCGACACCGCTTATGCTGGAGGGCATTCATGGCGTCGGCCTGTATGATGAAAAAGTCGGCTTTAGGATATGCACGGATCACGAATGGAGGTCAAGCGTGAATCTGGTTCCGTGGCGATACGAAGTGTCGAGTTTGAGCGCACCGTCGAGCTTCACGGCTCTCAGCGCCGCTATCGGAAGCGACAGTCCGTCGTCGGTCATCAGGTCAGTGTCAGATGCAAACGGCTTGAATATATTCTCTCGCATATCTTCGGGAACACCTGCTCCGGTGTCCGACACCACAAACTGCTGCAGCTTGGCGCCGCGTTTCTTGTATTCAAGCGTGATCTTGCCACCCTCAGGAGTCTGCTCGGCCGCATACCGGAGCAGCTGCATCACCACCTTGGCTGTCTCCTCGCGGTTTAATTTTGCCACAGCTTTGGACGCATTGACAGCAACAGTCACACCCGGCTTTAACGACGGACGGATCTGCTCGGCCATTTCATCACAGAAGTCCTGAATGTTGACATCGTCAAGGGGATAGCGTTCGTCGAGCGTCGATTCGACCTCCGAAAGTTCGCGGGCATGGTCGGTGAACCGGCGCATACCCTTCACGGCTGGATGGTTTTGGTCAAGCGACGCGAGCGCCGGCTCCATCTGCGAAGAGATGTTGCGTATGAGCATCGTCTTTTGTGCATTGCGGTCATTGGCATCGGCCACAGCACGGTGCATCTTACGGTTGCGGGCGATGAACCGCCACAGCACCACGCACAGGACCACCATCACAGCCACGGCAACAGCCAGCAAAATGCCCAGCGCTATTATCAGACCGGTCTTTGACTTGATTGTGCCTTCGCGGTCGGCGATCGCCTGAAGGCTATCATTATACTGCTTCTTCACCACGGCCACCTTATTATCGGCATCCAAAGCGTCGATAGAGTCTGACCACTGGATGTATCTTTCGTATGTCTGGTCGAGCTGACGGGCATTGTTGCCTGCCACAGCCCTGTTAATGAGGGTCTGATAGTCCTCCTTGGCTTTTTTATAATCCTTCTCGGTGTCAAACTGACGTATGAGCCTCGAAGTGTACACGTCGCCCTGCTCAGGCTGTCCGTAGGCATAGTAGTACTTGGCTTTGGAGTACAGCATGTCGTTGGCCACGCTTCTGCTCTTTGCCGAGTCCGACAATTGCTGCAGCTTTTCAATCGAGGCACTTGCGCCTCCTGCATTGCGGACTATTATATAAAGGTTAAGTCGGCCGCGTTCGACCTGAAAGTGAGGGGCATACAGAGGCTTCCCGGTAGTACGTTCGAGTTCCGACAGATTTTTGTCGATACGGTTGAGGAGCTGCATGGCTCCGTCGTAGTTCTTTTCCTTGGCATAAGCGCTGGCGGCTCTCATGCCAGAGCGCGCGGCCTGCTCGTAGTCCTTGGCCGCGAAGTACAGATTATAGGCCTGGATATACTTGCCGGCCGCGGCATTGTAGTTCTTGGCATCGTATGCCGCTTTGGCCTGCGAGAGCACCTGGTCGACCGAGGCGGATTCGGCCCGAAGCGCCATCGTAGCGCCCAAGAGAATCATAGATAGAAGTAAGACAAACTTTTTCATAAATAAATAATTGAAATAATTCGTTTAATAATGTTTATTTTCAAGAGTTAAACAAATAACGGTGACACTAATCGTTGCACAAAGCCAAGATGTCACGACTATTTAACATTAATTATGATTAAATGACACGGCACGGGTGTGGCATGTGGTTTGCAATGTGTTATTCAGATGATACTGAAGCAAAATTATAACTACAACTTAAAAACATACCAATTATGAATAGTCAGACCGGAAAAATCGGGGTAACTACCGAGAACATATTCCCAGTGATAAAAAAGTTTCTCTACAGCGACCATGAGATATTTCTGCGCGAGCTGGTGAGCAACGCCATCGACGCCACAAACAAGCTCAAGACCTTGTCGTCGTTCGGAGAATTCAAGGGCGACATGGACGATATGACCGTGCGCGTCAGCATCGACAAGGAGGCCGGCACACTCACTGTCAGCGACCACGGAATCGGCATGACCTCTGACGACATAGACAAGTATATCAACCAGATAGCATTTTCAGGTGCCGAGGAGTTTCTGGCAAAATACAAGGATAAAGCAGAAAACATAATCGGGCACTTCGGCCTGGGATTCTACTCGGCCTTCATGGTGGCCAAAAAGGTGGAGATCCGTACCCTGTCGTATAAAGAGGGTGCGCAGGCCATGTGCTGGACGTGCGACGGCTCGCCCGAATACACCATGCAGCCGATCGAGAAGGACCGCCGCGGAACCGACATAGTCCTCTATATCGACGACGACAACAAGGAATTTCTCGAACAGGCCCGCATCGACACATTGCTTAAGAAATACTGCCGCTTCCTGCCCGTGCCGGTCATATCAGGCAAGGAACAGGAGTGGAAAGACGGCAAATATGTCGACTCAGACCGTGACAAAATTGTCAACAACACCGAACCGGAATGGACTAAGAAGCCGTCGGAACTGACCGATGACGACTATCGCCGGTTCTACTCGGAACTTTATCCCGGACAGGACGACCCTTTGTTCTGGATCCACCTCAATGTCGACTACCCTTTCACCCTCACCGGAATCCTGTATTTCCCGAAACTGAAGAACAACATCGACATCCAGCGCAACCGCATACAGCTATACTGCAACCAGGTGTTTGTGACCGACTCAGTAGAGGGTGTCGTTCCTGAATTCATGATGCTCATGCAGGGTGTGATAGATTCACCCGACATCCCGCTCAACGTGTCGCGTTCGTATCTGCAGAGCGACACGGCGGTCAAAAAGATCTCGACCTACATCACCCGTAAAGTGGCCGACCGCCTGGAAGAGCTGTTCAAGACCGACCGACCCGGGTTTGAACAGAAGTGGGACGACATCAAGGTGTTCATCGAATACGGAATGCTGACCGACGAGAAGTTCTGCGAACGTGCCATGAAGTTTGTACTCGTAAAAGACACCGCCGGAAAATACTTCACCCTGGAGGAATACCGCACCCTGATCGAAGCCACCCAGACCGACAAGGACAGCAACGTGGTGTATCTCTACACGACCGACCCGGTGGCACAGTACAATTATATCAACGACGCTGTAGACCGCGGCTACGACGTGCTGGTCATGGACGGACAGCTCGACAGCCACTTCATCGGACTCCTCGAACAGAAGCTCGAAAAGTCGCACTTTGTACGTGTGGACTCCGACGTCATCGACAACCTGATCCGCAAGGAGGACCGCAAGGCCGCCGACCTGACACCGACTCAGCGCAACATTCTGACTACGCTGTTCAAGTCGCAGATTCCGGCAGTAGACAAGGCTGAATTCCTTGTGACGTTTGAAGACCTCGCCCCGGACGCGGCTCCCGTGATGATAACCCAGAACGAGTACATGCGCAGAATGAAGGACATGGCGGCGATGCAGCCCGGCATGGCGGCCATCTACGGCGAACTGCCCGACAACTATAACCTCATCGTCAACACCAACCATACGCTCATCAAAGAGATCAAGGACGAAGCAGACAATGCACTCGTGGCCAAAGTAGCGCCGACCGAGTCAGAGATCGAAAAGGCCAACGCCGACATCACCGCCCTGCGCGATGCCAATAAAGACAAGACCATGGCCGAAGAGGACAAGCATAAGATGTCGGACCTGGAGGCTAAGGTCAGCAAACTGCGCGAAGAAGAGACTGCCGCCATCAGCGAATACGCCTCCGGACAGCAGAGGGTAAAACAGCTGATCGACCTGGCTCTGCTCGGCAACGGACTCCTGAAAGGCCAAGACCTGAGCACATTCATACGCCGTTCATTCAAAATGCTCTAACGGGCATTCCCGCACCATATTCGGCAGGCGCACCGATCCCTATCGGCACGCCTGCCTATTTTTTTGCCCCACCACCGTACAGAAACTGCAAACACCGCCACCCATCTCCCCCGGCAACTATTTCACGCTAAATCTCTCTTGCAACGGCATGTTATACAACACATAAGCATTGTTACCTCAAAAATTATCAGTAGCTTTGTAATTAGGAAGAGTAACGTCTATCTGAAAAGCGACCCGCTGATCACAAAATAATAACCGCCTTGCCGCCAGACCCGGCCAAGAGCCGTAGCAAGAGCAAAAAAACAGACTTTGAAAACTTCCGTGCGTCCGTTACAAGCTTGGGCCGACCTTCAGATGCCGCACAAGGAGTTTCCACTTTTATGTACGTATGATTGCTCACCCACTCCGGAAATGTATCGGCAGAGGTGACAAGAATTAGGATTACCTACTAAAATTATCAACAACTATGGGATTCTGGAGTTTTATAAGAGATATGATCGTGCTCGACTGGCTGTTCGGGCACAGCAGGAGAGAACGATGCCAACGGGAGGACCATTGCCATCACGACCATGCGCTCGACGAGTATGGACGCGTAGGGCACTGTCATTACCGCCACGACGATGACGACCGGCTTGACTTCCTTACATATAAAGCGCTTTGCGATGACAATGACGATGACATGGATTCGGGTCTGTTTGACGACAATATGGATTCTGACATATTCGACGACGACTTCTGACCGACCGCGACTCTGCTGACCTATGCGGATTTTTGCGGATGAAATAACGATGCGGTCTAATCGGTTTTCCGGAGGTGCGAGATGTTAATATTCCTGACGAAACCCGCTGGGCACAAACATTCCGCCGGTAAAAAATGTTTTGATATCAGTTATCAATTGTATTAACCCATATTTTAAGAGTTATGGATTTGCAGAATATATTATCAGAACTGACCTCAAAATTCGGAAGTTCATTTGACATCTCAGCTGTCACCGAACATCTAAAGGGTATCGACACAAGTAACTTCTCAATGGAGGAGATCATCGAAAAAGTCAAAGGATCCGGCCTTATCGGCGACCTCGACGGCGACGGCGTGCAGGAAAGCGTCATCGACGAAATCAAAGGCAAGATAGGTGGAATCTTCGGCAAATAGCAAGCCTCTCAGCTTACTGCACACACAACAGCCCAACAGCTTACACCAGCGTCCCCGATGCATCATCGCGTCGGGGACGCTTGCATTTATAAGCACACATCCCAAGATTTACGAAGTCGCCCTCCACCACTAAGATCCCGAAGGAGATTAGACCGTTGTTGCGACCAATTTCATCGGCCGAGGCTGACAAATATGAGAAATCAAAGGAAGAGCAAGCGATTGAACTGTTGAAAGGTCTCTCGCCGGAGCAAATAATGGCTGTAATATCTGCGATTAATAAATAAAAATAGTCCTCTTATATTCAGACGATTGTCGGCATATAGAGTAAAAAAGCAATTTATGTTAGATAAAAATCAGCCCGGTATCGAATTTGTTTTTACCTTTTCATAAAATTGAGAACAAATGGACTTAACACATCTTTCAAAACTGCGGGAACGCGAAGATCATGTTGAATTTAAGGAAGCCAAACACGACTATCCTTTCGCTGGAGGTAAACACTCCGATCCCAAGGACAGGAGAAGATGTGTTTTGGGCTATACTGTTGCTTTGGCAAATGAAAAAGGAGGTATGCTTGTTCTCGGCATGGCTGACAAACTTCCGCATGGGGTAGTGTCACCAACCCTGAAGGGCATGGCCGCAAAGGGACATTGGTGGCTGTTATAAAAGGGACAAAAGCAGAGAATGTAATAGCCGTAATAGAGAAAATCCAACGAGCCAGGCGATCGAGAGTAAGAGAGATCACTCTGGATCTGTCTCCGACCATGATGTTGATTGCCCGTACCGTATTCCCTAACGCCAAGAGAATAAACGACAGGTTTCATGTCCATAAGCTTTTCTACGAGGCCATTGACGACCTGCGTATCAATCTGAGATGGATGGCGCGGGATATGGAAAACGCTATCATGGCCGACTGCAAAAAGGATGGCCGCGAGTATATTCCATTCAGATATGCAAACGGCGACACGCGCAAACAACTGTTGGCCAGAGCAAAATTTATTCTGACCAAACACTCTTCCAAGTGGACAAAGGCTCAGCGATGGCGTGCCGACATTTTTTTTGAATTCTATCCCGAGTTGAAAAATGCCTATGACCTGGCATTAAAACTGACGGATATCTTCAATCCTAAAATAACAAAAGACCAGGCAAGGCTCAGACTGGCAAGGTGGTATAACGAGGTGGAGCAATTAAGCACAGGAAACCAGTTCATCACCGTCCTCAACACTTTCCAGAACCATCATGATACGATCCTGAACTTTTTTGACACCCGTTCCACCAATGCTTTTGCCGAATCGTTCAACTCTAAAGTAAAGGCGTTCCGTTCGCAATTCCATGGTGTCACTGACATACATTTCTTCCTTTTCAGACTCAGCAAACTCTGCGCCTGATTTTTAACATTTCAACGGACAATTCCTACTGCCCCGACATCAGGGCCGATTGATGTAATGGTGGGGTGAACGGCGGACTTCGGTTGACACCATTTGCACGTAATATGCACGTAGAATAAAACAAAAGCGAGATAACTATTGAAGCTTCAATGAGTTATCTCGCTTTTGTGTGCCCAGAACAGGACTCGAACCTGCACGCCTCGCAGCACTCGCACCTGAAACGAGCGCGTCTACCATTCCGCCACCTGGGCTTTGCGGTTGCAAATTTAGGACTATTTTTTTAATCTTGCAATGTATCGGGGATTTATTTTTTATTTTAATGGCGAAAAAGTTTATAAAAATGGGTTTGGACCGCTATGGATTATATTTCCGGGGTTACAATGGGGACGGCTTAAAAGCCGATGGAGCGCAAATGGTCGGGTGGCTGAAAGCTAAAAAACCAGCCGAAGTGCAATCTGTCTCTGAGAATAAATGCGGATGGAGGGTCAACAGCACGTGAGTCCTTAAAGCTCGCGGAGCATCTACGGTATATAAGGGACGTACTTTTGCCGTGGACATGGAAGTTGGCCCCGACTCCGGCGGTCCTTTACCTCAGGCATATCTCCTCTCCGGAAAGATTCAGAGAAAGCTGCCACTTCAACGTGCAACTCCGGACCGCAACCGCATCTTAAGGATGCAATCACAGTCCGGAGCCTAATTTAAAACATAAGCCAGAATATTTCCAGGCCAACCACACTGCCGACTAACCACTACCGGCAACCGGGCTGGCCGTTAATGAGATTTATCTGTCGTGGAATGTCCACTTGGAGTTGTCGCTGTTCATGTCAAATTTGGCAAGCGTCGGGGTGCTGTCGGCGGCTGCCACGAGAGCCAATGCGTCTGTGCGTCCAGGCACTGACTTCGGCATTATGCGGTAAGTGCCGTCGGTCAGGCGTTCGATGCGCCAAAGCTGTTCGGGCGCACCCGTAAATTCCGGAACGGCCACCACTTCAGCCTCATCTGTTGCGGCAAGCGCTTTGTCGGTACCCTCAATGACAATCTTATAGTATTGACCACCGAGATATCCTCCTGCTTCAGGCACTGCGGTAATGGTCCAGCGCTGATGCGGGCGGAACATATAGTCGCCCATTCTGACTCCTATATCCCCACTGGCGGGCCATGTGTCGATCACATCGGCCAAAGTCTGCGACTTAACCGGCTCGATGGGTTCGGAATCGTCGCTCCAGAACCGATGGCGAGGCGACTGCATGCGCACAAAGTCCACCGCCAGCTCAAGCGCGTAGCCGTGACGCTCCGACTCAATCTCATAAGTTCCCTCCTTAAACGGCTCAGCGGCCACCGGCCAGCCGTTTTTCCACTCAATCGGGCGTATGTCGAGCACACTGCGTCCTCCGCGGTCAAAGTCGGCCTCCCAATGAAACGACATTTTCTCCACGCCCTCATCCTCGATGTAACGGCCGAAATGTCCGGCACCGGTTTTTCTATTTCCGGCGGCCAGCACCATCTTTCCACCACCCTTGAGCATGTCGCGTCCGATATTGTCGAGATACGGGCCTGTGACATTACGCGAACGGCCCACGACTATATTATAGGTCGAGTTAGTGCCGTCGCAGCATGTGCCGTGAGTGCCGAGCAGATAATACCATCCGTCGCGATATATAAGGTCAGTGGCCTCACAGTCAATGGCCACATCGACAGGTTCGTTGCCCTCCACGCGCTTTCCCGTAGCCGGATCAAGCTCCACGATGCGGATAAATCCGAAATAGGTGCCATAGGTGAGCCAAAGCCTGCCGGTGGTCGGGTCGAGCAGCAGACCGGCATCAATCGCGTCGCAGTCCTCGTCGTCAAGAGAATGCGCCACCTCTATCGGTTCAGAGAATTCAAAGTCGGGCGAATTAGGGTCGAGCGACTTGTTCCACATGGTCAATACCCGTCCGGCATGACCGCCGCCGAGGCCGCCGCCCGTAGCGCTATATGCTATCAGGTACCTGTCGCCTATCTTGATGGCATCCGGGGCGGCCCCTCCGCCGGGGCGCACCGCCCCGCCCTTCCAGGTCCAGCCGTCATCAGAGATTAGTCCGCCACCGCCGGTTCCGAACGTATAGTATTTTCCGTCGCACTCCACGATGGTCGACGGATCGTGTATGTAGGGTGTGCCGTCAAGCGCAAACATATTCGGCGCAGAAAGCGACATCAAGGCCATGGCCCCAAAAAGTATTCTCCTTGTATTCTTCATAATCATTGATAGCTGACTGTAAAGTTATTAATCGGGTTGCCACTCTCGTCCACAAACCGGGCGCAGAAATCGCTCATGCCCGGACCGTTTATCACCGCACACCGAAGCACGTTGGGGCCTTTCTTAAGCGTCAGCCTCTTCGACACGGCATCATCCGCCACCATTCGCCTGTCGCCCGACAGCATGAGCACTTCCTGTCCGTCGAGCCACCACTTCGAGGCCGAATTAGAACCGACTGAAAGGCGCACGTCCTTGATCTCCTCCGGGCAGTTAATGACCGTGACGGCGTAAAATATAATTCCATAGACAGGCTTCTTAAGCGCGGCCGCAAACCTGTAGAGCTTATAGTTGTCGAGCTTGCTGTCGAGCGCATGCCACTGCAGTTTCTCGCCGTCGACCTTCACCTTGTCGCCGTTCTTAGGCACCACGGTAAACTGATCCTTGAAGTAGACCGAATCGAGCACATGGTCGAGATAGCTGTCGGTAAACACGGTGTTGCTCCGATTCGGCTTGCTTATCGGCTCAAGCACCGTCCACCGGCGTATGAATCCGGTAGAATCGGGGGTTACACACATCTCCTTACCTTCTTCGAAATAATCCGACAGATAGGTGGGAGTCTGAATCTGATAGTTCTGGCGTGGTGGAGGGAAATTGCCGGAACCTTGGGTCTGCGGAGCCTGCGCGAACAGAGCCACGGCACCAGCCACAGACAACGCCGACAACGCCAATTTAGTTATATAATTACTCATCGCTAATGATTTAATTTACGCGACGGCCATGACGGCACGCCACATTAGAATATAAAAAACAATCACTTATTATCCGACAACAGACCGTTGCCACCAAACAGCTTCGGGACAAACTCCTTCAGACACCGGCGCCATGTCAGGAATTCATGGGCAGTGCCGGGCGACTCATAGTACACCGTGTTGATTCCGGCGGCATTAAGTCCGTCGCTCAAATTCTTGGTGCGCTCCGGACCCTCTTCCGATCCGATGCCCATAAAGAACAGGTGGACTTTGTCGTTGAAAGCCTTGCGGTCCTTGAACACGCCTCCGTAGACCGTGTCGAGGTTCTTAAGATCGATGCTTCCGGCACCGCTGAATCCGCCTATGTAGGCAAACTTGTCGATATTGTTCAGCGTGGTGTTGAACGTCAGCAGACCGCCCCACGATAATCCGGCCATAGCACGGTTCTCACGGTCGGTGAGAGTCCGGAAATTAGCTTCGATATGGGGAATTATCTCGCCGACCAGAATGTCCGGAAACTGTCCGCCGAAACGCTTCATGGCATCCGCCCGCGACTCACCCTCGCGCACGCTGAACGACTCGATATTGCCATTGTCCATCACCACTATCATCGGCTTGGCCTCGCCCGAAGCTATGAGGTTGTCCATGATGAAGTTCATCTTTCCCTGGTTGGCCCAGCTCGTCTCGTTCTCGCCCATGCCGTGCTGCAGATAGAGCACAGGATAGCGTTTGTCGGGATTGGCGTAATATTCCGCCGGGGTATACACCAGACACCGCCGCCATTCGTTGCGGATCTTGGAGAAGTACCAGCTTTGGTTCACCAGTCCGTGCGGCACATCCTTCACGGCATAATAGTCGACCCCCTCTTCAGGTATCTCCACGCCGCTCACCCACCGGCCCATGCCGAAAAACGGCTTGCCGTTAGGATCGGCATGGCTCACTCCGTCCACTATCACCTGATAGTAGTGGAAACCCACCACTTCCGGTTCTTTCGACACAAGCGACCAATAGCCGTCGGCCTCCTTTGTCATCTCACCCCGGAAACTGATCTCCACCTTCTTGGCATCGGGAGCATATACGCGGAAATGCACCCTGCCGTCCTTGCCTATCCGTGGATACTCGGCACCGTTGATATTGTGTTCGTTCGGCACCGTACCTTCCGGGAAAGCCCCGCCCTGCGCAAACGTCAACAGGGGGAGCGCCACTAACGATGTGGCTAATACTCGGATCAAATTCATCATTACAATACTGCTTTAATGTTAGTCATGCGTGTATTAAATTCACGATTAATCTACGATAGCAAAAGTATGGATCCGAAGCCTGAATAATGTCCAAATTCAGACATTTAATTTTTAATAATAGACATTTTTTCAGACATATATTAAGTATGGATTATGGATTTGAGATTATGAATTATGGTTGGTGATAAAAATAGACGGCCCGACTCTCCTTTTTGGCTGTCGGGCCGTCCACCTCTGTAATTTATCTTTACTTAATAACTATCTTTTTTGTCAAGACTTCATCTCCACACATCGCGCGGACCACATAGATACCCGGCTTCCAGCCCGACGTGTCGACCGATACAATCCGGCTTCCCGAGACTCTTTGCGACACCTTATTTTCGTTAGTCATCACATCAGACACGTCGAGAGTCCACTCCTCACCGTCGATCAGCTCCGACTCCCCTACGTACTGAGAATCGTCCATAATGCTGGCTTCCAATTGATTGCCGTTTATTCGAGCCGAGATGTAATTTTTCGAATTCCTTATAAAAATTGTAAGCATATACTTCTCACCATCTTGACACGTCACATTAATCACCATGGCATGACTACCATAGGAAGGATCATAGCCAACATTAGTATAGGGAGGAATACTTATGTATATCTCACCTCTAAACTCATCAAACACCCATCTTGAAGGAGCATAATTTCCATCGTATGTCACTTCTGCATTTACAAGATTCGGAGACTTAATAGTAATATAATCACCATAAACCACATACATCAGATAAGGATCGGTCAATGGTTCCTCCTTACTACCACGACTATAAGTTCCTTTGAATCCTTTATAAGCATGCACCGTTTTTGACACAGTTGTGGCCGTATATCCATAGTGATAATCGTATATTGATGACTGATAACTCTGTCCAAATGTTGCTAATGGTAGTAATAAAAACGAAAAAGTCAAATTTTTATCAATTATAAATTAGCATTTTTCCAAAAGTAAATGCAAACCCAATTATCTAAGTCTATTTGCTTTTGGCTTAATTCATCGTAAGACAAAAGCCCAAACGAAGTTCCATCTTCAACATAAAAGTATCCACCATCAGAACATTGTATAAATATCACCTCCGAAGTAATAACTAAATAAGCTCTTCTTTCCTCCCAAAATCCGGAATAAACATAATCATATATTCTCAAAGTAGACTTACTTAGCTCCTCTTGGACAAATTCCGGAAGTTCTTCTAATGCTATGGGGTTATAGGCAATCGATTCTTCAGGGTTGAAGTAAAGCCTGTCGCCAATAGTCAATGGGTATTTCAGTTCGTCCTTATCGTCCTTGCAGCTCCAGCACATCATTGCCGCCAATATGGTCAACAACGCCATCATCACACTCTTTTTCATAAGCCATCAAATTTAAATTAAACTTTAATATAACGAAAAAATCCGCAAAGACTCCTCGATTAAAACATTCTATTCAATAGAGAAATCTTCGCAGATTTATAGTTCATTCCGATTTTGACCTTTCGGCCAAATCCTTAAGAGGGTGCTTCAATATAACACCCTCTAAATTCCTGAGAAATTATGGATTACAGACCGCTGGGGTTCTGCTTAAGATTCGGGTTAAGCGATGTACACTTGTACGGGAAAGCGAAATATTCATGCTTACCTTTCTTGAAACCAGTTTCGCCAACATTCGGATTAGAGTATTCCACATACAGTCGGTGCTTCGGTTCACCTTTGGTGAAGAATGCATCGTAGGTAGAAGGTATGTTCTTACCGTTGTTGACAATTCCGTCCGTGTCGCCCCAACGAACCATGTCGGGGAAGCGGACACCTTCAAGCCACATTTCATAGGCCTTCTCATTCTTAACCTCATCCAAAGTCAACGAGGAAGAGATATGGGCAGAACCTGCGCGGTTTTGTATATCGTTCAAAAATTTAAGTCCATCATTATCACCGGTCTGTGCACAAGCCTCTGCATACATTAGAAGAACCTCTGCATAACGGAATATTGTATAATTTCTGAACGAACAAGTATTGTTCCAAACATCCTCCTCCCAAGCAATGGTCTTATGTGCAAAATAACCACCGAAGCCATATAGACCAGTTCCGTCCTTAATACCTATATCAGGACATGTTTCACGTTCCGAACGAGGTACGCTCGAATCAATTGTTTTACCGTTTCCGTTCCAATCCATCTCATAAAGCCATTCATCACCAGTCATAAATGTGGCCTTACGACGTGGAGAGTCACCATCATTGGCAAGCATCTTTTCGGCAAAATCAGCGCGTATAGCATGACCGCCCCAACCGTTAGAAATACCAAGGAATGAAGGTACCGAAGCAAGTTTGTCAACGCGCCAATTCCAGAAATTGATAAACATCCAGCTTGAACGATACACCTTATCACCCCAACCCAAAGAAGGATTGTCAATAATATTAATTTGGAAAATCATCTCTTCACAAAGGTCTCCGGAAATATGGAACAGATTAGCCCAACGGTTGGTGGGAACAAGCTCATACTTCTTGGAGTCGATCACCTGCTTAAGATTGCGTTTCGCTCCGTCGTAGTCGCCTTTGAAGAGGCGAGCCTTGCCAGCAACAGTAAGGGCAAAGCCCTTGGTCGCTTTTGAAGCGCCAATCTGATCGGCCGGAGATTCACGTTCGTCAAGATCTGCAACACACTCTTCAGCCTCCTTTGCACACCATTCGAGCAATGCATCATGTCCGCCTTCATAGTTGCTTGGCTGTGCATTGGCAGGAAGAATATGATCAACCAACGGTGGACAGTCCCATCCTATTGCAAGCATCATGTGTGCCCAAGCACGGATAACTCTTGCTTCAGCAACCACACGCTTTTTATTAGGAGTGTCGGGTTCGATGTTAGTTATAATAGTGTTTGCATCATAAATTACAGCATATAGTCCACTATAAGCGCCGTCAATTACTGTGTTGTTACTATCATAGCGGAACTCGTTAATCTGAGCACCAAAATCATTGTCGCCATAGTAGCTACCGGCGGCGAGCATATCGTCGCCCGGTTCATTGAACAATACAGGAAGTGGAACAAATATACCGCTTGATTGACCAGCGACCTTCCATTGCATGCACTGATAAAGATTGACAAGTGCATTCTGAGCGTTCGCATCATCAGCATAAAACTCCTTCTGAGTAACGACACCTTTTTGGGGTATATCAAGTCTGTCCTCGCAACCGCCCAAAAGCATAGCTCCGCACAGACCTAAGATGGAAAATATTGTTTTTTTCATGATTAATTCTTTGTTGATTTAAATTACTAAGTCAATTAGCTTGCTATCCGTCAGAAACCGATTGTAGCACCGAAAGTTACCTTCTTCATAGTCGGGTAAGAACCTATGTCAAAACCTGAAGCGCCTGTTCCACGAGAAGTAGTAGCAGTTTCGGGATCCATACCCGGGTACTTGGTGAAGGTGAAGAAGTCGTCGAGCGATACATAAAAGCGAAGATTTTTAACAAACACCTTGCGGGTCAGGTTCTTCGGCAGGGTATATCCGAGCTGAATCTGCTTGATCTTAAAGTATGCACCGCTGAACACAGCAGCACTTGAACTCCAGAAGTTATTATCAGTAGCAACCTGAGCGGGATCCGGCATTGAGCCTCCGTGGTTTTGGGGAGTCCAAGCATTCTCCATATAGTAGCTTAGCGAGTTGCGCATCGGTGTGTCCGCACGATAGAAACCATTCAAAATTTTATTACCAGAAACGCCTGTACCGAACACCGTCAAATCGAGTCCCCTCCACGCGGCATTAAGTGTGATACCATAGGTGAAAGTAGGAATCGGAGAACCAATATAGGTCCTATCTTCATCATTAATGGCAGAAGAACCAACGATCTCACCGGCCGCGTTGCGGAAGCGCGGAGCACCGGTCTCCTTGTCTACACCTGCATAGTCGTAACCGCGGAAGTACCAAAGAGAATAACCCTCTTCAAATGCGGCGCGAACTTTATTATTGCTACCGTTCAACACATCAGATTCTTGACGGGCAATAGATTTATGCAACTCAGTCACACGGTTTCGAAGGGTCGACATGTTGCCAGCGATGCTATAGCTGACTTCTCCGATCCGATCGCGCCAAGCGAGTTCGATTTCAACACCACGGTTGTTTACCTTGCCTGCATTAACATAGATACTCTTGTTGGCATAAATTTCAGGCATATTCTGAATACTTACGAGAAGATCCCTGGTATTCTTATTGTAGTAGTCGATGCCCACATTGAGTCGGCCATTGAAGAACTTGGCATCGATACCTAAGTCAACCTGCTCAGAGGTTTCCCAAACGAGGTCGGGGTTGGCCATAGTTGTAGGACTTGAACCATAATGAAGCTTATTGTCACTACCGAACTGATACCACGAAGTATTGAATTCCATAGGAGCATCATACGGATAACCGCTAAGCACGTTGATGTTACCATTCTTACCCCAAGATGCACGAACCTTCAAGTGGGAAAGCACGTCGGGATTGATATGGTCGCGTATGAAAGATTCGTTGCTGACAGTCCAACCGGCAGAAACCGAGGGGAATTTACCCCAGCGCTTGTTGGCGGGAAGCTTTGAGGTGTCAAACGCATCGGCACGGAAGTTGAACTGCACATTGTAACGGTTGTCGTAGGCATACATCACACGTCCGAAGTATGAGAGGCTTGAAGAGCGGTTTACTACATTGCCGAAGCTCTTCGTAGGACCATCTGCAAGAACGTAATCGAGATATTGGAATCCTGATCCGTCGCCCTTAAGAATTTTCTCACCATCGTTACCTCTGGCAGAAGCAGATACGCCGTCGGACTTGGTCTGAGTGTACGACATACCGATCATGGCGCCTACCTTATGCTTGCCGAAGCTTTCATTGTAGTTAGCGAAGTTTTCCCATTGATAATAGTAGTTATTATTGGCACTGGCTGAAATATTGTAGTTTGCTTCCTGAGCCTGACCGGTAATGTAGAACGGAGTAGTGTAGCTGTGGCTATTGCTCTGTCCTATACGGTAAGAGAAACGGGAAGTGAAGATGAATCCTTTGAACGGCATAAGGTCAACGAATCCGGTACCACGCACGGTGAATCCTCCGTTTTGAGAGTTCTGACGGGCAATTTGAAGAAGCGGGTTACCGTTGTCGTCGTTATTGAATTTGGTAGTGGCGTAGTATTTTCCATTAGGAGCCATCATAATCATATCGGGATTCTTCAAGAACAAGTCCTTAACAGTAGTTGGGAATTCATCCGGACTGTTCCAATAAACCGGAGTCAGCGGGTCAAGCTGGATAGCAGGAGTAAGAGCAGAGTTCTGTGCGCTACCGAAAGGAAGCGAACGCATTCTCCAACGCTCAATAGATGTGTTTGTGCCGACCTTAATCCATTTGTAGATTTTGTACTCGGCATTAAGCTGTGCGGTCAGACGAGTGTAAGTATCCTTGTCGCCGACAACAATACCGTTGTTGTCGACATAATTTATAGATGTGAAGAAGTTTCCCTTCTCGTTACCGTCCTGAAGGATGATAGAGTGCTGAGTAGCCCAGCTCGGTTCAAACACTTCACTAATCCAATCGGTTTCGGCAGGATCATCATAGTTTACACCATTGTCCTTACACATGGTCTTCATGTCGAAACCGGACATCTCCTTATAACGGATCCAGTCCTTGGCACCAAAGAGTTCCGGTTTTTTACCCATGCGCTGGTTGATGGCCTTGAACGAGTAGATGACCTTAGGCTGACCGTCGCGCACGGCACCGTTCTTAGTGGTGATAAGCACGACACCGTTACCTGCCTGCGCACCGTAGATGGCGGCGGAAGCGGCGTCCTTAAGCACTTCCATGGACTCGATCATAGATGGATCGAGATACTGGATATTGTCCACCTTCAGACCGTCGACAATCAACAGCGGGCCGAGGTTGCCGGAATTGGACGAGTAACCGCGGATACGGATGCTCGCACCTGCACCGGGGGCACCTGAAGTGTTGAGAATCTGGATACCGGCTGCCTTACCCTGAAGAGCGGCGGCGGCATCGGAAGTGGCGAGGCCCTTGATGTCGTCGGCAGACACTGAAGAGACAGAGCCGGTCAAGTCGCTCTTCTTCTGCGTACCGTAGCCCACCACTACGACTTCGTCAAGCTCGAGGTTGTCCTCTTTGAGCACAATGTCAAGATGGGTCTTGTCGCCGACAGCGACATTCTGAGTCACGTATCCTATATAGGACACAGTGATGGTAGATTTAGGGCTGACATTTAACGTAAACTTTCCGTCTACGTCAGTCATGGTTCCATTGGTAGAACCTTTCACGAGAACACTGACACCAACCATCGGTTCGTGGTCGGCATCGGTCACAGTACCCGTCACGGTGCGGATCTGGGCCGAGATTCCTATACATGCGAACAGCATACATAGTGCAATAAACAGATGTTTTTTCATCATGCGTGTATTAAATTTATGATTAATGCTACGGCAAAAGTAGCCCCGACCCAATTAACGAATATTTAATTTTAGATATTTATTTTTCAATATTAAACATACTCGCCACTTTTGAGCATAATCGCACCTTACTCCGTAGATTTTAACCATTTAAGTTGGTGCAGTTAGAATTCTTTTCATTAAATTTGTCTTGACCAATGGAGTCTTCAAACCTATTAATTAGTTAAATTTTGAATTGACAACAATGAAACTTGTCATCGCATTCTTAATCGCCGTCATACCGCAGTTGATTTCAGCCAAACAGCGAAAATTCTATAATGCATCGGACATATACGGCATCACCATAACCGAACCGAACGCACTATGCCAGGACAGCGACGGCTTCATGTGGGTAGCATCCAAATATGGGATACTGCGCCTGGCCGACAACAAGACAAAAATGTATACCCTGCCCTATACATCAATGAATGTAGTGTCAGTCGAGGTGTCCTGCAGAGGCAACCGCGTGGTCGCGTTCACCAACCATGGAGAGGTATTTGCATATAATCCCGTACTTGACCGGTTTGAGAACTATCTTGACCTTCCGGCCAAGATCAACACTTCCAGCATCTACTTATCGCAGATCGAACTGGACGGGAACGGAGCCTTATGGCTGGCAACCTCATCGGGACTGTATTACTCCCATGGCGACAAGTTTGTCAGAATAGAATCGGTGGCGGGAGCTTTGGGCGACCTCGCCCCGATGGGCGCGGCTGAATTCGTGGCCGGAGGACCGGAAGGCATTTATATAATAGATGTGTCCACGCTGAAATGCACCCGACTCTGCAAGGTAGAAGGCGTGTTCCCTACTCTGGTTGCCCACGACGAGATGATGGACAGGATATGGGTGGGGACCATGTCGGACGGACTCTTCTATGTGGACATTCCTACTAAAGAAATGATTCAGGCCGGAGCATCGGACTTTCCCCGGCAGTATGTGCGCGACATAGAGATAGCATCGGACTCGACCATCTGGTGCGGAGTCGACGGCCGAGGCATATACGAGCTGTCGCGCGACGGCCGACGTCTGATCACCCGACATCAGGAAAATCCCGACAATCCGCATTCCGTCGCCGGAAATGGAATCCAGGACATGTACATCGACAGACTCGACAGGATCTGGGTATGCTCGTTTACCGGAGGCATATCCCTATCCGATCTGAATCCTGCCGAAACGGCAATACTATCGCACCGCACCGACTCACGCAATTCGCTGGTCAACAACTATGTCTACGACATAGAAGAAGATCCGTCCGGACAGCTGTGGATAGGGACAAACAGCGGCCTGAGCTGTTGGAATCCGTCGACGGATTCATGGACAAACTTTTTCAACGACGGCCATAACGAATCGTTCATCATTCCGGCCGTCAGGGCAGACGCCTCCGGCAATATCTGGGCCGGCACATACTCCAACGGAGTATATGTAATCGACTACAAGACAAAAAAGATAACGGCCCATCATACGATGAGAGACGGGATCCTGTCAAAGACAGGCTTTGTCTTTGACATTGAGAGGGATAGGGAAGGTAAAATCTGGATGGCCGGCATGATCGGCGACATACTGAAGTATGATCCGGACGACAATACTTTCACCGCATACCCGTCGATACCCGTCACGGCAATGTCAGAGATGAACGACAGCACAATCCTGCTGCTGAGCACCAACAGGCTCCTGTCGCTCGACAAACGCACGAAGCAATACACAGAACTTCTGTCGGGCTACATATTCCGCGACATGCTGCCTGACCGGCAAATGATATGGCTGGCGACATCCGGCAACGGCCTGATAGGATATGACCGGATGTCGGGCAACATATCCATTTACGACACGGTCGACGGAATGCTGCCCACAGGCTACGTCAACAGCCTCGCGGAAAAAGACGGGCAGCTTTGGCTGGGAACCGACAAGGGCCTATATCACTTCAACGCGGCAAGCAAAATAATCACTCATCCGTGTCTGCTTTCCGAAATATCAGAGGGCAGTTTCACTCCCAACGCCACCAAACGGCTGTCGACCGGCAATGTGGCTTTAGGAACCACACAAGGCGTGCTTCTTCTCAACAGTGCTTCAGACCATGTCCACCCGCTCACCCAACGAATATATATTGAAGACATACGCCTGCTCGGCAAATCGATCAGGGACAACGACGCTTTAAGGCCGTCGGCCACGCTCGACAGCATCACAGCCATCACGCTCGACCCTAACCACGATAATATCGCCATCGACATCCTGTCGGTGGGAGGTATGCCGTCGGCACCGAAATTCTCATACATGCTCGAAGGCTACGACGACTCCTGGAACGGGCCGTCGGACTTGTCGACCATCAGCTATGCCAACCTTCCTCCCGGCGACTATAATCTTGTAATCCGGATGCACAATCCCAACGTTGTGTCAGAGAGAGGCATACAGATCTACGTAGAACCTCCGTTCTGGAAGACATGGTGGTTCAGAACTGCCGGACTGCTTCTTTTAGGTGTATTCATCATGTTCATCATCCGCACCTACATCAACCGGATCAACCAACGCAACGCTGAAAGCAAACTACAGTTTTTTGTCACTACGGCACACGACCTGCGGACATCCCTGACCCTGATAAAAGCTCCGATCGAACAACTGAGATATTCCGACCACCTGTCGGAACATGACCGCGACTATGTAAGGCTCGCATCGGACAATGTGGACCATCTGGCCTCACTGACCACCAAACTCATGGACTTTCAGAAAATCGACACAGGAAAAGTCCAGCCTCACTTCACCATGCAGGACATACCTTCACTCATACGCCAACGCGTAGCCATGTTCTCGACATACGCCGAACAGAAGTCGCTGTCGATCAATCTTCACTGCACTCCGGAACTGTATGTGTCGGCCATCGACACCAATCAGATGGAACAGATCATCGACAACCTGATCTCAAACGCCATAAAATATTCCACCGACGGATCTGCCGTCGACGTATCATTCTCGGGCGACGGAGGCATCTGGACCCTTAAAGTGACCGACCACGGAATCGGAATTTCAAAGCATGACCGCAAGAAGCTGTTTAAAGAATTTTACCGCGGACGGAACGCCATCAACTCCAAGACCATAGGTTCAGGCATAGGCCTGGCCCTCGTCAAAAAGCTGGTTGAAATCCACGACGGCTATATCAATGTCGAAAGTCAGGAGAATTCAGGATCTACTTTCGAAGTCACCATCCCGTACAAAAACATCGGATCGGCCACCGACATACAGCAGAAACATGTGCCGGCACCAATTACCGACAACGGCGGAAGCATGGAAAACGTCGACGAGGAGATGCGCATAATCATAGCCGAAGACAATATGGATCTGAGGAGATTCATGGTGAAGGCTCTCGGCGACAGGTTCAAAGTGACGGCGGTAGCCGACGGGGCCGAAGCCTGGAATCTTATCCAGGAGAGTCTGCCCGACCTCATCGTGTCGGACGTTATGATGCCCAACATGGACGGATTCGAACTTTGCCGGCGGATAAAGTCGACGTTTGAGACATCGCACATACCCGTCATTCTGCTGAGCGCGCTGACCGAACAGGCATCCGAGCTGAAAGGCATAGGACTCGGAGCCGACGATTACCTCACAAAACCGTTCGATATAACTACCCTGTCGCGGCGTATCGCATCGACCATACATAACCGGAGAATGATCGGCTCGCATATTCTTGCCCAGAGTCAGCCCAAGAATGATGCACCGGAGGAACTGCCAAACAAGCTTAACGACGCGTTTATCAAACAGGCGGTCGAGATCATAACCCTACATCTTGACAATTCGGAATTCGGCAAAGAAGAGTTTGCCAAGGAAATGGGCATAAGCGCATCACTGCTTTTCAAGAAGATCAAGTCGCTCAGCGGCCTGTCGATAGTGGATTTCATAAAAAAGGTACGCATGGAACATGCACTCCGTCTGTTGGACGATCCAAGCTTGACCATCAGCGACATAGCATACAGATGCGGATTCTCGTCGATCGGCTATTTCAGCACCGTGTTCAAAAAGTACTTCGGGAAGACTCCGTCGGAATGCCGTAAGATATAAAGAAGAAGAGCTGCCCGGACATCCGTCCAGACAGCTCTTCAGCGCCAACCCGGCGCATAACCTCAAAAGAATCTAAACCTAAACAATCTTTCCACTAAGACTTTACAATGATAATGTCTGGACGACAGGGATTATATGGCCTTTTTCGTCGTAACGCAGAGTGTCGACACAGACCGACCGACGCCCTATAGCCCCCTTGTGTCCGTCAAGTTCAAGCACCGCGTTGTGATAGAAGAGATACCATGCGCCGTTGAACTCGACAATTCCCGGATGTATGGTGAAGCTGTTCTCAGCACGTCCTGTCAGTTCTCCCCATGGTGTCCACGGACCGCTCATCGACGGTGCCGTGGCGTAAGATATCGTCTCCGCACCTTTGCCGAACGAGGCGTAGGTCAGATAATATTTATCGCCAGCCTTATGAAGCCAAGGGCCTTCGACATAATTGGGCAAGTCGAGCACCTCGATCTTACCGTCGATCTCCGTCATGTTCGGTTTCAGCTTGGCAAGGAAACATGTGCTGTTGCCCCAGCATAACCATGCATCATCGCCGTCGACCAAAACCGTGGGGTCTATGTCGTTCCACCATCCGCGTAGACCATTGTCGGTCATGTCGTCGCTCACCAACGGCTTACCTATGGCATCGACAAACGGCCCGGTAGGACTGTCGCTGACAGCCACGCCGACACACTTGCCCACATACGGCTCACCGCCCTGAACGGTAGTGTAATAGTAGAATTTCCCATCGCGCTCCACAACCTGTGAAGCCCAAGCCTCGCCTACAGCCCACTCAAAGTCGGTGGGTCGGAGCACTGGCCCATGGTCGGCCCATGTATGCATGTCGGCCGTAGAATAGCATAGCCATTCGGTGATGTTGAACTCCTTGCCACCGGATGCCGAATCCTGACCTTCATAAAATTCATCGTGCCCGACATATAGATACAGACGTCCGTCATGCACCATCGGAGCCGGATCGGCGGTAAACTTGTCACGGACAATCGGGTTGCCGGCAAAAACAAACGTATTCAAAGAATCGGCCACCGCCACTGTGTCAGAGACACTTTTTTGTGACGGACTGCCTCCGCACGCGCCCAGCACTATGAGCGAACCTACCAGGAATATATGGTTTGTATTCATAACTGTCTATTATATCGATGGGGTGATCACTCTATAATTGCCACTCAGATGCATGAACGCGAACAGGCGCAGAAGGCCGTCATAATAAGCATCGAAATATCCGTCGTCATACGGCTCATGGCGAGCATTCCACAGCCGGTCGACGAACTCACGGCTCTTCATATCCGTGGCGGCGAGCGATGCGGCGGCCGATGTGGCCACAAGCCCGAGCGAATGGCGCAGTTTCTGGTGTTCACCTGCTTTCAGCACTTCGTCGACATCCGTACCGTCGACATTATATTGGTCGACAAAGTCGTCGATACCTTTGGAATACAAGAAATTCTGTATGCGGTCGGCATAGCCGCGCTGCCAATCGCCGTCGGCGCATGACCATGAATAGTCAAGGGCGATGTTCATCGGCACACGCCATGAATCGAAGCGGAAGGCATCGCCTATGATTCGGTTGCCGCCAAGGAGCGATCCGTCATAGTTGCTATAGTCAGGATTTAGCCCGGTCTGCGGATGAATGCACGTGTGGAGATACTCACGGCTACGGTCGGCACATTCCTGCCAGAACTGCGAACGTCCGTCGTCGAGCCATTTCGCCCATACTTCATAGAATGCAGGCACGTGGTACGACGGATCGGTGAACCGTCCGCCCCAACGGTCGGGGGTGAATGTGATCAGCTTCTTCTCCACGTCGATCAGCGGCGCAGTCCTCGACTTGCCCACTTTCTGCATCGAGCAGTCGACTATGTGGCGTGCTTCCGACAGATAATCGATGCCTGTGGAATTGCCCCAACGGTTGGATGCAAACACCAAAGCCGTCACAAAGTATAGCTCGCCGTCAGATGCGGCGCCCTGCGAATTGCGTCGGCCGTCGGTCGAGCAGCTCCATGCGAAATATCCTTTGTTGTCGCCATCCTGATGCTGCATGTGCTTCTTGCTCCAACGCCACAGACGGTCAAACACGTCCTTTTTGTCCAGTTGCACGGCAATCATCATGCCATACGACATGCCTTCAGTGCGTACATCATGGTTCTTTATGTCGCTGATATAAGCCATGTCGGGTCCGACTTCAAAATAGACTTTGTCCGGACCCGTAAAAAGTCCATTGTATATTGAATCAAGTCTGGCATCGATTTCAGCCTGACTGTATCCCATCTCTGCGAAAAGATTGCGGTAGCGTCCGGTCTGGAATGCACCTGCCGTCCATGGGAGCGCATCAAAACCGATCCAGTCGACCTCTACTCCACCGCCCTTGACAAGCTCCATGTAAAGGTCGCGGACTCCAACGGGCGCCGTTCCCGAAACCGGTACGGACACCTCTGTCCATTGCTTGGAAGGCTTCAAGTCAAGCACCCCTATGCGGCCGTCGCCGCCTACTCCGTCAACAGACACTGCAAGCTGTCCACCCTTTGGAGCAAGCACTCTGGCCGTGACATGAGTGACGGGCTTGTCGCCGAAGTCCACGCTGTTATAGCGGGTCCAGGCCCCGCGGTTTTTCAACAGTGTCTTCCATCCCGCAAACCGGTCCGACTTGTCAAGATAGTCAATCGAGACACCCTTTTTGGATATGTCGCTGTAGCGGTCCATCTGAATGTGCGTGCGGGCATCTGTCAGTCCTACTCCACGCAGCGTCGGAACCACCTTGACAATGGTACCGTCGGGATTGAACTTCAGAGAATCTATCCTCGCCGACCTATTTTTGTCAAAATCGGGAGAATAATCATTATGATGATAGAATAGATACCACTGTCCGTCATATTCAACTATAGAATGGTGATTTGTCCAGCATCCTACGGGTGACTCATCCATAATAAGACCCTTGAAAGTAAACGGTCCGAGCGGCGAGTCGCCCATAGCGTATGCAAGAGTCTCCGTCTTGTCCTTGACCCAGGGAAATGTATAGTAATATTTGCCCTCGCGCTTGAACACGAACGGCCCCTCCTTAAATCCTTCGGGCAAAGATTCGATATTGACCGGCTCGGATGCGAGGCTCACCATGTCGTCGTTCAATCTGGCACCCTTCATACCCATTCCCGACCAATAGATATACGATGACCCGTCGTCGTCGATAAGCACACACGGATCTATGCCCATAATTCCCTCGATAGGTCGAGGCATAGGCATGAACGGACCTTCAGGACTCTGGCCGACAGCCACTCCTATGCGGAAACCCCGCTGTTCGCCTTTCGGTCCTGCCGGAAAATAAAAATAATAATTGCCGTTCTTTTCCACACAGTCGGGGGCCCACATAGTGTATGAGTCTGATTTCACCCAGGGCACCGTAGTCTGCGACACGATAACTCCATGATCCTTCCAATCGGTCAGATTTTCCGACGAGAACACATGGTAGTCAGCCATGCAGAACCATTCCTTAAGCTCGTCGATCGGACTTGGAATGTCGTGCGAGGGATAAAGATACATCTTATTGTTGAACACACGCGCCGTGGGATCGGCCGTAAACTGATCCCGTATAATCGGATTCTGCGCACAAAGGCCGACTGCCGCCGACACTCCTGCGGCTACAGCAAAAAATCTATTGATAAATGTATTCGGCATGACTGTCTATTTAAATATAAGTTTAGAAAAATTATACAGGCTCTCGCGCCATACCGGCCATGTATGTCCTCCCGGAGTCTCAAAGTATACATATTTGATGCCGATATCGTCGAACCGTCCGCGCATCACCTTGCAATTATTATATGCGATATCTTCAGGACCGCCCATAGAGATCCAGAAATTCTTAAACTGCTTGTTGAAATAATCCTTATTCTCTTTAAGCTTTGCATAATACTTTTCCGTATCGCCTCCTAATCCGGCCACACCTGCAGGAGAGGCCCACCATCCGGAGCTGAACACTCCCACATGACTGAACAGTTCAGGATGCTCAATAACGGTGTTCAACGTGTGTATTCCACCCATCGACAGGCCGGCCAACGCACGGTGCGCGGCATCCGGAACCACCCTATAGGTACTTTCCACAAGCGGTATGCAATCGTCTATGAGCATCTTCGTAAAGTCAGCGGAATTTCCATCGGCCATCACTATGACCATAGGCTCGGCCTCGCCAGAGGCAATAAGGTTGTCCATTATCACATTGGTCCTACCCTGTATGGCCCAGCCGCGTTCGTCCTCACCGCCTCCATGCTGCAGATAAAGGACCGGATACCTCTTGTCGGTAGATTGGTGGTACATGGGAGGAGTATAGACCATCATTCTCCGCCAAGCCTTGTCGACAGTAGAGTAATACGGCCGCATGGCTATCTCTCCATGCGGTACGTCGGCCATCTCAAACCGTACATCGCCGTCGGGATACGGCACCTCAAGTCCGCTAGCCGCCACGCCGCATCCGAAAAATGTCTCACTGGCCGGATCAGACACTCTGGCTCCGTCGACAACTATAAAATAATAATGAAATCCAGGTCCGAGACTATCCGTAGTACACGTCCAGGATCCGTCGGTCTGAGGCGACATTTCATATAACCGGCCTAAATCAAGCTGTACTTTTTTTGCATCGGGAGCGTTGACCTTGAACTCCGCACGGCTTCCAGGCAATATCCTCGGATAAGCCGACCGACGGACCGCATAGTCCGAGACTGTCGAACTATCGTCCTGCGGAGACTGTGCCGCCGCACCGGCCGCTGACATGGCCAATATAGCGAACGCTAACAGTGTTTGTTTCATGACATACAATTATTTCGGTTAAACTATTTTGGTGACGGGAACAAATTTAGCATGAATAGACATCACAGACATTTAAAATCGGATATTTATTTTACAATTTTGGACATCCGGCCGATGCAGATAAAAGTGAATATTAAAATATCTTCCATCATAAGATCTATGTATACTAAATTTCACTATCTTTGCTTTCGTATATCAATTATGCATTTTACATCAAATTTTTCATATATGAAGTTTCATTCATTTATCGCATTACTTGTCCTTGCTGCACTTCTCACCGCATGCGGCCATAAAATTCCGCGCACGGTAGAGAATCCCTCCACGGAAGCAAATAATACCCGAAGTCTCGACGTGACCCGCGTCGAGCTTACTGATTCCGCCACAATAATAGATATCAGCGTAGAATACCGGCCCCATTATTGGATAAAGATAGCACCCACCACCACCCTCGCGGCAGATGGCAAAAGCTATGCCTTGGTTTCGGCCGAAGGCATAGAGCCCGGCAAAGAGCTATGGATGCCCGACTCAGGGAAGACGCAGTTCAAGCTGATATTCGAGCCGCTTCCAGCATCTACCGAATCATTTGACTTTATAGAAGAACCCGGCGGATGGCAGATATGGGGTATAGACGCTGTCGGCGACCGCACCGGCGACACATTTACCGACGCTCTGCCCGCACACTTGAAAAAGGTTCCCGACAGCGACAGCCTCCCTATGCCGGTGCTGAAAGTGGATACCGCAATTGTCAACATACAGATGATAGGCTACCGCGACGGCATGCCGGCAAACATGGCCCTTTATGTCGAGCCTCTTGAAGGAGGCCATGAGGAATATACGGTTAAAGCCGGTGCCGACGGAACAGCTTCCATATCCATACCGCTCGCCGGACCCGCAAGAGCCTTTGTCGTGGAGTCAGACCTCGGATTCGGCTACAATGACATCTGGATAGCACCGGGAGAAGAGACCAACGTATATATCCGTCCGTTCAACGTATCGCCCAAAAACAGGCAGAACTTCTCATCAGACAAACGCAACAACATTTTAACCGACGGATCATACTCGGTTATGAATTTCTATCGGGGACAATACTCCAGAGAGTTCACCAACGATCTTCTTGCCGAGGGACGCTTCTCGCTTTCCGACACCCCCGACCTGTTCACCGACAAACTGCTGGCTTTCTATAAAGAATGGTCCGACTCAATCACTTCCTATGACATTCCCGCACAGGCCAAGGAGATGGCCATGCTCAACATGCAGGCCGAGGTGATGAACGCAGCCTCGAATCCGGCAAGACTAATCGCATCAAACTACTATAACTCCAATCCCATGGCAGGACGTATCAGCCGGGTTTCAATCGCCACTACGGCTCTCGAACCGGAGCAGCTCGCCACAATCGGCGCTCTGTTTGACACAGGCAACCCGCGCCTGCTTCTGTTCGGAATCGACAACAACAATATCGACTGGCGCCAATATGGAGCTTCTACTCCGCTGACCTCCGCAATAAGCGCATATTCGGAAGCCTGCGGAAAAGCATCGCAACTCGCGCTCACAGAAGCCGACCTTAAGCGACTCGCTGAATATGGCGACTTCTTTGCCGAAGCGGCTTCAGCCCGTCAGGAAAGGACCCGGTCATTAAGAGAGAAATATGCAGATTCAGGATTGCTGACCCCGACACCCGATGCGACGCCCGACAAGCTGTTAAGCGCCATCACAGCTCCACATAAAGGCAAAGTCGTGCTCGTCGACCTATGGAACACATGGTGCGGTCCGTGCCGCCATGCACTCGCCCACAACGAGCCGCTCAAATCCACTGAACTTTCGAGCGACGACATAGTGTGGATATACATCGCCGACGAATCGTCGCCCGAAGCAAAATACATGTCGATGCTACCCGACATCAAAGGCATACACTACCGACTTACAGAGGATCAGATCAATGCCATCAGAGACCAATTCAAAGTCGACGGCATACCTTACTACATCATGGTGGACCGCAACGGCAATGCCTCAGGCCGTCCTGACTTCCGCGACCACAACCTTATGAAAAAGACGCTCCTCGAAGCCGTAGCCTCAAAATGACGCTCCGAAGTACAGAACTTTAATCAACACGCAATAGTTATATCATAAGAAATTTAATAACCAAACAGCACATGAAATCATTCACAAAAATCATTCCGGCCCTCCTTATCGCGGCCGGCATATTCTTCTTAGGAGTGTTCATCAAAGCCGGATTCGACAATTTCAGTTACCGCGACAGAGTAGTGACCGTCAGAGGTCTCGCGGAAAAGGAAGTGACGGCCAACAAGGTCACATGGCCTATCGTATGCAAGGAAGTGGGCAACGACCTATCGGCCATATACGACAAAATCACCCGCACAAACGCCACTGTGGTGAAATTTCTGAAAGCCAACGGCATCACCGAATCCGAGATTCTCGTACAGGCCCCCAACATTGTCGACCTGCAGGCGGAACGCTACGGATCCAACGACCGCCCATACCGCTACAACGTCACTTCCGTAATAGTAGTGACATCAAACAATGTGGAGAAAGTCAACGAACTTATCAAGCGGCAGACGGAGCTTCTTAAAGACGGAGTGGCCATCACTGCCGGCGACTACCAGTACCAGACCATCTACGAATACACCAGCCTCAACGATGTAAAACCAGAGATGATAGCCGAGGCAACCCACAACGCTCGCGAAGCCGCCGACAAATTCGCGGCCGACTCCCAAAGCCGTCTCGGAAAGATAAAGACAGCCTCGCAGGGCCAGTTCTCCATTGAGGACCGCGACCCCTACACCCCATATCTCAAGAAGATCAGAGTGGTGTCAACAATCGTTTTTTACCTCGAAGATTGACAATTTTAACGATTTTAACTATATCAAATTAGGGATATGTCGAATTTTGACTACCTTTGTAAAGTATAGAATTTGACACTAACTAATAACACTTTATTGAATGAAACCTTATGTAGTAGGTATCGACATAGGAGGTACCAATACCGTATTCGGAATAGTGGATGCACGCGGAAATGTTATCGCAAGCGGCTCAATCAAGACCGGGAAACACCCTGAAGTGAAGGACTACATCGCTGAACTGAAGTCAGCCCTTGACACACTTCTTGAGAACAACGACGCCACCGATAAAATAGCAGGCATAGGCGTGGGAGCACCAAACGCCAACTACTACACAGGATGCATCGAAATGGCGCCGAACCTTCCATGGAAAGGCACCATTCCTTTAGCAGAACTGCTCCGCGAAGCTTTCGGCGTGCCGGTGGCCATCACCAATGACGCCAACGCGGCCGCCATAGGCGAAATGACCTACGGCGTGACCCGCGGAATGAAAGACTTCGTAATGATCACGCTCGGCACAGGAGTAGGAAGCGGAATCGTAGTCAACGGACAACTTGTCTACGGACATGATGGATTTGCCGGTGAACTCGGACACGTGGTAGTCAAGCCCAACAACGGCAGAATCTGCGGATGCGGCCGTACAGGATGCCTCGAAGCATACTGCTCGGCTACCGGCGTAGCACGTACAGCCCGCGAATTCCTCGAAATGCGCACAGAACCCTCGCGTCTCCGCGAGCTTCCGGTAGAGGATATCACCTCTAAAGACGTTTACGACGCCGCCATGCTTGGCGACAAACTCGCCAAGGAAATATTTGAATATACCGGCGAAATCATGGGACGCGCATTCTGTAATTTCGTGTGCTTCAGCAGTCCGGAAGCAATCGTGCTGTTCGGCGGCCTGACCCGAGCAGGCGACCTTCTGATGAAGCCGATAAAGGAAACCATGGAGCGCAACATGCTGAACATATTCAAGGGTAAGACCAAACTCCTCCTCTCCGAGCTTAAAGAGAGCGATGCCGCCGTGCTCGGGGCAAGCGCCCTCGGATGGGAAGCACGCTGACAATCTCCGCGACACAACAACATCGCGTTCCCGACCGCCTGTCACGACGGCCGGGAACGTCGTTAAATGACTCTTCAATAAAAGTATGGCCGACAACTATCTTGAAAAGAAAATGGAGGAGCATCGGGGTCCGCACCGACCGGCTTACCGCCCCAAGACCACCCCGTCGGGAGCCAGACCCGGAACCGTGTGCTTCAAATTTCCCCCTCGTCGTGTATTTGTCACCGGTGGAGCTTCCGGTATCGGAGCCTCAATAGTCAAGGCATTCCGCGATGCCGGATGCAGAGTGGCATTCTGCGATACCGACCGGAAAGCGGGCAATGCCACTGCCCAAAGCACAGGAGCGCAATATTATCCCGCCGATGTGGCCGACGTCGACGCACTCGAATCGTGCATGGGCCGGATAATTGATTCTTGGGGCGACATCGACATAATTGTCAACAATGCCGGCATAAGCAGATTTACCCCGCTGGCCGAAACCTCGCCTGCCGAATTCGACAGAATCATGGCAGTCAACCTGCGCCCCGTGTTCGTGACGGCGCGATATCTGTCCATACATAGATCGCAACTGCCGGAGCGCAATACCTACGGCCGGATCATAAACATCTGCTCCACCAGATTCAAGCAGAGCGAACCGGGCACAGAAGCATACTCCGCCTCAAAAGGCGGCATAATGTCACTGACCCACGCGCTTATGGCATCGCTGTCGCCGCTCGGAATTACAGTCAACGCCATCTCTCCCGGATGGATAGCCACCAAAGACTACAGCGACCTCTCGGACGCAGATCACACTCAGCATCCTTCAGGACGTGTCGGAACCCCCGACGACATAGCCCGGATGTGCTTGTTCCTCGCCATGCCCGGCAACGACTTCATAAACGGCGAGAACATCATAATAGACGGTGGCATGACCCGAAAGATGATCTACGCAGACTGAGCATTTGCATATTCCAAAATATCTTACTACCTTTGCTCCGTCGAAGCGGTGCATACACCGCACATGACTGCCTGAATGGTGGAATGGTAGACACGAGGGACTTAAAATCCCTTGGCCATTACGGCTGTGTGGGTTCGAGTCCCACTTCAGGTACGAAATAAGGCTGACACTCTATCGAAGGATGTCAGCCTTATTTTATGACTTATATATCCGTAAGCGCCGGTCCCTACTTCTTACTGTCGATGGACTTCTTAATCGTAGCGAAAATGGCGTCTACATCGCCTGAGCCGGGAATGGCATGATAATTGCCCTCGCCGATATAGTAATCGCGCAACGGGGAGGTCTGCGAATGATAGACCTTCAGACGCTGGCTGATAGTCTCGGGATTATCGTCGGCACGGCCGCTCATCTGCCCGCGTTTGACCAGACGGTCCACCAGTTCATCGTCGTCAACTTCAAGACCGACCACAGCATGGACTTCAGAGCCTCGCTTTCCGAGCATATCCTTCAATGCTTTAGCCTGAGGTATGGTACGCGGAAATCCATCGAAAATCACACCTTTCGCCGACTCCGGATTATCTTCAAGCACCCTGTCGAGGATGTCAATCATAAGATCGTCAGGAATCAGCTGTCCCTGCGATATATAGCTCTCGGCCACTTTTCCCAGATCGGTTTCGCGGGCAATATGGTCACGGAGTACCTCGCCGGTAGATATATGAAACAGTCCGTACTCATCAATAAGTTTCTCACTCTGAGTGCCTTTACCACTTCCTGGCGCACCGAAAATAACGATATTGAACATATTCCTTTTAAAATAATTTTGGTTATAGTATCATTAAGCAGACAAGCTTTCGGGAATAAACCCGATTAATTTCCTTCAAGCACGTATATGTCACGCAGATTGCGCGCCTTGCCGTCGAGATCCAGACCGAAACCTATGATAAATTTAGTCGGAATCTCAAACCCGACATAATCGGGCACCACGCCGCACTGTTCGGCCGCCGGCTTGAACAGCAGAGTGGCCACACGCACCGACGCGGGATTCTTGGCTTTCAGATCCTCGACAAGTTTGCTGATAGTACGCCCGGTGTCCACGATGTCCTCGACCACTATTATATCGCGGCCCTCCAGATTTTCAGTCAATCCGAGCACCTCTTTGATCTTTCCCGTCGTGGAAGTGCCCTCATAGCTCTTCAGACGTATAAACGATATTTCAGAGTCAAGATTCACCGCACGGAAAAGATCTGCGGCAAACGGAAACGCGCCGTTAAGCACACAAAGAAACAACGGCGAACGCCCTTCATACTCCTTCTCTATGCGGCCGGCCAAGTCCGAGATACGCTCCTGTATGGTCTCATTGGTAATGTAAGGCACGAAATTCATGCCATTGTATGTCACTTTGTCCATCGTGGTATAATTCTTTTCTGCAAAATTAATAAAAAACAACGGTTCCGAACCTTTAGCATCCCTTTTTTATTCTTAAATTTGTGTGTATATTACACCTTTCACCACCAAACCCACCCGCCGGCAATGAAGTCAAGGATTAAAATTGGTCTTTTAGGGAAAATAGCCCTCGCCATAGTATCAGGAATCGCATTCGGATATGTGTCGCCGATGTGGTCGACACGCATCTTCGCCACATTCAACTCCGTATTTTCGCAGTTTCTCGGATTTATGATTCCGATGATCATTGTAGGATTCGTCACACCTGCCATCGCCGACGTCGGACGAAGAGCCGGAAAGCTCCTTGTAGCCACCGCGCTCCTGGCCTACTTCGCCACATTTTTAGCAGGTATGATATCATACTTCACCGGCGTTCTGACATTCCCGTCGCTCATTGGCGGCGAACAGTCGCTCGCAACCGTGGAGTCAGGTGCCGACATCTCGCCATACTTCACGGTCGACATACCCCCACTCATGTCGGTAATGACTTCGCTTGTGCTGGCGTTCATGCTCGGACTCGGAATCGCATTTTTAAAAGGCAATTCCTTGCGCCACGGATTTGAAGAGTTCAGGACCATCGTGGCCAAGAGCATAGATGTGGCCATCTTGCCGTTGCTGCCGGTATATATCTTCGGCATATTTCTAAATATGACGGTCGTCGGGCAAGTGGGAATTATTCTGACTACTTTCATAAAGATCATAGCCGTGATTTTCCTGCTGCACGTGTTCATACTCGTGCTCCAGTACTGCATCGCGGCATGCTTCTCACACGGCAATCCGTTCAAGATGCTGCGCGGCATGATGCCCGCCTACTTCACCGCCCTCGGCACACAGTCGTCGGCGGCCACGATCCCCGTCACGTTAAGGCAGACGATCAAGCTCGGCGTCAACGAGGACATAGCCGGGTTCGTAGTGCCTCTGTGCGCCACCATACACATGTCGGGCAGCACACTCAAGATCGTGGCATGCGCCCTTGCCCTGCTTATAATGCACGGCGAGCCGTACAGTCTCGGCATGTTTGTCCACTTCATAGCCATGCTCGGAATCACCATAATAGCCGCCCCCGGCATACCCGGCGGAGCCATAATGGCCTCATTGGGCCTGCTGAGCACAATCCTGGGATTCAACGAGCAGATGCTTGCATTGATGATAGCCCTCTATATAGCCATGGACAGCTTCGGCACAGCCTGCAACGTCACCGGCGACGGAGCACTCGCTGTCATAATCAACCACTTTTTCGGCAAAGACATACCGGACCACTCCACGGAATCGACTTCCCGGACCTCACGGAATTAAATTCCAGGATAGCAGAGCCGGTCACAAAAGCGGCATCTTTATAATCTCAAACGCACCGCCACAGTCGTCCAACGTATGGCGACAGAGTTTATTTTAGGCTACGGATGGAATCATCATCGCCAAAATTTCATTCTGACGGTGTAAAATCCAGCTTTTTATCGTAAATTTGCCATAGCTTTTTTACGAGGCATTCGGAGAATGTTAAAATTGTCTTAACCTGATGAAAATATTCACTAACGACCAGATCAGGACTATAGAGCGTACGGTCATCGACAACGACGGCGTAAGTTCGATAGAGCTTGTAGAGAGAGCGGCCCAGGCTGTCACATGGGAAATAGTGTCGCGATGGCGTCCGAACAAGACCGTCATCGTGTTTGCCGGACCCGGCAACAACGGTGCAGACGCCTTAGCCGTCGCCCGCATGCTCATCGACGAAGGCTACACGGTGGAGACACTTCTGTTCAACATATTCAATAAGCTGAGCGAGGCATGTGCCCATTACCGCGACTTGCTCGTAGCCCAGAATCCGTCATCATTTACAGAAGTCAGCGGCGACTTCACACCGCCATATATATCGCCCGACGCACTCGTCATCGACGGCCTCTTCGGTTCCGGACTGAAAGAGACCCTTACCGGTGGATTTCAGTCGCTCGTGGACTATATCAACAATTCCCGCGCCACGATCGTGTCCATCGACATTCCTTCAGGAATGTTTGCCGAATGGAACGACCGCAACCTGAGCCGCAACGTCATCCATGCCACCCTGACCCTCGCGGTAGAATTTCCCCGCGTGGCATTCTTCATAGCCGACAATGCCGAATTTCTCGGCGAATGGAAAGTGCTCGACATAAAGATGGCCGGCGACGAAGTCAGATCTGTCGGATCGCCATATTACCTTCTTGAGCAGTCGGATGCCCGACGCCTGCTCTCGCCCCGCAATGCATTCGTGTCGAAAGCCGACCTCGGCAATGTCCTGCTCGTGGCCGGACGCTACGGCATGATGGGAGCAGCGCAGATGTGCGGCCGTGGAGCACTCAGGTCGGGTGTCGGAAAGCTGTCGATCCACGCACCACGGTGCGGATTCAACTGCCTTCAGACAGCCCTGCCGGAAGCAATGTTCCAAGCCGACCACAATGAGCTTTTAATCACCGACATCAACGTCAAGCACGACTACAACGCCATAGCAATCGGCTCCGGAATCGGCACACATGAATATACCGTGAAAGCCGTGGAAAAATTCATCAACGGCATGACGAAACCCATCATCATCGATGCCGACGCGATAAACTGCATAGCACAGCGTCCCACCCTTCTCGACCATATTCCGGCCATGTCGGTGATGACGCCGCATGCAGGCGAATTCGACCGGCTGTTCGGCGAACACCATTCCCACGAAGCAAGATTAAAGACAGCCATCGACAAGGCGACCTACTACAATCTGATCATACTTCTGAAAGGCCACTACACATGCGTCGTGCGCCCTGACGGCAAAATATACTTCATCGACAACGGTACACCGGCACTTGCCACTCCGGGAAGCGGCGACGTGCTGACAGGCATCATCGCTTCGCTGGCCGGACAGGGCTTCATGCCCGATGTGGCGGCCGCGTTAGGAGCATTCATACATGGTCGCGCAGGTTGTCTGGCACAAGAACTTCACGGCGAATACGGGGTGATGGCCACCGACATAGCCGAATGTACAGGAAAGGCCATCCGCGACATAATGTCGTGACAACTCTAAACATAAGCAAAATAAATCAACACAGAATAACTTCAGCATCTTCTCAACATGAAAACGAAGCTAACGACCCTAATCTGCCTCGCCGCCACATTAGCGGCTCCGGCTCAGACCACCACCAAGCTTTCAGCTTCAAAAGCAAATGATTATGGCCTGGTGTATACATTACCTACCACCGTGCTCGACATAACAGTCGAGGCCGTGCACACCGTAAACCAGCCAGGCGAATTCTATAAATACGCTAAAAAATATCTCAACTCCGACACCCCGATCTCGGAGCCTTCTGAATCATGGGACATAAAGTCGGTGACAGTCAATGCCAGAGGCCGCGCCAACAACGCCGAACAGTATCTGATGCAGTTCCGCGCCGGACAGACACCGTTCATCGTAGTCGACGAAAACGGAATGCCTTTGGCGATAAACACTGAAGATGTCACCATCCCGGAGAGACCGGTATTGCCGGAACCGGTCAAAGCGGCCCCCACTCCTTTGGAGACCGCCGCAGCCCGTCATGCCGTCAGCGAGGAGATGCTGCAGAGCCAGTCGTCGGCAAAACGCGCCGAACTCGCCGCCCAAAAGATCTACGACCTTCGCCAGAGCAGGACAGACCTCGTCACCGGACAGGCCGACCAGATGCCCCCTGACGGTAAAGCCATGCAGATAATCGTCGACGAAATAGCCGCGCAAGAAGCGGCCCTGACTGCAATGTTTGTCGGCACAACCCAGACCGAGACCACCGTAAGCACCATGACATTCGTGCCTGCCGAAGAGTCGTCGAAAAGCGTTCTCGCACGTGTATCGGCAATCGACGGAATCGTTGACGCCGACGATCTTTCGGGCGATCCTATCACCATCTCCGTCAACGTCACCGACCGCGGCAAACTTCCGGTCAACGAAAAGGGTGAGACAAAAAAATTTCCGGAAGGAGGCGTGGCCTACTGCATCCCGGGAACAGCCTCGGTTAAAATCTCTTTCCGTGGAAACACCGTATGGGAAGGTTCAGTCGACGCGGCCCAGTACGGCATAGTTTTCGGACTCGACCCGAAGATATTCAGCGACAAAAAAGCTCCCGCATATCTCATATTCAATCCGGTCACAGGAGCCATACGCGAACTCGGCACGAAATAAAGGGGTGCATCAAAGCTTCCGGCACAACCTGTGACAGCCACCACTAAACGAAATAAATGATCTCCATACAGAATCTTTCAGTAGAATTCAGTGCAAAAAGCCTGTTTGACAGCATCAATTATGTCATAAACAAGAAAGACAAGATAGCACTGGTCGGCAAAAACGGAGCAGGCAAGTCGACCATGCTCAAAATCATAGCCGGCATCCAGCGTCCTACGTCGGGACAAGTGGCCGTGCCGCAAGGCATCACTATAGGCTATCTGCCTCAGCACATGACCATAACCGACTCCAATTCGGTCATTGAAGAAGTGCGCACGGCTTTCTCCCACATAAAATCGCTACACGAAGAATTTGACCGCCTGAACGCGGAGCTTTCGTCGCGGACCGACTATGAATCAGCCGACTATCAGAAGCTCATCGACCGGATCACGGCACTGACCGAACGTATAGCCATGGAAGAGAGCGAAAACGCGGAGGCAGAGATCGAGAAGACCCTCGCCGGACTCGGGTTCAAACGCTCCGACTTTGACAGGCCGACAGCGGAGTTCAGCGGCGGCTGGCGCATGCGCATAGAGCTTGCCAAACTGCTTCTGACACACCCCGACGTACTGCTTCTCGACGAGCCGACCAACCACCTCGACATCGAATCCATACAGTGGCTGGAGAACTTCCTTATGACCAAGGCCAATGCAGTAGTGCTCGTGAGCCACGACAGGGCATTCATCGACAATGTGACAAACCGCACCATAGAGATCTCGTTAGGCAAGATTTACGACTATTCCGTAAACTATTCCAAATACGTGGCGCTGCGTCAGGAACGCCTCGAACAGCAACGACGCGCCTACATAAACCAACAGAAGCAGATCCAGGACACGGAGGACTTCATCGAGCGGTTCCGCTATAAGGCCACCAAGTCCGTACAGGTCCAGAGCCGTATAAAGCAGCTTGCGAAAATCGAACGCATCGAAGTCGACGAGGTCGACACGTCGCACCTTAACCTGCGTTTCCCGCCGGCCCCGAGATCCGGCGACTATCCAGTCATAGCCGACAACGTAGGCAAGGCATACGGAGAGCATCAGGTATTTGATCACGCCACATTCACTATAAAACGCGGAGAGAAGGTGGCTTTCGTCGGGAAAAACGGCGAAGGCAAATCCACTCTCGTGAAATGCATAATGGGCGAAATCCCTTTTACCGGGAATCTGAAGATAGGCCACAATATCAAGATCGGATACTTCGCGCAGAACCAGGCTCAGATGCTCGACGAGACCCTGACAGTGTTTGACACAATAGACCGCGTGGCAGTCGGCGACATACGCACAAAGATACGCGACATACTTGGAGCGTTCATGTTCGGAGGCGAAGCTTCCGACAAAAAGGTCAAAGTGCTGTCGGGAGGCGAAAAGACCCGTCTGGCCATGATAAAACTACTGCTCGAACCCGTCAACCTGCTGATACTCGACGAGCCGACCAACCACCTCGACATGGCCACCAAAGACATCCTTAAACAAGCCATCAAGGAATTCAACGGGACCGTGATTCTCGTAAGCCACGACAGGGAATTCCTCGACGGACTCGTCGAGAAAGTATATGAATTCGGCGATGGGAAGGTCAAGGAGTGCTTAGGAGGCATATATGAGTTTCTGGAGAAGAAACGCCTCGCATCGCTCAATGAACTTGGCTATAAAAACCAACCTCAAGCAAAGTCCCCGTCAGCCTCGACGTCTGACACAAAAAAGGCCGACGTACAGAAGCCGTCGGCTCAAACCCAACCTTCGGCCGGACGCTTGACTTACGCAGAACAGCGCGAACGGGCCAAGATGCTGAAACGCGCCGAAAAGAAAGTGGCCGACGCAGAAGCCGAGATAGCGGAGTTAGAGAGCCGGGTGGCAGAAGTCGAATCAAAAATCGCCGACGGGAATGTCGACGGCGATATATTCGAGCTGCACGCCTCGCTTCATAAGAAACTCGACAACGCCATGAGCCAGTGGGAGCTGAGCACGATGGAACTCGAATCCCTTAAAGAGCAACTTGCAAATTAATGTCGGCGAAACGAACATTTCGCCTTAAATATCATTAACAATATTAACTTAACACATGAGAAAGATCGGTATAGCGGCTCTTTCTATCGTATTAACCACATCGATAACAATGGACGCAGAAATAAAAAAAGGAGTAGACAGAAACAATCTCGACCTGTCGACAGCTCCGCAGGACGACTTCTATCAATATGCCTGCGGCGGATGGATGAAAGCCAATCCGCTAAAACCGGAATTTGCAAGATTCGGGACATTCGACGAACTACGCGACAATAACCGGACCCAACTCCGCGACTTGATAACAGGTCTCGACAGCAAAAATGCCGAGCCGGGATCAATCGCCAGAAAAATAGGCGACCTTTACGCCATGGGGCTTGACAGCATCAAACTGAACATCGACGGCGCACAGCCCATCATGGGCGACGTTGTGGCCATAAACCAGACTCCAAAGTCAGGCCTTATCGACCTCATGGCAAAAATGATAGGCATTAATGCCTTTTTTGCCACAGGAGTCGAAGCCGACATGATGAACTCCGACGCCAACGCCATGTACTGGAGCCAGGGAGGTATTGGACTCGGCGACCGCGACTACTATCTTGAGGACTCCGACGATGCCCGCAAGATCAGGGAGGCATACCGGATATATCTGAAGACTCTCGCATCTTTGGTCGGCTACAGCCAACAGGCACAGGACAGGCTCGCCGACAATGTGATGGAGATAGAGACACGCCTCGCACAGGCGGCCATGACCCGCGAAGAACTGCGCAATCCTGCCGCCACATACAATCCGATGAGCCTCGACCAACTGGCCTCAGACTTTCCTAATGTGAATCTTAAACGCTATTTCGCCCTACAGGGCATCACCGACATCGACACCGTGATAATCGGCCAGCCGAAATCACTCGCCATGGTCGACAAAATCATGGCCGAATCGTCGGAACAAGCTCTGCATGATTATTTTACGGCCGGCTACATCTCTACGGCGGCCGACTATCTGAGCGACGACTTTGTGAATGCCAAATTTGAACTTTCAAAAGTCATTTCCGGAGTCGAACAGCCTATGCCTCGGTGGAAAAGAGCATTGGCCGTGCCTAACGCTCTGCTCGGCGAAGCGGTGGGCGAACTGTACGTACAGAAATATTTCCCGCAGTCGGCAAAGGACAAGATGCTCGAACTCGTAGGAAACCTGCGAACCGCACTGCTAAGCCATATTGAGAATCTGACGTGGATGAGCGATACGACAAAAGCCCGTGCAAAAGAAAAGCTGGAGACTTTTACAGTAAAAATCGGATTTCCCGACAAATGGCGCGACTACTCCAAACTGACCATCGATCCCCGCCGCTCATACTGGGACAATATCAAGGGGGCCCTGAAGCATGAGATCGACTACAATCTGGCCGACTGGGGACAGCCCGTCGACCGCTCACGCTGGTATATGTCGCCTCAGACCGTCAATGCGTACTATAATCCCACTACTAACGAAATATGTTTCCCCGCAGGCATCCTGCAGGCACCATACTTCGATCCTGACGCTGATCCCGCGGCAAATTACGGTGCCATCGGCGTGGTGATAGGACATGAGATGACCCACGGATTCGACGACCAGGGAAGCCAGTTCGATAAAGACGGCAACTTCGCCAACTGGTGGACCGACTCGGACAAAGAAGCCTTTACAAAACTGACCGACAGACTGGCAGACCAGTTCGACAAAATAATAGTGCTCGGCGACACACACGCCAACGGACGATTCACTTTAGGTGAAAATATCGCCGACCAAGGAGGTCTGCGCGTCGCATACACGGCCTACCACAATTCATTAAAAGGATCCGAGGGTGAGACTATCGACGGATTCACCCCCGACCAGCGGTTCTATCTCGCCTACGCTAATGTATGGGCCGGAAACATCCGCGACGAAGAGATCCTGCTCCGCACCAAGACTGACCCGCACTCGCTCGGAAAATGGAGAGTCAACGGATCGCTCCGCAACATCGAGCCATTCTTCAAGGCTTTCGGCATAAAAGACGGCGACAAGATGTATCTTGCTCCGGCCGACCGGGTAGTCATCTGGTAATACCGGTCGACATAGCATCCACAGCACAGGTGTCGGGATATAGCCATATTCCGGCACTTTTTTATAAATGCCATTAAATGGCTTTAAAACAATCACAGGACATATATCTGACTTTTAACAGTATGAATTAACTCTTGGCCACAATATTTTCAATTTCTTATTTCCGGAATAAGCAAAAATTATATACCTTTGCGCCGATATCTATCAACTAAAACAAGTACAGAACAATCATTTATCTATTAATCAAAACCAAATCATTTATGAATTTTAAATTTAGGCGTTATATCAGCGCCATGCTTTGTTCAGCCCTGCTGGGATTCAGCTTTGCCTCCTGCGACAACGACAATGACGATCCGACCACCAATGCGCCGGAATTGGGAACTCCCAAATATGAGGCCGAAAGCGCCAAATACCTGAATTCCGACCAGGATGCAGAAATTCAATCAATCGAGTTCACTTCTGCCGGAAACTACATTATCAACACCGCTTATGCATCATCCGGATGGAATTCAGCTCCGCGCAAATCATCACGCATCAAAAGCACATCCATGCTCAAAGGCATTGGCGACATGTCGCGTTCAGACAGCTTCAACGGAATAATAACCGGCAAATACACCATCGATGCCAACGGTGCATACATCCTTGATGGATTCGGCAAGATAACCATCACTACAGAAGGCGGCTCTTACAAGCTGAACATCACGACAACCGACGGCGAGACCATTGACATCAACGCCACAAAAGGGGCCGAAATAGGGAACAGCGCAATGACCCAGGCCATCTGCCGCTCGTGGAACATCGACAGCTACCGCATATTCATACAAGTCGGAAAGAAAACCATCTTCAACAAGACCGCGCCTAAAAACGACGTTAAGAAGCTTCTTTCCGATCTGGCCAAGACGCTGATGCAATATGACGACGAAACAGAATGGGGACCCGAAGAAGAGGCCGAGCTGAACATGCTTGCCGATGTACTGAAAAGCGCCAACCAGATCGTATTCTCCAAATCCGGAACCTATATGGTGACATACACAAATGATCTGCTCGCCATATCGACATGGACCTGGGCAAACGAAAGCAAGGGACTTATCCGTTACTCATGGGACTATACCGATATCGACAACGACGGCATGGGCGGATTCGCTACCGTATCATTCGACGGCAACAAGTTGAACGTCACTGAATCAATGCTTGACGAAGACGAAGACGATGACGACGAAGACGAAGACGATGACTACTATTCCGCTAAATTTGAATTGACATACATTACTTCCGAAGCGAAGTAAGCCTATTCTGAAGGAATTATTAAATGATTCAGTCCCGGGCCATGAGAAATTTCACCCTCTCAGCCCGGGACTGATGTTTTATAATACAGACTGGTCAGGCCTGACGCAGCAATCGGCTCGACACCATTGCCTCAACTGCCATGACAATCATAGCCCCTATCGTGAAGAACTGGGATATCCTTCCAGTATCAAGATAATCCATCAGCCCGACGATACCGAGCATCACTATGGCTAAAGCCAACACTATACTTACAAGCCGCATCCTGCGGTCAACACTCAAATTCATGCCGACACCTACCGATCGCAGCTTATTGAAACCCGCTTTAAAAAACGTCCACTGTATAACCAGAATCATAAACGAGGCTCCTACCGAACGCGCCATCCGTCCTTCATCCCAGCCGAAATACATTGATAAAGCACAAAGCAATATCGCCACGAGCGAGCAGACAATATATAATTTCTTCATCTACAATATGTTTTTATGTCATATCCGCAAATATAGCTATTTCTGCGTTATCTCTAAAATTTTCGCTAAATTTGCATAAATAATCAGACCAGATGAATCATAATGCTGTCATAGAGACGTTGTCCGAAAGGCTTCAACGCGACAAGAAAGATGTCAATGCCCTATTGGAGGGTTTTGTATCGGCAATTCAAGAATATCTTTGCGAAATGGACTCTGTCCAACTTCCAGGATTCGGGACATTCTCGTCCCGGAAAGAGGACGAGAAAATAGTCACCGACCTATCGACAGGCAAAAAGCTTTTGCTTCCGCCTGCTATCACCCTTGAGTTTAACCAAAGTGCCATCTTAAAGCGAAAAATTGCCGACTGATCATGAACAGCAAAATCACACTGAACCAACTCGCCGACAATATCGCGAAGTCAACCGGAAGTAATTCGCTGACAGCAAAAGCATTCATACAAGACTTGACCGACATCATTGCCGAAGCACTGTCGAAAGGCAAATCTGTGACCATAAAAGGGCTGGGAACATTTTCCGTCAGCGACGACATCGATCCATCCGTGATATGGCATCCCGACGAATCACTGGCCGAAAACGTCAACCAACCTTTCGAGGCATTTGAACCCGTCGAACTTGAGGAAGGCGTCACCGAAGAGATTCTCGAAGGAGGCGGCCCGCAGGAATCTACCGGCCCCGAAATGCCTGTCCAGGACCTACCGCAGGAAGAGCAGGCGGTTCAGGAAATTGACTCCGAGACCACGCAACCGGCTGAAACTCACGTCATCGAAACGCCTGAGACTTCCGGCAACGAAACTGACGAGACCACCGACAGCATAATGGAAATGCCCGAAGAGGTCCCGGATTCAACGGAGCATTCAGAGCCTCAAGAAAGCGAAGAGCAATACTATGAGGCAAAACCGCGCCGAAGATCTGCGTTAAACCCTTGGATGATGCTCATCACGGGGCTTCTCGCCGGTTTTATAATCGGATATTTCTCAGCCCCATACATCGCCCGGCTGTTACCGTCGTACGGCTCTGTGCAGATTCCGCCGACAGATCCTGCGGAAAGTACCGGCATATACCCCGACAGCATTTCCGCTTCAGAACTTGACGACACGGAATCCGCTACAGTAAAATCAGATACCGTCAGCCAACACCAAGCTACCGAACCAGTGACCGCACCACCGGTTGAAGTCACCGACACGGTCACTCAGCGCCGCTATCTGACCACTATGGCGCGCAAATACTACGGCGACTACCGATTCTGGGTGTACATATATCTTGAGAACAGCGACATCATCACCAATCCCAACCGCATCAAGCCCGGAACTGCAGTGGTGATTCCACCCGCTGAAAAATATGGCATCGACGCCTCGGACCCCGAAAGCGTGGCGGAAGCCAATGAAAAAATTCGCGCCATATTGGAAAAATTGGACAAATAAACTTAATCTTTTAACAACCTAAAGGTTCTATATATAATTTTAACAATCTCTCTTAAGATAAGATTTGTTGGAATATTTAAATTTGCACATTTGAGGGACGGAGAAGATTCGGCCACTATTCACGAAAATTATACAATAAATATATCATAAAAAATTATTTACCCACAACACAATCATTATGAGTGACACGGTAAACATTAGAGAGCTCAACGACCTCGTTGCAGCTAAAAGCGACTTCATAAACCTGATTCAAAAGGGCATGGATCAGACCATCGTTGGCCAAAAGCATCTGGTCGACTCGCTTCTGATAGCTCTTTTATCTAACGGACACGTACTGCTCGAAGGCGTCCCCGGTCTGGCCAAGACCCTTGCCATAAAGACTTTGGCACATGTCATCGACGCAAAATACAGCCGCATACAGTTTACTCCCGACATATTACCCGCCGACGTAATCGGCACAATGATGTACAGCGTCAAAAGCGAACAGTTTCAGGTAAAGAAGGGTCCGATTTTCGCCAATTTCGTCCTCGCCGACGAAATCAACCGCGCCCCGGCCAAAGTGCAGAGCGCACTTCTTGAGGCCATGCAGGAGCGCCAGGTGACCATCGGCGACAACACGTTCACTCTTGACGAGCCGTTCCTTGTAATGGCCACCCAGAACCCCATCGAGCAGGAAGGCACATATCCCTTGCCGGAAGCTCAGGTCGACCGTTTCCTGCTTAAGGTAGTCATCGGCTATCCCACAAAGGAGGAGGAAAAGATCATCATCCGCCAGAACATAATCAACGAGAAGAAAGAGATCCGACCGCTTCTGAAACCCGAGGAAATCCTCGAAGCGCAGAAAGTATGCGAGAAGATATACATCGACGAAAAGATCGAACGCTACATCGTCGACATAGTATTCGCCACACGATTCCCGGCCGACTACTCGCTCAACGACCTCACATCGATCATCTCGTTCGGTGCTTCTCCGCGTGCTTCGATAAGCCTCGCACGCGCGGCCAGAAGCTACGCATTCCTCCGAGGCAGAGGCTACGTCGTGCCGGAAGATGTACGCGCCGTGGCCCACGACGTGTTGCGCCACAGGATCGGACTCACATACGAAGCCGAAGCCAACAACATCACCACCGACGACATCGTGTCGGAAATCCTTGACAAAGTCGAGGTGCCCTAACACACTTTCACTTTTATCATAGCACTCTATGGACGCCAACGAGCTTCTTAAGAAAATACGCAAAATTGAGATAAAGACGAGGGGACTGTCGCAGAACATTTTCGCCGGTGAGTACCACTCCGCCTTCAAAGGGCGCGGTATGACATTCAGCGAAGTGCGGGAGTACCAGTACGGCGACGACATCCGCGACATAGACTGGAACGTCACTGCCCGACACAACCGTCCGTACGTCAAGGTCTACGAAGAAGAACGAGAGCTGACGGTAATGCTCCTGATCGACGTGTCGGGAAGCCGTAACTTTGGCGCCGTAGGCGAGGACAAACGTATGATGATTGCCGAGATAGCCGCCACCGTGGCATTCTCGGCAATTCAGAACAACGACAAGATCGGAGTGATATTTTTCTCCGACAAAGTCGAGAAATTTATTCCCCCGAAGAAAGGACGCAAGCACATCCTGTTCATCATACGCGAACTGCTCGACTTTACCCCGCAACACAAGGGAACAGACGTGGCTGTAGCGTTGCGCTACCTTACGGACGCCATCAAAAAGCGTTGCACCACATTCGTCATCTCCGACTTCATCGATGACCACGACTACTACCAGGCTTTGTCGATCGCCAACAACAAGCACGACGTCACGGCAGTACAGGTCTACGACAAGCGCGACTCCCAACTGCCGGATGTCGGACTCATGAGGGTCATTGACCTTGAGACAGGACATGACCGCTGGATCAACACATCGTCAAAGAAAGTCAGACAGACATTCAACAGATGGTGGTATGAGAGACAGCAGGCTATGATCGACAGGTTCAACAAGAGCCGTGTGGAGTACACTTCGATAGCCACCGACGAAGACTTCGTCAAGGCTCTGATGGCGCTCTTCAAGAAGCGAGGAGTCAGATAGGTCCGGCATACACAAATATAATGAAAGTATCAATTCACTCTCAATTGCGAACTAATGAATAGCGGATTTAAGCGCATAATATATCTAATATGCCTTGCGGCGTTGTCGCTCGGAATGTCGGCGGCGGGACCCGTCACCGTAAAGACATCCCTCGACTCGGCCTACATAATCATGGGCAAACAGACCACTCTAAAGATAAATGTGGTCCAGGACCGAGGCACTCAAGGATATTTCACCAACGTGGGCGACACGCTTATAAGCGAAATCGAAGTGATCCGTGCTTTGCCGGCCGACACCTCTTCGCTCGGTTCCGACAGGGAAGAAATCACACAGGACATAATCATACAGTCGTTTGACTCTGGACTGTACACTATAAAGCCTTTCATATATGTGGCAGGCAATGACACGTTCAAGTCCAACGAACTCGCCCTGAAAGTCATTCCGGTTCCCGTCGACACGTTGCAGACTGTCCACGATTACGCCGGCACAGCGGCTCCGGGATGGAAAATATGGGACATACTCCCCGACTTCATCGTCGACTACTGGTGGGTGATGTTCATCCTGGCGGCACTCGTGCTGGTTGTGGCGCTTTACATCGTATGGAGCAAGCGCAAAGCCATCATCGGCACTATAATCCCGCCGAAACCGCCTGTTCCGCCTTATGAGATGGCCATGCAGCAGCTCAATGCGTTGAAAAACATGAAACTGTGCGAACATGGACACGAGAAGGAGTATTACACCCGTCTGACCGAGATACTCCGTATCTACCTCCACAGGCGGTTCGGCATAAACGCCATGGAGATGACCTCGTCGCAGATCATGAACGTCATATCGTCGCATCAGGAAGTCAAACCGTCATCGCCGCTTATGAAGCAGATTCTCGAAATAGCCGACTTCGTGAAATTTGCCAACGTAAGGCCGCTTCCCGACGACAATGCTAAGACATTCAACATGGCTGTCCAGTTCGTTGAAGCCACCAAGCCGGTCGAGGTGGCACCCGAGACGCAGGACGACAAGGCCAACAACGACATTAATGACCCTAAAAAAGTAAAATGATGCAACTCGCACATCCCGAATATCTATGGCTGTTCCTCATATTCATCCCTCTGATCGGATGGTATGTATGGAAACACCGCACCGCATATCCGGCACTCGAAATATCGACCACGGCCCCGTATGCCAAGCTTCCGAGGTCATACAAGGAATATCTGCTGCACGGACTGTTCCTACTCCGGCTCGCCACCATAGGGTGTTTGATCATAGTGCTGGCACGGCCTCAGACGAGCGACAACTGGCGCACTTCGTCCATCGAAGGAACCGACATAGTAATAGCACTCGACATTTCTACCTCGATGCTTGCCCGCGACTTCACCCCCGACCGTTTCGAGGCGGCGAAGGATGTAGCGGCGAAGTTCACATCGGGCCGCGACAACGACAACATGGGATTGGTCATATTCGCAGGCGAAAGCTTTACATTGCTGCCGATGACCACCGACCGGGCCATGGTGGCAAACTATATCCACGAGATAAAGATGGGCATGCTTGACGACGGAACCGCAATCGGCGACGGACTCGCCACTTCAATCAACCGCATAAAGGACGGAAAGGCCAAATCCAAAAGCGTAATCCTGATCACCGACGGAACCAACAACACCGGAGTCGTACCCCCGCTGACAGCGGCCGAGATAGCCAAGAAATACGGCATAAAGGTCTACACCATAGGTGTAGGAACCAACGGCACGGCCCCAACGCCCGTAAGCAACTACTTCGGCGGCATAGACTACGTGCCGATGCCTGTCACCATCGACGAAGACGCACTCCGCACCATAGCGTCGATGACCGGAGGAAAATATTTCCGCGCCACCGGGAACTCCGTGCTGAAAGACATATTCAACGAAATCGACCAACTGGAAAAGACCCAGATGGACGTGCGCCACTTCTCGCACACCGAGGACGACTATATGATGTGGGCGTGGTTCGCGTTCGGACTGTTCCTTCTCGAAATTCTGCTCCGACGCACCCTGCTCCGGACCATTCCCTAATTGTTTAATCCATTTAGAGCGTTCAACAACATGTTTAGTTTCGCCAATCCATATCTGCTTTATCTGTTGCTGCTGATTCCGGCGGTGGGCGGCCTGTATCTGCTCGCTCGCATCGCACGCAAGCGCAACATCCGGACATACGGCAAGCCTTCCACCCTGGCTCCGCTGATGCCCGACGCTTCAAAATACACCCCAGGCATAAAGCTGGTCATGTCACTGCTCGTCATAGCGGCTCTGGTGATTGTACTGGCAAGGCCAAGAGCCGGAGCCAAGGAAGAGACTTCGGAAGTCCAGGGCATAGAGGTGATGATCTGCCTCGACGTCTCCAACTCAATGCTTGCGTCATCCACCGACGACCCCAAAGGGGTGTCGAGGCTACAGAGAGCCAAGCTCATCCTTGAGAAGCTGATCGACAGGCTGAACAACGACAAAGTCGGGCTAATCGTATTTGCCGGCGACGCATATACGCAGCTTCCCGTAACGGCCGACTTTGTATCCGCCAAGATGTTTCTCAACAGCATAACCACCGACATGGTACCCACTCAGGGCACGGCCATAGGAGCTGCCATCGACATGGCCATGGCCTCATTCACACCTGACGACGAACTACAGAAAGCCATAATAATAATCACCGACGGCGAAAACTTCGAGGACGACCCGATCGCCGCCGTACAGACTGCGGCTAAACAAGGTATACAAGTAGACGTGATCGGACTCGGCACCACAAAGGGGGCTTTGATACCGATCGGACGCAACGGACAGTTCCTGCGCGACGACAACGGCAATCCCGTGACCACTCGGCTTAACGAAGAGATGGCCCGGCAGATAGCCGAAGAGGGCAACGGAATATACGTCCAGGGGGCATCGTCGTCGGTAGTGAAGGACATCGACGACCAACTCAACACCCTCGCCACAAGCAATCTCGAAAAAGTGACATACATGGCCAGCGCCGAACAGTTTCCGGTGTTCGGATGGATAGCGCTTGTGCTTCTTGTGCTTGACGTGTTCGTGCTCGAACGCAAATTCGGATGGCTCAAAAAGATTAATTTCTTTAGCAGATAAACCACTAAACGATGAGACACCTAATATTAATACTCATACTTTGCTCCATCGGCATGACGGCATACGCCGATGCCGACGGAGGCTCGCGCGACTACTCCACCCGCCGCGAACGCAACCACATCCGCGAAGGAAACGGACTGTACAAGCAAAAAAGGTATGCTGAAGCCGAAGTGGCCTACAGAAAGGCCGTAGAGGAGAATCCCATGAGCGAGGCCGCCCTGTATAATCTTGCCCTTTCTCTGATACGTCAGGCCGGAGGCACCGCTTCCGACGCAGAGAACAAACCCATGCAGGAGGCCCAGTCAATTCTAAGCTCCCTCGCCGAGACCGCGCAAAGAGCCGACATAGCTGAGAATGCCATGTACAACCTCGGCAACATGGCTTTCAACCAGGAGCAGTATGACCAGGCCATAGCACGCTACAAAGGAGCGCTCCGACGCAATCCGGACAACGACAAGACTCGCGAGAACCTGCGCCTGGCCCAATTGAAGCTGCAGCAACAGCAGAACCAGGACAAGAATCAAGATAAAAATCAAGATCAGAACCAGGACCAGCAAAACCAGGATCAGCAACAACAGAACCAAGATCAGGACAAGGACAAGAATCAAGACCAAAATCAAGACAAACAACAGCAGAACCAGGATAAAAAAGACCAGCAACAACAGCAGCAACGACAGAACATAAGCGACGACAACGCGGCCAAAATCCTCAAAAACATGGAAAATGAGGAGAACGCCACACGCCGTAAAGTTCAGGAGATGCAAAAGAAGAAAGGTCAGGGCGGACAGCGGACCACCGGACCCCAGTGGTAAGTCAGGCATGCACCGCCGCATTTCTGTATCCTCATCATAAATCATCAAAGCTACGTCCATCAACGCTATGATACGAAATCTACTAGTGACATTAATCCTTCTGACCGGCATCTCGGCATACGCCGCGTCGGAAGTGACGTTCACCACCATCCCGCCACGGACGGTGATTGAAGGCAACAAATTCAACATCACATTCCGTCTGAAAAATGCCGAGGGCAACGGATTTCAGGCTCCCGAAATCGAGGGCTGCACGCTCCTTTACGGTCCGGCCGTCTCGACCGTGTACAATTCATCCTACACCAACGGCAAAATGGAACAGTCGTCGTCAGTCGACTATTCTCTCACATACCGCGCAGACAAAGCCGGAACTTACACCATAGGCACGGCGAAAATAAATGTCAACGGAAAGCCTATGACCACTAAACCGGCGTCGTTCACCGTATTGCCGCCGGGAAAAGACCAACGCGCCGACAACGCCGCATCAGGCCGGCCCTCATCCGGGCAACAGTCAACGCCCAAGGTATCGGCCGACGACGTGTTCGTCCGCATCATACTCAATAAGAGTCAGGCCTACGAGCAGGAAGCCATACTCTGCACGATAAAGCTATATACCACACATAGCATCAGCTCGTTCATTCCCACCGTACAGCCATCCTTCGACGGCTTCGTAATCGAAGAAAAGCCCATACAGAGCACTCTCAACGACGTAGAGCACTACAACGGCAACAACTATATGACAGCCATTCTAAAACAGTGCGTCATATTCCCCCAGAAAGCAGGTAAACTGACCATCAATTCCGGCAAATATGATGTCGTAGTGGTGCAATACGAGCGTCTCGGCGGATTTTGGGGAGGCTCAAGACCCGTGGAACAGGAGCTGAAGACTTCGTCCAATTCAGTGTCAGTCACAGTCAACCCTCTGCCACAACCCCAACCTGAAGGATTCACGGGCGCCGTCGGCAACTTCACCATTGACAGCCGCCTAAGCACCAATGTGTTCAAGACCAACGAAGCCGCATCGCTTATATATGACATAAAAGGCACCGGCAACATAAAGTATATCAAAGAACCTGTCATCGACTTCCCGACAGAGTTTGAACAATATCAGCCCCAGGCCGACGTGACGGCAAACGTAGCGGGATCAAGCGTCACCGGATCCATGACCATCGACTATACATTCATCCCTCAGAGCGTGGGCAACTTCTCCATCGGGGCTGACCGATTCGTCTATTTCAATCCCGAGACCAAGAAATACGTCACTTTGACCACCCCCTCCTACAATGTCAAAGTGGCCCAGGGCGTGGCTGTAGCATCCGGCGCAGTAAGCAAGCAGGGCATATCAAGCAAAAACACCGACATCCTCCACATCAAGATGGGAGACCTCGGACTGCAGAAGACCCAGACCTACTATTATAGGTCATGGTGGTACTGGCCCGCATACATAGTGCTCGCCATACTGTTGGCCACAATAGTCTGGATGTACAGCAAGCAGGTGAAGCTGAACGCCGACATAAGCGGCCGACGGCTTGCCAATGCCAATAAAGTGGCCCGCAGACGGCTCAACACAGCCAAAAAGTTCATGAACTCGCATGACAACGAGAAGTTCTATGAAGAACTCCTCCGTGCCACCTGGGGCTACCTCAGCGACAAGCTCCAGCTCCCGGCATCACAGCTCACCCGCGACAACATAGCTCAGGAACTCAGCGCATACGGCGCTCCCGAATCGCTCTCAACCTCGTTTATCGACATAATCGACGAATGCGAGATGACCCGTTACACTCCCGACAAGAGCAACGAGCAGATCGAGAAGCTATTCACCAGCGCTTCAAGCGCAATGAAAGAAATGGAAGGTATCAAACGCGCCAAACGATAAACTCTACACTGACAATGAAGCCAACTAAAATCATCATATACTTTATTCTGACCGCATTTGCGGCCATTGACGCATCTGCATCAGACATCATCGCCAAAGCCGATTCGGCCTATATGAACGACGACTATGCCGAGGCTTCGCGACTATATCTTGAGGCTCAAGCCACCGAAGGCACCTCATCCGACCTCTGCTACAACATCGGCAACAGTTACTACCGGCAGAATAAGCTCGGCCTCGCCATATTGTACTACGAACGGGCCGTCAGGCTGAATCCCCTCAACAAAGACGCCATAACCAATCTGGCATTCGTCAACACCAAAATCACCGACGAACCGGGCGACAGAGGCATGTTCATATCAAACACCGTCAACGGATTCGCACAGAAATTTCCGGCCAACTACTGGGCCGTGGCGGCGCTCATAAGCTTCATACTTCTTCTGGGAGCAGTAGCCTTATATATATTCTCGTCAAGCATCCCTCTGCGGAAGACGGGATTCTTCGGCGGATTCATACTTCTGGCCGTATGCGTCGTAGCCAATATATTCGCGAGCATAGCCACCCGCTACTCCACCTCGCACGACGAAGCCATCGTCATCGAGCCGTCGACACTTCTCAGCACCTCCCCGCGTACGCCCAAGGACCGCACAGAGGAGGCCATGCTTCTTCACGAGGGCACGAAGGTCCGCATCATCGACTCCGTAGCCACCCGAACCGACTCAGTCACCACCCGGTGGTACGATGTACGTGTCGACAATGACCACCGCGCATGGATTCAAGGCAAAGATATCGCCATAATATAATCTAATGCGGTACATGTCAGCCCATTGCAAAAGCCGGCTTAGCGCCGGCTTTTGTTCATTTAAAATATATGTTTTAAAACATGTCTTATTATTGCCCGAATAATTTGCTTTTCTAATCAGAAAAAGCTAATTTTAACGACATCAATAAAAACAACGATTCTATTTATTCACTAAAAACTATAGTATCATGACAAAGACCATTTCATTCAACGATCTCCGCCGTATCAAAGACAGCTTGCCCGACGGATCAATGCACAAAATAGCTGACAAACTTAACTGCACAGTCCAGACCGTACGCAACTACTTCGGAGGCAGCAACTACGAATTCGGATCAAACTGCGGCGTGCATATCGAACCGGGGCCCAACGGTGGAATAGTAGTGCTCGACGACACCACCATCTACGACATGGCCATTGCCATCCTCGAAGAACAGAACCAAGAAAAGTAGCCCGAAAAGCTCTTTAAATACACGGCATTCAACACTCGGAACAATCAATTACACCGCATGTCCGACGACCGACTGATCACTTTAGCCATCCACACCTACGACCATGCAGTAGCACTCAAGAACCTCCTTGAAAGCGAAGGCGTAGAGTCCGTACTCCAGAACGTCAATCTGGAGCAGCCGGTCGTATCATCCGGAATACGGGTCAGAATCCATGAGTCCGACCTACCCCAGGCACTGCGAATTATTGAGAACACCGACATCTTCCTAAACCCGGAATATACCGCCGTCGACTACAACAGAATAGTCCTCGTGCCGATTGACTTTTCCGATCACTCAATGGCGGCATGCGGCATCGCCTTCAGGCTCGCCGCCAGAATGAAAGCCACCATCATACTTCTGAACAGCTACCTCGACCCATATTTCAACGGAAGCATCCAGCTCACCGACTCCGCCCAGTACGACTTGGCGGACACCGAAATGAAGCAGGTCCTTGAAAAGGAAGCGGCAAGGAAAATGAATGAATTGAAAGAACGGCTGAAGTCGCAGATAAAGGACAACATTCTGCCTGCTGTTAAATTCTCGACAGAAGTGGCCGAAGGACTTCCAGAGGAAGTGATAGCCGAATTCGCCAAGCAGAAAAAGCCCGAACTAATCGTAATGGGCACACGTGCCGCAGGCAAAAAAGAGAAGGAACTGATAGGAAGTGTGACTGCCGAAGTCCTCGACTCGTGCAGGTTTCCCGTATTCACAATTCCCGAATCAGTGCGACTCGACCACATCGGCGACATCAACCACGTACTGTTTTTCAACAATCTCGACCAGGAAGACATACTCGCCGTCGATGCCCTCGCCAGGACATTCTGCAAAGAACGCCTTGAAGTCACACTTGTCAACATACCCGGGAAAAAAAGCATCTCCGACACCAAGCCCCTGAAGGTATTCATGGCATATTGCCAGGAACATTACCCGACATTCACATACACCACGGCTGAAATGTCGCTCGCATCCATCACCGAAGATTTCCGGAAGATTCAGAACCGCCAGAAGATTGACCTCATCGTAGTGCCGAACAAGAAGAAAAACGTGTTCGCCCGATTCTTCAATCCCTCTCTGGCACATCGGCTCCTCTTCCACTCCGACATCCCGATGATGGTAATCCCCGTATAGAGACTTCGAGACTCCTTACCGCAAGCCGTAGACCGCATTACCGCAATCTACGGCTTGTCTGCATTATACCGGGAAACAAATTCGACTAATTTAATTGGCCGATATTGTGCTAATTCCGATTATTATTCGTAACTTTGCACCGCTTTTCGTAATCTCTGGCAAGACATGCGGCTTGCTATATTGCGCAATTATTAACATATTAATTCGTTTAGAACTAAAATGGACTTGATTAAAGTAGCCGAAGAGGCATACGCCACCGGCAAACAGCATCCCGAATTCGGACCCGGCGACACCATCACAGTCGCTTACCGTATTAAAGAGGGTAACAAAGAGCGTATCCAGCAGTACCGCGGTGTTGTAATCCGCATCTCTGGCGAGGGTAACAAAAAGCGCTTCACCGTGCGCAAGATCAGCGACAACATCGGCGTTGAGCGTATCTTCCCCATCGAATCGCCGTTCATCGACTCTATCGTAGTCAACAAATACGGTAAAGTCCGTCGTGCAAAACTCTACTATCTTCGCAAACTCACCGGCAAGAAGGCCCGTATCAAAGAGCGTCGCGTAGTAAACAAGTAATCCGGCTTATAAAGACCAACATAAGGAAAAGGCCTTGCGCAAACCGCGCAAGGCCTTTTCCTTATGCATTAAGAGCAAGTTCAATATATATTAACACTGAACCGGTCAGGCATCTTCATCACTGCCGTCGCCGGAACGGGGCGAAACCGCAGTAAGCACCCATAGAAACACGGCACATACCGCCGCCGACGCGCACAGCGACAATGTCTCCATACGGCTGTCCACCCCGCAAAGCACCACGAAAAGCCATCCACCGAGCAAGGCTCCGCAGATGCCCACGCCCACCGACAAAGCCACGCTGCGAACGCGGCCGACAAGGCGCCCTACCATAAAACCTCCTATTATTCCGATGACCGTCCAGACCATCCAAAGCGTAGCTCCCATAATCGTATATATTTAAGAACAAATTCCGGACACCTGAAATCAAGCATTCCAGTATTCAAATATCGAAAGCCACAGCAAAAGCAGCAACACCAGCACAGACACCCCTACACACATCCATGCGGATGCCTTAGTCAATCTTTCCTTACTCATATCTTTCAGACTTATTAAGTTAATTTGTTTATTATAATAACGCCTGAAAGCCACAATAGTTTTTCAATCTCAGAATCAAACGCCGAGCCTCAGCAACCGAGCAAAGTGCGCAGACCGTCAATCTGCGTCGTCCAAAGCTCTCTTGCGTCATCCAGCTCCGACGGTTCGGCAAAGTCAGTCAGTATTAGCGTCGACGTGCCGGTAAAATCGTTGACCTGAATCTTCAATTCAAAATAGGCCCGTGAAGGCTCGTCGTCCCACCGCCATCGCACCGACACTTCAGAGCGCATCGACAGCACCGTCGCGCTCTGGGGCTGCTTGTTCCAATAAAACGTATAGTGCTTACCGTCAATCTCAACCGCGTCGGCAAACCATTCCTTCAACCCTGACGCCGAAGAGATATATGACCACAAAAGAGGCACCGGCGTACCCTTCATGTCGAATTCAAGCTGATACTTCTGCTTTTCCATAATAAACTGTAGCTGGTTTGGAGATATCTACTGTGCGAAATAAGCACATTTCGGCGAGACAAACAAGAAAGTGCGCATGCAAAATGAATCTGCAGCGCACTTTTATGACAAACAGATGAGCGGGACTATAAGCCGGGTTATGTCGCGGAGAAGATCCATGCCGCGAAAATCCGGCGCGATATCCCTCCGCGGTCAGCCATTTATCTACTCCGGATGTCGCCATCCGGCTGACAACCCACGACCTTACGGATCATGGATCTTAGCAGTCTACCCCCCGGCAATGGACGAGCAATCCTTAGATGCCGGTATACTTGACCTTGCAGCCCATCAGGTGTGCGGCCGCCGGCATCGCTGTCGGCGCCGGTGAGCTCTTGCCTCACCTTTTCACCCTTGCCGCTTGCGCGGCGGTTATTTTCTGTCACACTTCTCTGCCGTCGCCGGCAGGTTCCCGTTAGGAACCATGGTGCTCTGCGCTGCCCGGACTTTCCTCTTGCCGCACCTACGTCGGCAAGCGGCTGACCGTCCCGCTCATCCGTTATAAGACCACAAATTTACTCAATTTTCTGCCTAAGAACAAACTTTTATTCACATCAACGCACAACCCCTCGACGATCTACACGCGGGGAGGACGCGTCGGACAAGATCCGGCACGCCCTCCCCGCGTATTTCACATTTGATCAGAAACTGAACTGCCCCATAAGGCTTACGCGGTCGGCGCATTTGTGCTGATGGTCGATGTCCATACGCTTGCCGATATTATATTCCAGACCTATCTGACAGCGCGGATGTATCTCCCAAAATATGTTGGCCGCGCCATAAAGTCCATATTTATAAGTGTAATTCTCCATCACAGGGGCATGCTTAGGAAGGAAACGCTCCTCGCTGAACATGATGGTGGAGAACACATTCGGAGCGAAATGATACTGAAGCGCGGCGTACCATCCGAAACTTCTCGGTGCATACATCTTGCCTGGAGTACCGGCATCGCCGAGCAGATCCATCGGTGAATTCTGTAGATCCTGGACCATGTCGCTGACACCCTTGCCGTAGTTCACTCCGCCATACACTGTCAGCGGGTCGACAGGACGGAACACCGTGCTCAGATGCACACCCCAGCCGATCACCTTATGATTGCGCGACTGAACCAGATCGCGGTATTCAAGACCTCGCATTACGCCCGACAGCCTGACATGCTGCAGACCGCCGTTCCACTGATACTGCACAAATCCGGCCACATTCGGCATAAAGTCGGAGCATCCGGTATACTTGCCGTCAACTGCGGGAATGCTCCCGTTGGGCGATTCCACCGACGCGGCCACCACTATCCCCTTCTTAAACGTATGCATCCACCGTATAAGCACATTAGTATAGTTCATCAATGCATTCGGGCCTTGGCTGTCAACCGTAGGGGGAGCCGCCATAGGGTCGGTATATGTCGACGGAGCATACCCCACCGTCCAGTCGCCGACAGAGAAATAAGCCTTACTGAGCTTGAAGTCGCGGTTGCCGTAGCCTGAAAACTTAGCCTCGATGTATGCCTGATAAAGTCCTACTTTGGAACTGTGGCCGAACACCCTCGCAAAGATGGCCGTCCCGCTTGGAGTGGTGCCGAACCAATGGTCGCGTGTCGGATCGTTGGGAATGGATATCAAATTAGGGATGAACGCGCTGTTGCTCATGGCTCCGTTCCAGTCATACCACCCGCGCATACGCACGGCACCGCCGATGCCCATGGCCAGATTCCCCGACTTGCTCATAAGCATGAAGTAAGGAGCCAACGGATCCTGGAAACTACGGAACTGATCAATATAAAAATTGGAGATCATATCACGCACGGCGGCAGTGTCGACAGTCTGTTCATTGCCTATATACACAAGATGCTGGCTGTTTTTTTGAGCTTCCAGACGCTTCTCCGTCGGACTCACGGCAAATGCATGCAGGCCGAAAGCACACATTAATGCGATGAATGATAATCTTCTTAGCATGTTAAATACGAGAATAAGTGGTTATAATTAATTAACTATTATTTAAACATCGATGACAGCCTATTGGTTTGATGCAGCCGTATTTTTACCGTTAACGAAGTGATAAAGCCTCAAAAATGTGTTATAAAACATATTTTTAACAAAATTTAAGCTTCCCCATAACCTCATTACTACAAGCACTTTGGCATACTCCTACGAGCTAATACACTGGCTGTCAACCATGACATTCTTGAACAAATCCGAAATTATAGCTAACTTTGTGGCCGTGATACTTGTTATCGCTATTGATTGACAGAGGTTGATCAAGCCGAAAATCGGCAACAGACCGCCATGCGCCGTCGGCTCAGGCCCACAGAATGCAAACGGTCTGTGATTAGTAACTAAAATCAGATAGAATGAAGAAAGCAATGATCATCATTGCGACATTCGCCGTTCTCCTGGTCCTTATTACAGCTGGTACCAACCGCGCCGTCGACGGTATGAAAGGGTACCGCGCACCTATGTTTCGCATCGAGAACAATGACTCAACCGTAGCTCTCGACCAATTGAAAGGACAGTGGGTATTGCTCCAATTCTGGAAATCGAGCGACGCATCATCGCGAATCGCCGTAAAGCAGTACACAGATATGGAAAGTAAGCTCGACAGCTTGACTACAGAACGATTCCAACACCTGGCGGTCAATATGGACCGCAACGAACGACTCTTCAACGAGGTAGTTCGCCGTGACGGATTAAGCGCGGAGTCGCAATTCCATGCCTCGGGAAGTCGGGCAGAAAAATTAATCGCCGACTACCATTTAAAGTCAGGCATGCATGCCTACCTGATCGACCCTTCGGGCAAGATTGTGGCAAAGAATCCTTCTGAAGAAGAAATGATTAGGCTATCGCAAAAAAGAGAAACCACAAAAAAGAATTAAAAGCCGGTGAATACGAACACCACTGACTGATTCCAAGAAATGATTAACCGTGTAAGTCGGTCGCCAGCCCGACTTACACGGTTTTAGTTTTCGGATATTATGCATTCTCCAGCTATTTCACTTCGAAGTCGAGAGCTTGCAGGTCCTCGTCGCGCGACGAACTTCCATAAAGTATGCGGTAGCGGCCCGGGCGGGTCGACAGCTCGTCAATCGACGGATCATAATACTCAAACGCCTCCCCGTCAAGCACTATCTCAGCCTTGGCAGTCTCGCCGGGCGCTATACTCAGCTTCTGGAAGCCCTTAAGCGATTTAAGCGGAGCCTCGGCATAGTCCAATGCCTTGACATATACTTGTACAGTCTCAGTTCCCTGGCGTTCTCCGGTATTGGTGACCGGTACAGACAGCGTCACCTTTCCATCCTTTTTCATCGACGACTTTGACAGGCGTCCCTTTCCGTAATCAAACGTAGTGTACGACAGGCCATAGCCGAAAGCATAATGAGGCTGTCCCCGGAAGTAACGATAGGTACGGTTGTCCATACTATAGTCGAGGAAGTCGGGAAGATCGTCGTTTGACCGATAGAATGTCACCGGCAATTTGCCTCCCGGATTATAGTCGCCCAGAAGCACTTCGGCCAACGCCTGGGAACCACCCTGCCCGGCATACCATGCCTGCAGAAGAGCATCATACTGGTCGGATACGGTGCCGAACGCTATGGCCGAACCCGAACAGTTGACCACCACCACGGGCTTGCCGGTGGCATGCATGGCCTGTATCAGCCGCCGCTGCACCTTAGGCAATTCGATGTCGGCCTTATCGCCACCTTCACCCTCCATCTGAGCCGATATACCTCCGATGACCACTATCACTTCAGCGTCCTTGACGGCATCCGCCACCTCGTCAAACTCCACAAGCCGGCGTTCGCAGATGTCGCCGCGCAACATTGCGAAGTTTCCATTGCCGTGCTTATACTCGATCTCTACATCGTACGTATCGCCCTCTTTCACCGGAAACGACTTATAATCAGGCACCCTACGGCCGAATCCGAAACCTCGGCGCGATCCCCCGGCATTTTCCACTACCTCTCCATTGACTTTAAGCAGATAGCCGTTGTCGGTAGTGAAGGTGTACTTCATGTCGCCCGTGAACGTGGCCTTATATCTGCCCGTCATTCTCACTGACAGCGAATCCGTGTCAACTCCTTCGGCAAATCCCCACGCGCCGAAAGTCGAGAAGTTAACCGCGTCATAGTAGTCCGTCTTGACCGGTTCCCCGGCCAGATGGCGGTTGTTGAAAAATTCCACCTTCAGACCCTTTCCATCATTAAACTCCTGCAAATGCGGAATCGTAGAATAGTCATCGTCAAGTTCACACGCCTTACGATAGATGACGTTGGTTCCGGACATGGCGGCACGTATGCCGTCGAGAAGCGAACGTGTATGCTCTTCGGTCGGGGTTCCACCATAGTTCCCGTTAAGCAATGATGTATCGTCGGCATTCGGACCGACCACCGCTATCGTCTTAATATCCTTTGACAGCGGCAATATTCCGTTGTTTTCGAGAAGCACCATCGATTCACGGGCCGCCTGCACGGCAAGGGCATGATTACTCTCACTGCTTATAGCAGCTGGTGTGAGACCATACCAAGGACTCATTTCAGCCGGGTCGAACATGCCGAGTTCAAAACGTCCCAAAAGGGTCTTGCGCAAGTGTCCGTCAAGAACGCTCTCCTGCAGACGTCCATCGGCCAGCGCATCGGTCAGCGACATGAACACCTTGCCGCACTCCAGATCGGTGCCGTTAAGCACTGCGTCGACTGAAGCCGAGACCGGGTCAGGGTGTGTTTCATGCTGTCCTTTGTTGTAAAAATTATTGATGGCGTCGCAGTCGGTCAGCACGATGGCATCATAGCCCCATTTACGGCGAAGGATGTCGACAAGAAGGCGGTCGCTTGTGCAGCAGGGCTTCCCTTCATAGCGGTTGTAGGCGCACATGACCTCACGCACGTTGCCCTTTTTGACCAGCGCCTTAAATGCCGGAAGATACGTCTCCCACAGGTCACGCATCGACACTGAAGCATTGTAAGTGTGGCGCAACGGTTCCGGACCGCTATGTACGGCATAGTGCTTGGCGCAGGCATGAGTCTTATAGTAGCGGTCGTCATCGCCCTGCATGCCAAGCACGGTCTGCACGCCGAGCACTGCATTCAGATAAGGATCCTCGCCGCACGTCTCCTGGCCGCGTCCCCAACGCGGGTCGCGGAATATATTGACGTTCGGGCACCAGAATGTCAATTCAGGATTGCCGGGATAATAGATCTCACCCATCGGCACATTAAATATATTGTGGTCGGAGCGGTTCCAATTGGCCCTCGCTTCATCCGACACTGTGGAAAACACATCATAGACCAGCTTCGGACTGAATGCCGCGGCCATTCCTATCGGTTGCGGATAGACCGTGTAGCCGTCCTGACGCACACCATGACAAGCCTCGCTCCACCAATTGTACGAGGGGATGCCCAGACGATCGACCGAAACAGACTTGTTCATCATCAATCCAACCTTTTCTTCAGGGGTGAGGAGCGAGATCAGATTCTCAACACGCTCCTCATAGCCGAGACTCGTGTCACGGAAAGGATAGGCCTTGGCCCTGGAGGTGTCGTCGACCACCGCCTCCACCGACAGTGCACCGAGAGTGTTGCCCCGGTCGTCGAGCAACTCAACGCTCCGGAAGTTTTTGCCCTTAGCCTGCGACGGGTCAAAGACCACCCTCACTTTTGCCGACTGACCCGGCTCTACCGGAGATTCAGGATACTGGGCAAAAATACATTCGCAACTGGGGATGGCTTTCCCGATCATAACTGCCTCTTTCGACTTGTTGTCCAGCACAAAGGTGTGGCATACAGCACCCTCCGATGCGTTTAAAACGCCAAAATCCCAGTTGTAAGAATCAAAAGAAACTGCCTGTTTCTTTTTTGCATCGGCAGACGACACGGCCATCAACGCACAGACGCACAGAAAAATCACTTTTTTTACCATAAGTCAGATGTTTAACACGGATAGTGATGGGGTTAAAATTAATTTCCTACCACAAATTTAAACTATTCCCATCTAATTTCACAACATTTTTCACGCCTTATATAACTATCAGACAAGACATTTCAGAATTTCGACAAGTCTGGCATCATGTATTAAGTACAATAACCCCAGGAATGGGCCGGACATAAACCCATCCAAATCCTGATGGTAGCTATCAGCACATTATCTTTTCGACAAAGCTCCAATCAGTCATTGCTTACTACAATAAGCCTTACGCCTTGCAACACAATATCATATTAAGCGAGGACAAAAACATGTTTTACAACACATTTTCAGATTCCATGCCATTCAAGCAACTCCTTAGGATATTACTTCCCGCCAATCCGGCGATGCAATCCAACAGACGGCACGTCGTCCTGACCGGCAAGCACTCTACATTTTAATACACTGACAACCAACAAATTAGCACATCAAGCAGATTCTCGGTAAATTATTCCAATTACTTGGAAATTACTTGTAAAATAATTAAATTTGCAATAATAATTTATTCATTTAAAATACAAAGATTACTTTTCCCAATCATCCTCACAACCCCATCAATCTCTTAAATTACTAATGTTCACGACCTTAACACCGAAGACACGTTCCTCATTAGTCATTTCCGCCATTTTGACAATGGCCAATCAAGTTTACGCCGAAAGCCAAACATCGACAGTACAAGAAAGCAGAATAACGGTCGACAATTCCGCCGAAAAAATTAAATATAGCCCGATGATATTCGGACAGTTCATCGAGCACTTCGACAACCAGATCTACGGCGGAATATACGATCCGGAATCAGAGCTGTCTGACGAAGACGGATTCCGCATCGACGTGCTCGAAGCCCTGAAAGAGATTAAGGTTCCTATCGTCAGATGGCCCGGCGGATGCTTCGTGTCCACCTATCATTGGCTTGACGGCGTAGGACCCGACCGCACTCAGGCATTGACCCGCTACAAACGTAATAATATCAACCTCAAAATAATCAATCCAACACAAGCAAATGAAACGAGTATTTCTATGTGCGATATTGCTGATATCGCTTTTCTCCGCCCATGGCGCTGAGATCTGTCCACGACCCGAATATCCACGTCCGCAGTTTGAACGCAAGGACTGGGTCAACCTCAACGGCGAATGGTCATACGTGTTTGACTTCGTCGGTTCCGGACTCGAACACGGCTACTCGGACTCCAAAGGATTCAACGGCAAGATAACTGTGCCTTTCTGCCCGGAAAGCAAACTCTCAGGTGTAGAATATACCGACTTTATCAACAACATCTGGTATCAGCGCCCCATCGCCATGCCGGCGGAATGGGACGGCAAACAAGTGATGCTTAACTTCGGCGCCGTATACTACAACTCGGAAATCTATATCGACGGAAAACTCGTGGGCCGTCATTTCGGAGGCAGCACGCCATTTGCCATCGATGTCACCGACTTCATCGCCGACGGCAAAGAGCATTCGCTCGTGGTGCACGCCTACAGCGATCCCCGCACCACAAAGCAACCTGCAGGAAAGCAGAATGTCAGACTCAATCAATTTGAGTGTATGTACACCCGCAACACCGGCATCTGGCAAACCGTATGGATGGAACCGGTGGACCGCAACGCCATGAAGCAGGCCCAGGTGATCACCGACATCGACCGTGGACAAATCGTCATACGTCCACAATTCTACACCGACGGCGGTGGCACTCTGAAAGTGACGCTTAAAGACGGCAACAAGATTCTCGACAGCCAGACGGTACCGGCCACAAACTATGCCACTGTGGTGTTCAATGTCAAGAATCCGAAGCTATGGAGCCCGGGCAATCCCCACCTTTACGACATAATTTATGAAGTTAAAGACAAGGACGGCCGCACTGTCGACACAATCAATTCCTACACAGGAATGCGCAAAATACACGTCGACGGCAACAAAATATATCTTAACAACGAACCCTTCTACCAGCGCCTGGTACTTGACCAGGGATATTATCCCGACGGCATCTGGACAGCTCCCACCGACGGAGCTCTGAAAAACGACATCGAGCTGTCGATGAAAGCAGGCTTCAACGGAGCGCGCCTACATCAGAAAGTCTTTGAAGAAAGATACCACTATTGGGCCGACAAACTCGGCTACATCACATGGGGCGAGGCTCCGTCATGGGGCATGAACTGCAACGACCCGGAAGTGGCCCGCAACTTCTTGACCGAGTGGAGCGAGGAGATCATCCGCGACCGCAATCATCCGAGCATCGTGACATGGGTGCCCATGAACGAACAGTTCTGGAGCGACCTCGTGCAATTTCCCCGCTTCGTAAGCGATGTCTACGACATAACGAAAGCCCTCGACCCTACCCGCCCGGTCAACGATGTCAGCGGAGGCACACACATAAAGACCGACATTTGGACCGCACACCACTACGAGCAGGATCCGCAGAAACTTAAAGAATTCATATATGACGGCAACCGATGGTTTGCAACTCCCGATGGACATATCGACATATACCGCACCAACACCGGATTCAACCGCCCCACCGACTTTCACCGATATGACTTCCCGAAATACACCAAGCCCGACATGCCGTATCTGGTCGACGAATTCGGCGGAATCAAATGGGTGAAAGGCCAAGACGCCGCGACCGACAACAGTAACAGCTCATGGGGATACGGAGAACCTCCGCATTCGCTCGAAGAATTCTATGCACGGCTCGAAGGACAGATCGATGCGCTGATGAGCATCTCCGACAATGTCTGGGGATACTGCTACACCCAGTTGACAGACGTAGAGCAGGAACAGAACGGCATATACTTCTATGACCGCTCTCCCAAATTCGACATGGAGCGCATAAAGGCGATATTCAGCAAGACCCCCGCAAAAGAAAACAGCGGTAAATAACGACCGGCAAATCACAACCTGATTCGCGGTAAATTCCAAGTAAGAGGGTCGGCCACCGGAGCAATAGCTCATATTGGCCGGCCCTCCTTCATCTTAAAAATATTCAATTATAAATGCCGATTTTGATATTTGCGGAATTATGACTAATTTTGAAGTCCTCCGGCAAATATCCGGAGAGAATGCTGTAAATCAATATCGAACGACATGAATACCGCAATATTACGTCATATAACCGCCATAGCGTTGACAGTCATTTTCTGTCTGCCCTCAGGAGCCATCACCCTCGAAGAAGCGAAGAAGCTATACCGCGACGGCGACTTCGAGACCCCGCTGCCGGAGTTTCAGGCGGCGCTGAAGAAGAGACCCAAGGATGCATCGCTCAACCAATGGGTCGGAGTATGCCTATACCAGCAAGGAAGGGCAGACGAAGCCATAAAGCACCTTAAGCTCGCCGACAGCAAAAACGTGATCGAAGCTCCGAGATATCTGGCCATGATCGCATTCAGCGACTATAGGTTTGCCGATGCAGAGGATTACCTCGACAGATATCGCGCGGCCCTCACAAAGGCCAAACGTTCGATGCCGGAAGAGATGGAAGCGTTTGCCGAAAAGGTATCACGCGCAAAAGCTATGTTTGACCGCGTGGAGAACATCGTGATCATCGACAGCATAGCAGTTGACCGCGACCAGTTTCTCAACGCCTATAGGCTTTCACCCGAAAGCGGATCGATAAACAATGCCGACATGCTCCCGGAGGATGCCGACGTGGCCGACCCGACAGTAGTCTACATGCCCGAATCACGCCAGACAATGGTGTGGGCGGCTCCCGACAGCGAGGAAAACTACGTGCTTATGACATCGGCACAGCTTTATGACGGCACATGGGAAAAGCCGCACATCCTGAGCGAGTCACTTAACAAATCCGGCGGAGACAGCAATTTTCCCTTTCTGATGCAGGACGGCATAACACTCTATTATGCAAACGACGGCGACGAATCGATAGGAGGCTACGACATATTCATCTCCCGCAAAGGCGACGACGGGTTCCTGCAACCGCAGAATCTGGGCATGCCCTACAACTCACCTTACGACGACTACATGCTCGCTATCGACGAGACCACCGGAGCCGGTTGGTGGGCCACCGACCGCAATCAGCTTGGCGACAGCATCACTATCTACGTGTTCATCCCTTCCGAACTCAGAAAGAACTATCCGGTAGATGCACCCGGACTTGCCGCGAAAGCCATGATAACCGACTACCGATCGACGTGGGAAGACGGCGCCGACTACTCGGACATGCTTGCCAAGATAGAGGAGACCGGATCGACCAAAACGAAAAAAGGCGCCGACTTCTACTTCGCCATGCCGGGAGGTGTCATCTACACGTCATGGAACGACTTCAAGTCGCCACAAGCGCGCAACGCCATGGACACGTATCTTGATGCCAAAGAGGATATCAAGGCTGTCGAAGAGGAGCTTGCTTTCCTGCGCATGCAGTACCGCGACGGCGACCGCTCGGTCAGCTCCGACATAATTCCGCTCGAACGCAAGCTCGAGCAGATGCGCACGAACCTGAAGAAGCTGTCCAACGAGGTCATACTCGCAGAACGCCGCTGATTTATATCCATTTCTTAACACTCTCTAAATGACTACATTTCTTGTTGCGCTGGCCGTGCTTATCGGTGGCTATTTTGTCTATGGAACATTGATGGACCGCATCGCAGGATGCGATTCCGGACGCAAGATGCCTTGCTACACCAAGCAGGACGGTGTCGACTACATACCGCTTCCCACCTGGAAAGTCTTTCTCATTCAATTTCTTAACATCGCCGGACTCGGGCCTATATTCGGAGCCATAATGGGCATAATGTTCGGACCGTCCGCCTTTCTGTGGATCGTGTTCGGAACCATCCTGGCGGGAGCCGTCCACGACTTTCTATCGGGTGTGATCTCGATCAGGCGCGACGGAGCATCGTTGCCCGAAATCGTAGGCAATGAACTCGGCAACGGCATCAAACAGCTGATGAGAGGGTTCTCGCTGATCCTGATGATGCTCGTAGGCGCAGTGTTTGTACTGACCCCATCCGGACTTATAGCCGGAATGACACCGGAATGGATGGACATCAAATTCTGGACGGCGGCCATATTTATCTACTACATGCTGGCCACAGTGCTTCCGATAGACAAACTTATCGGCAACATCTATCCTCTGTTCGGATTTGCCCTCCTGTTCATGGCAGTCGGAATAATGGGCGTGCTGATATTCGGAGATGTCACTATACCCGACGGAATCATGGAGGGTCTGCACAACCGATCGGCCATGGCCGACACTCAACCACTGTTCCCCATGATGTTCGTGTCAATCGCATGTGGCGCCATATCCGGATTCCACGCCACACAGTCGCCGATGATGGCCAGATGCCTTAAGAACGAGAAACTGGCACGTCCGATATTCTATGGGGCCATGGTGGCAGAAGGAATTGTGGCCCTTATATGGGCTGCCGCGGCCATAGCCTTTACCGGAGGTTACGGCGAACTCGGCTCATACCTGTCAGGCAACGGCGGCGCCGGCGGACTTGTCCACGACATATCCATCAGCTGGCTTGGCGCTTTCGGAGGCGTCCTGGCCATAATCGGAGTCATTGCCGCCCCGATCACCACGGGCGACACCGCACTCAGAAGCGCACGTCTGATAGCAGCCGACTTTATGGGCATAGACCAATCGAAGATCCTGAAACGCGTACTCCTGTCGTTGCCGATATTTGCAGTCACCTACTTCATCATGCAAACTGACTTCGACATCCTTTGGCGATACTTCGCATGGAGCAATCAGACTCTGGCCATGTTCACGCTATGGGCCATAACGGTATATCTGGCACGCCACGGCAAGGCATTCGCCGTCACTCTCATCCCGGCTATGTTCATGACCTGTGTATGCATCACCTACATACTCTTTGCACCCGAAGGACTCGGACTGGACTACACACTTTCGGTAGGCATCGGACTTCTGGTGTCTATCATGCTCTGCGCCTGGTTCCTGAAAGCCCTTGTATTTGCTAAAAAAAGCACGGAGGTCAAGGACCTGCCCGTATAAAAAAACTACAAACCGACCTATGAACTTCAAAAAAATAACATCGACAACCGACAAATACAATTTCCATAGCCACACCCAGTTCTGCGATGGACGGGCCACCATGGAAGCGATGGCTGAAGCGGCCATCGCAGAGGGATTTGAGCATTGGGGATTCTCGCCGCATTCGCCGGTACCGATCGAGTCGTCGTGCAATATGACCAGGGAGCAGACCCCTCTATATATTGAAGAGACAGCACGTCTGAAAGCTAAATATGCCGGAAAAATCAATCTGTACACAGCCATGGAGATCGACTATCTCGACGATTCATGGGGTCCGTCTAACGAATATTTCCGGACACTTCCTCTCGACTACCGCATCGGATCAGTACATTTCATACCCGGAGGCGAGGATTTTGTGGATGTCGACGGCCGCTTTGAATCGTTCAAGGCCAAGATGGAGAAATATTTCCACAACGACATACGCCACGTGGTAGACTCCTTCTACGACCAGTCGGAAAAAATGCTCCTGCAAGGCGGTTTCGACATAATCGGCCACTTTGACAAAATAGGACATAACGCTTCCTTGTTCCGACCCGGCATCGAGGACGAGCCATGGTATGCCCGCAGAGTCAATGACATAATCGACCTGATAATCGACAAGGGAGTTACAGTAGAGATAAACACCAAAGCCTACGACACGGCGCAACGCGTGTTCCCAAGCGAAAGATGGCTCGGACGGCTGACCGAAGCCGGCACAACCATAATCGTCAACAGCGACGCACACTACCCCGACCGTACAAATGCAGGACGCGCCTACGGGCTGGACCTCATCGACCGATCCTGATCAGGCCACGCCGCAAATCAACACCAAAACCATCAAGCCATGCCAGTAAGAGTCCCAGTCTCGCTCCCGGCAGTGGAGCAGCTCAAAGAGGAAAACATATTTATAATCGACGAACAGCGGGCATCGTCGCAGGACATCCGTCCGCTCCGCATAGGCATTCTCAATCTTATGCCTCTCAAGATAATGACCGAGACCGACCTGCTCCGGCTCATCTCCAACACTCCTCTGCAGATAGAACTCGACCTGATCGACACATCGTCGCACGTGTCGCGCAACACCCCCCGCGAACATATCGAGGAATTCTACAAGACTTTCGACGAAATACGCGACCGCAACTACGACGGATTCATAATCACAGGCGCTCCGGTAGAAAAGGTCCGATTCGAGGATGTCGACTATTGGGACGAACTGTGTGGCATATTTGATTGGGCACGCACACACGTCACGTCGACCCTTTACATCTGCTGGGCGGCATTCGCAGGCCTTTACCACCATTACGGAGTGCCTAAGCATGTGATATCCCACAAAATTTCCGGAGTGTTCAGGCATAAGGTCAAGGACCGGCGCAATCCCATTTTCCGCGGATTTGACGACGAATTTTTTGTTCCCCACAGCCGTTTCAGCGAATGGCACAGACCAGAGGTGGAAGCTGTAGACGGGCTGACCATCCTGTCGGAAAGTCCTGAAAGCGGCATCTACATGGTCATGGCCAGGGGCGGCCGCGAATTCTTCATAACCGGACATTCCGAATACTCGGCAGGGACGCTCGACTTTGAGTACAGACGCGATCTTGAAAAAGGACTGTCGCCGGCCATACCCATCCATTATTACGTAGGCGACGATCCCGAAAAAGGCCCGCTCGTAAGATGGCGCTCACATGCCAACCTGCTGTTCAGCAACTGGCTAAACTATTTCGTATATCAAACGACGCCTTATGACATCCGTAAAATCAATCAATAACCGGATCCGTCCGGCAGTCCTGACGCTCATCGCTATCCTGACAGCGATCATGCCGTCGACGGCTGGCGCGGCAGACATTTCCGCAGAATCCGACACCGTGGTCGCCAGCCTCATAATCAATTCGCCGGGATCCGACATATATGAACTTGAAGGCCATGCCACCATCCGAATCAGGAAAGGTGACGCGGACTACGCCGTGAACTACGGCATATTCGACTTTAATTCGCCTAATTTCGTGGGCAGATTCGTAGCCGGCCAGACCGACTACATTGTGGCCGCCTATCCATTCAGACATTTTCTCAACTCCTACGGAGAAGCCGGACGTGGCGTCACAGAGTACGCTCTCAATCTGTCGCAGGAAGAAGCCGGCAGGCTCGTAGACCTTCTGAGCATCAACCTATTGCCGGAGAACCGCACTTATCGTTACAATTATGTCAAGGACAACTGCTCGACACGGCCGCTTGACATGATCGAACAGGCCACAGGATGCAGAATCATATTTCCCGAACCGCCTTCAAGCCATGTTCCGGCTACGTTCCGCGACGCCATGCGTCATCACCACGCCAACTATCCGTGGTACCAGTTCGGCATAGATCTCGCCTTGGGCGGAGGCATAGACTACCCTATCACCAACCGCGAGATGGCATTCGCCCCCGCGCTTCTCGGCGAAATGCTGGCATCGGCGCAACTTGCAGAAGACGACGGCACAACCCGACCACTCATAAAATCGTCAGCACCACTGCTCACGCCGCGCCCTGAAGGGTCGCCAGCTCCGCCTACGCCATGGTATCTGACTCCCCTGGCCGTCGGCATTCTTCTTCTGGCAATGACTCTGTTCATTACAGTCCGCGATGTGCGCCGCATGCGACTCACCCGATGGTGGGACGCGTCACTATTTACAATTCAAGGACTTGGAGGCATCCTGCTGGCGTTTCTGGTGTTCATCTCCGTGCATGAAGCCACAAGCCCGAACTGGCTCATACTGTGGCTGAACCCGCTCTGCCTCATAGTGCCCGTCTGCATCTACATAAAAAAGTGCAAAGGGTTGGTATTCTGTTATGAAATTGTTAACTTTGTAGCATTAATTATATTATCCGCAGTGTGGCCATTCGTGAACCAATCGGGCAATTTTGCATTTATACCATTGATTCTGGCCGATGCGACACTGTCGGGTAGATATATCTACATACACTTATGCGAAAAAAAGCGGACCACAATATAACTCTTAAATTAGCCTCGATGCTTGTAGTGTCGATGTTCTCACTGAGCATCGCCGCACAAGTGCCGTCGCCACGTCCGAAGCTGGTGGTAGGCATAGTTATAGACGGTCTGCAGGAAGAGTACCTCGACCTGCTGAAAGGATATTTCGGCGAAAACGGCTTCAAAAGACTCATGCGCGACGGCGTCATGCTCGACAATGTCGACTTCGGCACATCGGTAGACGTGTCGGCCGCCACAGCCATGCTCTACAGCGGAGCCTCGGCCTCGGCCAACGGCATTCCGGCCACCTATGTCTACGACTCGGAGAAGCGTCGCCAATATCCTATAATCCTCGATCCTTCGAACATAGGCAACTATACCGACGAGACATACTCGCCAAGAGCCATCCGCGTCAGCACTCTGTCTGACGAAGTGCGCATCGACGGGGCCGGTGAAGGAGGCGTATACTCCATCTCGCCGTCAGCCCACCAGGCGATTATCATGGCCAGCCATGCCGGCAACAGCGCATTCTGGATCAACGACGTGAACGGACGATGGGCCACTACCACCTACTACAAGGACGTTCCATCGCCGATTCAGGCCCGTAATTATTCAAAGTCGCTGGCATCGAGACTTGACACCATGTCCTGGCGCCCGTCAATGTCGATGGACAAATATCCCGATGTGCCAAAACAGAAAAAGACAGTTCCGTTCAAATACACATTCCCCAGACATCAAGTCGACAGGTTCGCCAATTTTAAGACGGCCGCTCCGGTCAACTCGGAAATCACGGAACTTGCCTCCGACTACATCACCGCGCTCCAGCTCGGTAAGCACGATGCCATGGACATGCTCAATCTGGGTTATACCCTGGCACCATTCTCTCTCGCACAGGATGCCGACCACAGGGTCGAGACCATGGACAGCTACATCAAGCTCGACGCCGAATTGGCCAGACTCCTGCAGACCATCGACACCAACGTCGGACTCAACAATGCCTTCATAATGGTAGCCGGGACTCCGGTGGCGCCAAGTTCAAAGGCCGACGACGTGAAGTGGGGCATCCCTAACGGCGAATTTTCCGCCCGTAAGGCAGTGTCGCTTCTTAACGTCTACCTAATGGCAAAACACGGCGACGGCGACTGGGTATCAGGATACCACAACGGGCAGATATTCCTCAACGGAAAACTGATAAAAGAGCACAATCTCGACATAAAGGATCTGCGCACCGACGCCTCCGACTTCCTGACCCGAATGGCCGGAGTCAGCCGCGTATGGACCATAGACGACATTGTGGCCGGCCGCGCCGGAACCAATGCCGACGCGTTGAAGCGCAACACGCAGGTGGACTATGCCGGCGACCTGCTCCTTGAGATAACTCCCGGGTGGGAAATTGTCACAGTCGACCCTACCACCCAAAAAGAGAACCGCACCACGATGCGCACCGGACTTATGGGCGCACCGGTATTCTTCCTGAGCCCTCAGCTCAAAGCCGAACGCATCAGCTCTGAGATCGACGCACGCGCTATAGCTCCCACTGTGGCCCGTCAGCTCAGAATACGCTCGCCCAACGCCGCCGAACTTCCCCCGATGAGGCTCACCGCAAAATAATAGAGGTCGCGCCCGTACATCGCGGAAATCAATTTACGGCAATCCTGAGGCATATACAGCCGACACCGGATATCATGCCCTCCTTATATTCACAATTCAAGAAAAATAATAAACAAAATATACAAATGTCATTCGTTAACGTACTTACCAAACTGTTTGGCAACAAGTCGAAGCGCGACCTTAATGAGATCCGCCCGATAGTAGCCCAGATCAACGCCCTCGGGCCTGAGATGAAAGAGCTGACAAACGACCAGCTCCGCGACAAAATCACAAATATCAAGAAAGAAATGGCCCAGGCCGTGGCAGAGGACTCCGACGCCATAGCCGAACTCAAATCAAAAATCGAGACGTTGCCTTTCGACGAAAGACAGCCGCTTTGGGATGAGATAGACGCACACGAGAAAAATATTCTCGACACATACGAAAAGGAACTCGACAGAGTTCTTCCGGAGGTGTTCGCGGCCATGCGCGAGACGGCGGCCAGATTTGCCCAGAACGAGACCATCGAAGTCACTGCCACTCAGATGGACCGTGACCTCGCCGCCTCAGGCAAGGACTTTGTCAGCATCGAAGGCGACAAGGCCATCTACAAGAACCACTGGATGGCCGGAGGCAATGAGATCAAATGGGACATGATACACTACGACGTACAGCTTATCGGAGGCATCGTGCTTCATCAAGGCAAGATAGCGGAGATGGCCACCGGTGAAGGTAAGACCCTCGTGGCCACACTCCCCGTATTCCTCCGTTCGCTCACCGGACGCGGCGTACACGTAGTGACCGTCAACGACTACCTCGCAAAACGCGACTCCGAATGGATGGGACCATTGTACATGTTCCACGGACAGTCGGTCGACTGTATCGACAAGCATCAGCCCAACACCGCCGCCCGCCGCGCCGCATACGCATGCGACATCACCTTCGGAACCAACAACGAATTCGGCTTTGACTACCTCCGCGACAACATGGCCATGTCTGCGGAAGACATGGTACAGCGCAAACACTATTATGCCATCGTCGACGAGGTGGACTCCGTGCTCATTGACGACGCACGAACCCCGCTCATCATATCCGGTCCGGTGCCGAAAGGCGACGACCAGCTGTTCAACGACTTCAAGTTCGACGTAAAGAATGTATACGACGCCCAGCGCAAACTCGTGGCACAGCTGTTGCTCGAAGCGAAGGACAAAATCCCCAGCACCGACAAAGAGACACGCAAGCAGGGAGCTCTCGCACTGTTCCGCGCATACAAAGGTCTGCCTAAATACGGCGCATTGATCAAATTCCTCTCCCAGGAAGGCATGAAGGCAGTGCTTCTGGAGACGGAAGCCTACTACATGCAGGACAACGGCCGCGAAATGCCCAAGGCCACCGAACCTCTATTCTTCGTCATCGAAGAAAAGAACCGCTCCGTTGAGATGACCGACAAGGGTATCGACGTGCTGACCGGCCACACCAAAGACCCCCAGTTCTTCGTGCTTCCGGACATTGCCGCGCAATTGTCGGAAGTTGAAGGCGACGAGACTCTTACCCCCGCCGAACGTCAGGAGAAAAAAGACACCCTTATGAACGACTACGCCATAAAAGCTGAACGCGTGCATACGGTCAACCAGCTCCTTAAAGCATACACTTTGTTTGAAAAGGATGTGGAATACGTAATCGACGAAGGCAAGATCAAGATTGTCGACGAGCAGACAGGTCGTATCATGGAAGGCCGCCGTTATTCCGACGGACTTCACCAGGCCATCGAAGCAAAGGAGGGTGTGAAAGTAGAAGCGGCCACGCAGACTTTTGCCACGATAACACTTCAGAACTACTTCCGCATGTATCACAAACTCGCAGGTATGACAGGTACGGCAGAGACCGAGGCCGGCGAGTTCTGGGACATCTACAAACTCGACGTGGTGACCATACCGACCAACAAGCCTATAGCCCGCGTCGACATGAACGACCGCGTATACCGCACTCAGAAAGAGAAATATGACGCTGTAATTGCCGAAATCGAACGTCTGCATGCCATCGGGCGTCCGGTACTCGTCGGCACGACTTCAGTCGAAATATCCGAAAAGCTCAGCCGCATGCTGTCCATGCGCCGCATAGCTCACAACGTGCTCAACGCCAAAAACCACCAGAAAGAGGCCGAAATCGTGGCAGGAGCCGGTCTGCCTGGAGCCGTGACCATAGCTACCAACATGGCCGGCCGCGGTACCGACATCAAACTGCCCCAGGCTGTAAAAGAGTTGCACGATCCCGAGATAAAGGCATCGAAAGAGGATCCCGGTGTAGGAGGTCTGGCCATCATCGGCACCGAACGCCATGAATCACGACGCGTCGACCGTCAGCTCCGCGGACGTTCCGGACGTCAGGGCGACACAGGTTCTTCAGTGTTCTTCCTCTCGTTCGAAGACCCATTGATGCGAGTATTCGCATCCGACCGCGCAAAGACCATGCTCGACCGTCTCGGATTCAAAGAGGGCGAGATGATCGAGGCCAAGATGGTGAACAACGCCATCGAGACCGCTCAGAAACGCGTAGAAGAGAACAACTACGGTATACGTAAACGTCTGCTCGAATATGACGACGTGATGAACAAGCAGCGTCAGTACATCTACAGCCGCCGTCATCATGCGGTAGTGGGCGAACGCATCGGCATCGACATCAACAACATGATGTACGACACCGTCGAAAACATCGTCAACACATTTGACTCACCCAGCGACTATCAAGCCCTTTCGCTCGAACTGCTCAAGGTGTTTGCCGTGGAGACTCCATTCTCCGAAGAGGAGTTCCGCTCCATGTCGCAAAAAGAGGTATTCGAGAAAGTGCTGAACGCAGTCAACGAAGCCTTTAACAGAAAGACCAACCGCATAACAGAGCTGATGTACCCCGCGGCCAAAGCGGCTGTGGAGCATGGAGCCAAAGGCCGTGGCGAGGTGCTTATCACCGACGGAAAGCGTGTGTTCCGCATGCTTTGCGACGTTCAGGAAGCCTATGAGACCGAAGGAAAGTCCATTGCAAAAGAATGGCATAAGCTGATCATGCTGATCACCATTGACGAAATATGGAAAGAGCATCTGCGCGAACTCGACCAGCTCCGCCAGTCGGTGCAGAATGCATCATACGAGCAAAAGGATCCGCTTGTCATATATAAAGTAGAGTCGTTCCACCTCTTCGAAAGCGCAATGAACACCCTCAACACCAAAGCTCTGTCGGCTCTGATGCGCGGTCAGATATTCATTCCGCCCCACGTCCAGCAGGCTCAGCAACAGGCACAACAACCCACGCAACGTGCATCCGACGCACAGTTAAGTTCCGAGAAACAACAGCCCGCGCCGAAGCCTCAGCCAGAAATCAAGCAGGCTATGCCCGAGCGTCCGAACGACTACAGCAAATACCGCGCCTCCAAGGAGCAGTATCCCGGAGCCAACGCCCAGCGTCAGGCGGCATCTTCACCGCAAGGCCAACAGCAACAGGCCCAACCGATAGTCAACAACAGTCCTAAGATCGGCCGCAACGACCCTTGTCCATGCGGTTCAGGCAAAAAGTATAAGAACTGCCACGGAAAAGGCATGTAATGCTCTTAAATTTATGAAACATATAGCACCAATAACCGCAATGGCATTTTTAGCGGCCTGCGCTACATCGTCGGACATAAAATATCCTCAGGCTCCGACCGACGACAATGTGACCGACACGTATTTCGACCTGACCGTGGCCGACAAATACCGTCCACTCGAGAATGACACTTCCGCCCAGACAAAAGCCTGGGTGGAAGCTGAAAATAAAGTCACCGGCAAATATCTCGCGGGCATTCCATTCCGCGAGAACATCCGCAAGCGCCTCAACACGCTCTACGACTATCCCAAGCATGGAGCTCCATCAAAAAAGGGCGAATGGTATTATTTCTACGAAAATGACGGACTCAAAAACCAGTCGGTACTCTACAGGACGAAAGACCTCAACGGCACTCCCGAAGTGTTTCTTGACCCCAACACACTGAGCGACGACGGCACAGTGGCCCTGACTGGCATAAGCCTGTCGAACGACGGTAAATATACGGCCTATACCATCTCCAGAAGCGGTTCCGACTGGACTGAGATATACGTGATGGACACCGAATCGAAAAAATTGCTCCCCGATCATATCGAATGGGCAAAATTTACCGGTGCGGAATGGAAGGGCGACGGATTCTACTACAGTGCCTACGACAAGCCATCCGACGGAAAGGAATTCTCAAACGCCAATGAGAACCACCGTATCTACTACCACAAGCTCGGCACGCCGCAGAGCGAGGATATAGTGGTATTTGAAGATGCCGACCAGCCTCTGCACTTCCACTCGGCCTACGTACCCGACGATGAGTCGGCTCTGTTCGTGGCCGGCGCAGGTGAAGGCATGGGCAACTCGCTTATGGTTAAAGACCTGCGCAAACCCGATTCAAAGTGGGTCACTTTAGAACCGTCGCAGGACTACGAAATGGAGGTGCTCGATGTCATCGACGGCACCATGTACATCTACACCAACTATGGTGCGCCGCGCTACCGGATTATGACCGCACCTCTGTCAAATCCTGCCAAAGAAAACTGGCGAGAGCTTATTCCCGAAGACAAAGGGGTCCTTACCGGTGTTAATTTCGCGTCAGACAAGCTGATTCTGACCTACGAGACAGATGCATACAACCAGATGTTCGTCCACTCGCTCGACGGCAAACGCCTGGCGCAGATCGAGCTTCCGGTCATAGGATCGACATCAGTCTCCTCAAGCAAGAAGCATGACGAAGTCTTCTATACTCTGAATTCTTTCACATATCCGACGTCGATTTTCAAGTATAATCTGGCAGGGAATTCATCGGAACTCTATAAGTCAACCGAAATCGAGGGATTCAATCCTGACGATTATGTGACCGAACAAGTGTTCTACCCTTCATCCGACGGCACAAAAGTGCCTATGTTCATCACATACAAAAAGGGGCTTGAGCGCAACGGTAAAAACCCCGTATATCTCTATGGCTACGGCGGATTCAACGTGTCGCTGAACCCCGGATTTTCGGCACCCCGTCTGCTCTGGCTCGAAAACGGAGGCATCTATGCCCAGGCCAATCTGCGAGGTGGAGGCGAGTATGGCGAACCATGGCACCTCGCCGGCACCAAAACCAACAAGCTGAACGTGTTCAACGACTTCATATCCGCGGCCGAATATATGATCGACCAGGGATGGACCGCTCCTGACCTGATGACCATCGAAGGCGGATCCAATGGAGGCCTGCTCGTAGGAGCCACCGTCAATATGCGCCCTGACCTATTCAAAGTGGCAATACCCCGCGTAGGCGTGATGGATATGATGCGTTACCACCTGTTCACCATCGGATGGAACTGGGCTTCGGACTATGGCACAAGCGCCGACTCGAAGGAGATGGCGGAATACCTTTATGGCTATTCCCCAATTCATAACATAAAGAATGACGGCACTCCATATCCGGCCATTCTCGTCACCACCGCCGATCATGATGACCGTGTGGTGCCGGCACACTCCTTTAAATACGCGGCCACACTGCAGGCCAGCGACACAGGCGACGCCCCGAAACTCATACGTATCGACTCAAAGGCCGGCCACGGCGCGGGCAAACCGATCTCCAAGGTAATTGACGAATATACCGACATCTATTCGTTCATATTCCAGAATCTCGGCATAACCCCCGACACCGAGAAATGATGCAGGGCATCTTTGGCAAAACAATAATCGCGGCTTTTCTTGCCTGTGGAGCTTCATCATGCTTCACAGGCATAGAAAGCACGCCCAAAATATCGGATAAAGACCTGACGCGCGAAAAGATAACCGTCACTGACGAGGAAAAATATCTGACCGCCATACGTCCGCAACCGTTCAAGGATTGGGAGAAGGGAAAATTGTTCTTTGTCACTGACAGCCGCATCAATCTTGCCCTCGAGCCATCCCCAAATCCGACTCCGGCCAACGGCGACTATCTCACTTACGACCGCTACAGGGAAGTGCCTTCGCTCACCGGCACGTTTGACACCGAGATAATATTCGCAGACCGCCACGGCAATGAATTCGCCCACAGAGTGAATGCCTCGCCCCAGGAACTGAACACACGCGAAAAGACCGAGGTGCCATTCACCATCGACATGGGAATGGTCGACAAGACTAAAGAAGAACTTACAGGAAAGACTTTTTACATCCGCACTTCCATGTGGTTTGACAGCGAAGGGAATGCCTCCACCGGGCTTAAATATATCCCGGTGGAGGTGACCGATGTCCTGCCCGGAAACACCGTTTACCCGGTCAAAGTAAAATTCAAGGCAAAGGACTATCCTGACGCGGACCAAGCCTACGTGTTCATGTCGGTAGGCGACAACGCCAGAAACTCCCGCAACTTCGCGTCGCTATTCTACTTCGAAAATCCGAGAAAACGCTATCCTCAGATTTCCGACGAAAACTGGAATTACATCATCCATAGCAGAGTAGCGCCCTATATGACTCGCGAAGAATGCCGTCTTGCTCTGGGAAATCCTACATCGATCGACCGCCGACACGGCACCAACACCTATAGCGAACGATGGAACTACGAAAACGGAATATATCTGATATTTGACGACGGAATTCTACGCAACTTCAGAAAATAACATGACCGATGACTATACTCCACGACTTTGACCTGACACGCCACACCACATTCCACGTACCGGCAAGAGCACAATGGTTCGCCGAATACGACAATGTCGACGAACTGATCGAAATTCTTTCCGACAAGCGGTTTTCCGGCATGCCCAGACTGCACATAGGCGGTGGCAGCAACCTCCTGTTCACCAAACCGTTCGAGGGACTCGTTCTCCATTCGTCCATGAAGAAAGTGAAAATGGAAAAGCTGTCCGACACCCGTATACTCGTACATGCCGAATCCGGACTCAACTGGGACACATTTGTGCGCCACACCATAGCGGAGGGACTTTACGGCCTGGAGAATTTAGCCTACATACCGGGTGAGACCGGCGCATCGGCCGTACAGAACATAGGAGCCTACGGGGTTGAAGCCAAGGATCATATATACACCGTGGATACCCTCGACACCCTAACCGGCGACATGAGGACGTTTCAAGCCGATGAATGCGCCTATGCCTACCGCGACAGCATGTTCAAGCACACCAATGGACGCTACATTGTCACCGGTGTGTCCTACTTGCTCTCCCGCAATCCTGCATTCACTCTTGACTACGGACCTCTTAAAGAACTGGCATCAGATCCGGATCTGACAGCCATGAAAGTCTATGAAAAGGTAGTCGACATACGTCGGTCAAAATTGCCGGAACCTGACGAGCTGGGAAGCGCCGGATCGTTCTTTAAAAATCCGGTGGTAACGGCTGGTAAATATGCGGCACTTAAACAGACGTATCCCGACATGCCGCACTACGACGCTCCGGACGGAGTGAAGATCCCGGCAGGATGGCTAATCGAACATGCCGGTCTGAAGGGATTCAGAATCGGCGGAGCCGAAGTCTATCCCCGCCAATGCCTCGTGATCGTCAACACCGGAAATGCCACAGCCACCGACATAACATCACTGTACTCGCACGTACAGCACACAGTCCGCTCAAAATACGGAATCGACCTGCATCCTGAAGCTAATATAATATAACCCAGATTCTACAATTTATGCGACTGCTATTTCTCGGAACCGGCACCTCGACAGGAGTACCTCAGATAGGATGCAAATGCCCGACATGCATATCTACGGATATCCACGACAAGCGTCTGCGGGCATCCGCACTGCTTACTGTCGGCGATAAGAACCTGCTCATAGATTGCGGACCCGACTTCCGCACCCAAATCATCGACGCGGGAGCTCCCGACATAGACGCGGCACTGCTGACACACAGCCATTATGACCATGTGGGAGGTATCGACGACCTCCGACCCTACTGCCACCGACAGCCCGACGGCCATTTTCCGCTCTACTGCCGTCCTGATGTGGCGCAGGACATACACGACCGCGTGCCCTACTGCTTCCGCGAACATCCTTATCCAGGAGTACCGATATTCACAACTCACGAGATCGGCGACGCCCCGTTCAATGTATGCGGAGTGGAAGTGGTACCGCTCCCCGTATGGCACTACAAACTCCCCATCGTAGGCTTCAAAATAGGCAAAATAGCATACATCACCGATGCCAAAGAGATTCCGGACTCGACCATCGACCTGATAAAAGGCATCGATACACTGGTGCTCAATGCCCTCCGGCGTGAAGAGCATCTGTCGCACATGAACCTGCAGCAGGCTCTCGATGTAATCGAGCGGGTCAGACCGCGCATAGCCTATCTGACTCACTTTGCCGACAAAATCGGATGCTACCGCGACGTTGACCCCACTCTTCCGTCGCCGGTACACATGGCCTACGACAATTTAATCATCGACATTCCGGATTAACACCACAGGTTTTAAACTTTTCCGCTCAGCAAACGTCATTATTAACAAAGACCGGACCACTCCGGCAACATCGAACTTCAAAAAGCTTTATTTATGAAAAAGATCAATCTTCTTATATGTGCAATGACACTGACTATGGCCACTTCATGTAGTATATTCAAAGGGAACAAGTCGGTCAAGGAACCGGAACCGGTTGAAACAGGCAACGACAATGCTGAAAAAACTACCGTCAATGCCTCAAACATAGCCGGAGAGTGGAACGTATTCTCTGTCGGCGGCAAGAAAGTCACCGGCGAAGAACGTCCATATATCAACTTCAACCTTGAGGACCACAGGATATACGGATCCAACGGGTGCAACATCATAAACGGCGACTTTACCGCCAAAGACGATTCTTCACTGAAGATCGAAAATATGATCACGACGATGATGGCCTGTCCCGACGCTCCGTTCGAAAACGACATTAACCTCGCCCTTGACAAGGCCCGCTACTTCAGCATATCCCGACAGGGACACGAGTACTATCTCGTACTGCTTGACGAGTCCCGTAAATCGCTTATGACACTGCGCCACCATAACATGGACTTCCTCAACGGATCCTGGAAAATCGAGGAGATAAACGGCCATGACAATGACAACGACGAAGTGCGCATGGTGATTGACATATCCGAGCAACGTGTCCACGGCAACACCGGATGCAATATCCTGAACGGAGCATTGATGATAGATCCCGACAAATCAAACTCTATTCAGTTCAGCAATCTGGCCACTACACGCATGATGTGTCCGGACATGGCCACGGAGACAGCATTTCTCGTAGCACTCGAAAGCGTTGAATACGCCAAGAAAGGCAAAAACAACACTGTGATTATGACCGACAAGAACAACCGTCCGATGCTCCGTCTAAAGCGTATCGACGTCAAATAAAAGTAACTCTGAAAAGATTTTACAGACTTAATCCCGGCACTATCCTCCAGATTATGCCGGGATTGTTTTTTCATTACACAATGAATTTTGCAATTACCATATCCCTGCCAATAAAAATAAGAATAGGATGCTTCCCAGCATCCTATTCCGTTTAAACCTTTATCTTAATCTAATACTATGAAAAACACACATACAAAAGTAAGCATTTTTCGCGAATCCACAAATACTCTTAAGCCTTATTTAACATATTTTTTAGCAAAAATTTACTAATAAATCAAAAACACCCCACCATTTAACATTCATTTAGCGTCTGCAAAAGATATAACACCTTTTATACGTCATTCTGCATTCATTATTTGTTACTTTACAGTAACTTTGCATTTACTCATAACCGAATTCAATATGAAACAATCAGAAATACTCGCCAATATAAATTCAAGATTAGGCATCGGCACCCTCAACCCGATGCAGATAGCCGTGACGGAATGCCATACACCCGACATGCTTCTGCTGTCGCCCACAGGAAGCGGAAAGACCGTGGCATTCGCCATCGCCATGCTGTCAGTGCTCCCCAAACCGCAGGGCAAGGTGCTCGGAGTGGTAATAGCCCCGTCACGAGAACTCGTCATGCAGACATACCGTGTGATCCGCGACATAGCCGCCGGCTATAAAGTCTCAGCTTTCTATGGAGGACATTCCATGACCGACGAGAAAAACACGCTGTCACAGACTCCCGACATAATAATAGCCACACCCGGGCGACTGCTCGACCACATCAACCGCAAACATGTGGATCTATACACCACACGAGTGCTCGTGCTCGACGAATACGACAAATCGCTGGAACTTGGATTTCAGGACGAAATGAAGAAGATCATACGCACTATGCCCAATCTATCGCGTACCATACTGACTTCAGCCACACGTTTGGACGAGTTCCCGGATTTCATAAAACTCCGCAATCCGGCCACTCTCGACTTTCTGGAGTCAGGAGCCAAACCCCGCCAGAGAATGCAGATAGTCGAAGTGGAGAGTCCGTCGCGCGACAAACTATCTACGCTTGCCGACCTGCTCCATTCGCTCGACAACGGAAAAGTCATCGTCTTTGTCAACCACCGTGAGAGTGCCGACAGGGTTTATGACTATCTAAAGAAAGATGGGCTTCCCGTAGGAATATATCATGGAGCACTCGACCAGAATGACCGCGAAAAGGCTGTGGACCTGCTAAATAACGGCACCACGCCTATACTTGTGTCGACCGACCTCGGCGCACGCGGACTTGACATCGACGAGGTAAAAAACATAGTCCACTACCACCTGCCGCTTACCGAACAGACATGGACACACCGAAATGGCCGAACCGCCCGCGTTGACGCCTCTGGAACCATCTATGTTATAACTTCTGAAGCCGACAATCTTCCCGAATATATGATATTCGACCGGTCGTATGCTCCTACAGGACATAGCGACAATCCCATAAAAGCATCATTTGCCACTCTGTATTTCAATGCCGGGAAGAAAGAGAAGATCTCAAGAGGCGATATCGCCGGATTCCTCATGAAAACCGGAGGGCTGAATGCAACCCAGGTGGGCAAAATCATCGTAAAGGACCATTCTGCCATTGCCGCCATACCGGCTGAATCTGCACGGGATACGCTCGAAAAGGTAGCAACTGAAAAATTAAAGGGGAAGCGGATCAGAATAAGCCTGATGTCCTGACAGGCCTACAGGCTCACCGCCGGCATCCGAACGATGCCGGCACCTTGATCATTGCCGTGACGGCCACCGTGGCAAGACAGCACAGCATGACCCACCAGAAGAACCATACATAGCCGAGCATCGACTGAATCCATCCTGCCACCATGCCGGGAAGCATCATGCCGAGAGCCATAAATCCCGTACATATCGCATAGTGTGCCGTCCGGAACTGACCGTCGCTGAAATATATCAGGTAAAGCATGTAGGCCGTAAATCCGAATCCGTAGCCGAACTGTTCGATAAAGACACATAGATTGACCGTAAAAAGGTCGGAAGGACGAACCATAGCCAAATAACAGAACGTGATACATGTCAGCGAAATGCTCCACGACATCGGCCAAAGCCAACGTTTTAGGCCTCCGCGGGCGGCCACTATGCCACCGATTATCCCTCCTGCAGTCAATCCTATCACTCCGACGGTTCCATAGACCACACCGACCTCCGATGTAGACAGGCCAAGCCCCCCGGCAGAAGGCGAATCAAGCAAAAACGGATTAATGAGTTTTACAAGCTGAGCCTCTGGCAGACGGTATAAGAGCATGAACGCAATGGCCGTGCCTACCTGCGGCTTCTTGAAGAACGACACGAATGTGGAGCAGAACTCCTTGACAGCGTTTGCCGGGGTAATTCCCCCCACACCGGTATCGGATACCGGCCGCGGCAACACAAACCTATGGTAGAGGCTGACGGCAATGAAGAACACAGACAAAATCCAGATCACCCACACCCATGCCCGTACAACACCCTCGCACTCCTCCATGAAGCCGGCAAATATGACCAACGCCCCCTGCCCGACCACAGTGGCTATGCGATAGAATGTGCTTCTGATGCCGACGAAAAACGACTGCTGACGCTCTGTCAACGCGAGCATATAGAATCCGTCGGATGCGATGTCGTGCGTGGCGCTGACAAATGCCACAAACCAAAACATGGCCAAAGTAGTCCTGAAGAACGCGGTTCCGGGAAGAGCCAAGGCAACCCCGGCAAGCCCTGCGCCTATCAGCAGCTCCATAGCAGTGATCCACCACCTTTTGGTCCTGAACATGTCTACCACAGGACTCCACAGAGGTTTGATGACCCACGGCAGGTATAGCCATGACGTGTAAAGCGCTATATCAGTGTTGGATATTCCAAGGCGCTTATACATGATGACGGATATGGTCATCACTGCCACGTATGGCAGACCTTGGGCGAAATATAATGTTGGAATCCATGACCATGCGTTGCGTCGGTCAATATGCGCATTTGATTTCTGCATTTTTAAAGTAATGATATAGTATCTCCTTATAACTGAATCCCTTGGCACCCATCACCGCGGCACCTATCTGACAAAGTCCAACTCCATGTCCCCAACCGGCACCATGCAGACGCCACACGCCATCGTCGCTACGATCGACCACAAAAGCCGAACTGTAGAGATGGGAGGATGAAAGCCATTTTCTGATTTCAAGCTCTTTGCCCACCGTGACAGTACGCTTAGTTCCTACGATCTTGAGTTCATAGATCCGTCCTGAAGTTCCGCGTTTGAGAGGCACAAAGTCAAGAATAGTTCCGAAATCAATCCCCGAACGCGATTTTACCAACTCCGACAATTCTTCCGTTCCATATTCAACAGTCCAACGGTAGAAATCAGTCGTCTCCCGGTCGTAATTGTTAAGCACCTGCGACAGAATCTCCTCGGAAGGCGATGCACAGAAAGCCTCAGGACGCGACATAATCCATTTACGTGCCTCATCTTCGCACGTAAGATCGGGCAATGGCAACGGAGGGTGCAGATCTCGGCCGGCCAACAGGTAACTGTGCCGGACCGGTTCCCAACAATTGCCGAACTCTTCAAACGCCCCGCCACAACACTTCGAGAAACGCGCATCGCAGAGATTTCCGTCCACGTCGACCAACACCTCTCCACAAGTCGACTGGACAGCTTCATAGACTGCCTGACGGTCAATACGCGATGCGCCCTGATAGCGTTGACAATGGTCGTCGGCGCATACGTCGAACCCAACGTGGTCATCATGGTCATACCACTTTATCACGCGTTCGGAATCGGCACAACAACAGCAGTCAGGCCCCAAAGGAGCCTTCTGCTTATGCTCCATCTGCGCAAGTAGCCAGCTACGCGATATGACAGCATGGGCCTTAAGCAATTCGAGCGATGCATGAGCGCTCATCTCCGAACTTATGACGCTCTGCAGATACTCCTCGACAGGCAGGATATTGACTGCCGTAGTGGTTCCGTCGGAGTTTGACACGAGCTTCAATGCGCCCTGAAAACACTGACTCTCCCTACGCTCCCAGTGAAATCCGACACCGATCACCACATCGTCGAGCCGGAACCGACAGTCGTCGCTTTCCGGCGACAACGTATCACCGGCAGACCTGTACGGACCGTGAAGCTCATACTTTATCTCTTTGGCCGTGACGATACCGACTTTCACTTTAGGCACTCGCCTACTGAACGCCACTTCGTCGAATATGCGTTCAAGCAACGGACTATCCAGCGCCTCGAAATCAGCTTCTGACGTGGTGACTATATAGCCGAACATGTCAAGGGCACCGGGGCTGACATGCACCTCCTCATAGCATGACGGACGATGGGCACGACGCGGAATCACAACAGCTTCATACTCATCCGGACCTATGCACTTGACTGCCACATTCATTCGCGGTTCAGGCTCCCCCTCGGCCACCGCCATCCTGCAGATAACCTCCTTAAGACCCAGCTCCACCACCGAAGCCTCACCGCAGACGTAATATCTCTCAAAAGGGAAACATCTGTGGAGATTGAGCCAAGACTCCGGCACGGCCTGGAAATGGGCATGGTCGGGAGCGGAGGCGCCACTGTGCGGACCATTGTAGAACACCGCATATCCCTCCAGATAAGCGGCGAGATCGACCATGTCGCGCAGACGGGACAAAATGAGTTGGTCGGCATGCTCCTTAGCCACGATAGTGAGATGCCCGGGCAGAACCGGGAACGGATTGACAAGAATGTCATAGCCACGCCATTCGACAGGTATCTGCCACTCAAACCGGTTTGCAGTACACAGGAAGCATGGACGCGCCGCTATAGATGCTTTGTCGACCGCGGCACGCGTGCTTCTGGCACGTTCGACATTGAACAGGACTTTCCAAGGAACACCTCCCGCCTCGACACACTTCTCGCACAGGTCCGGCATCCTTATATTACCGGACTGCGCCGATATGAATGATCTTATTTCACTTTTTGTCATACTGCTTCACTCCATTTTGCAACTGCCGGGCACTCAGCTCCCAACTTCGCAATCTGTCCTTATATAGATTATTTCTATTTTGTGCCTCGATGTTCAACGCCGCATCGGAGTTGCCTTCCCATCTACGGCACATATACAGAGACTCCCAGATACGTCCTATCCTGTACTTACGCGAAATGGCAAGTCCCATCGCATAGTCCTCGCCATAGCTGACATTCGGGAACCGTATAGACCGGGCCACCGGCGTATAAAAAGCCCGGGGCGCACCCAGACCGTTGATGCGAAGCGCATTGTTGGGGCCATTCTCAGCCGTCCATTCACTATGGTCGATCAATCCGGGAGGAATCACATTACCGTCAAAGTCCGTGAGTGTATAACTACCAATCACCATGGCACACGATTCGGAATAGAAGCATTCGACGATCTTACTCAATGTTTTCTCAGAGGAATACAGATCATCGGAATCAAGTTGCACGGCAAATTTTCCGCACCATCGGCTGTCAAGCGCGTAGTTCCAACATCCGCCGATGCCGAGGCCTTCTTCATCGGGTATAAGATGTACCACACGGTGGTCTGATTCACTCATCTGACGCACCAAATCCGTGGTACCGTCCGTTGAATGGTTATCAACTACTATTACATTAAAATCAAAGTCAGCCTTCTGCGACAGTGCACTCAATATGGCATCCTTTATTGTGCGCACGCGATTGAACACTGGTATTATGACCGAAGCCTCCACCCCCATCTTAGAATTAAGTTCACTGGGCAGAAGTTGTTCCTGAGGCATGCGTACAGTTCCGCCGATCAACTCCAAATGCGAGGTACACACCTGCTCCATCTCCATCTGCACTTCACGGTTCCGCGGATTGACATAATCAAACTGCGACACATCCTGCCGCGAACTATCGACAGCATATAAAGGCTCGCTGACATGGACTATCGCCCCGCATCTTGACAAAGCGAGCCGCAGCGCATAAAATGCGGCATACCTGCAGGCAGGGACTTTCAAACGCATCATCGTATTTATGTTACCCCCACAATTTCCCATATCGGTTCCATACTCGGACGAAAAAGAAGAAGAAGAAGAAATACATTCTGCAACTGCCGACAAATCACGTTTTCTAACAGCAATGGCATGGCCAAAGTCGAAATCGTCACGTAAAGAACCCTCTTGGTAATCGATCAGCGGATGTATTATACCATCCTCATAAAAGTCGGAATAAACCATCGATGCATCAGTCATGCGCCCTACGGAAATCATACGTTCAAATCCCCTCTTCAGATTATGTATCTCAGTCCCCCGTTTCTTTAATAAAACATATTCCGAATCAGATACTTTGTCGGGATTACGGACAAAATTATCATACAGCTCCATGAAAAGAGCAGAAATATCATCAGTCTCAGACTGTTGATTCTCCCGCAAAAGCGCTTCAAGCCACTCGGATCCGCATATATAGTCAAATTCATTCATAATCCTTACCGAATATTCCCATTGAGTTAATTACATCCAAATTTACTACAAAATCGTGTCACTACACCACTTAATGACAAAAAAAAGACAGCACCGCCCGACCGGACGGTACTGTCATGGTTATGAGTGAGTGCTATGTGCCTCGCTTAATTGGCAAAGAGGGTGAAGATGTATTCCGTGTTCATCTGTGCGGCACTGATCAGCGAATTGTAGATGCAGCTGAAGAGTCCGACAAAAATGATACCGGCAACGCATATCCACATGCCGAGACGTTCGCTTCCGGTAGAACGGAAAGCGGGAATTACGCATTCTTCCTGATTCTTGATGAACATGGCCTTCACCACCAGCAGATAGTAGTAGAGAGAGATGATGGTGTTGATCAACGCTATCAATGTGAGGATGTAGAGCGCGGGCGTACCGGGCTGTACAGCCGCAGAGAAGATGAAGAACTTGCTGAAGAATCCTGCAAACGGAGGTATACCGGCGAGTGAGAACATGGCGAGCATCATCGTAAATGCCAGACGCGGATTAGTCGAGTATAGATTGTTGTAGGAATCCATGTCGACACGTCCTGTCTTGTTCTCGATAGACGAGATAACACCGAAAGCAGCAAGATTTGAGAAAATGTACACCAGGATGTAGAAAATCAATGAACCGAGTCCCTGTGCAGATCCTGAAATCACACCAAGCATGATATATCCGGCCTGTGAGATTGAAGAGAATGCAAGGAAGCGCTTAAGATTCTTCTGACGGAGAGCAAACAAGTTGCCGACAGTGATGGTAAGAATTATCAGCGCATAGAGCATCCACTCCCAAATTTTGCCATAGAACGGTCCGAACACCTGTACCATCACAACAAAGAAGGAGAATGCGGCAGCTCCCTTGGATATCACTGATAGATATGAAGTGACGGCTGTGGGCGCTCCCTGATATACGTCGGCGGTCCAGAGGTGGAACGGCACAAGCGACAGTTTGAAACCGAATCCGGCAATGACAAATGCCACGGCTACGATCAACATGGCATCGCCACCGAAGCAGGCTCCGGCTATGTCGTTAAAGTAAAGAGTTCCGGCAAGTGCGTAAACGAACGACAGTCCCATCATAAATATGGCCGAAGAGAACACTGCCGTCAGGATATACTTGACAGCGGCCTCATGGCTCTCATAGCGGTTCTTGTCGAAGGCAACAAGCGCCGCAAGCGGCAATGATGCGGTCTCGAGACCGATGATGAACAACAAGAAATGACGGGCTGAAATCATCAGGTACATACCGAACAGAGTGATGAGCAACAGTTCGTAGAACTCGCCTCTGCGTATGCGCATGAACTCTCCGTCGGCCCAATTCATGGACTGGAGAAGAACGATGAACACACCGACATTAAGCACATTCTTTATGGCTACCATGACCGGCGAGGTGACATACATGCCGCCGAATGCCGAAGCGACGGCCTTGTCCCATGGGAATACGAAACCACCGACGGTCAGGAGTCCGAACAGACACACGCTGAACATCGACAGCCCGCGGGGTACCTGGCGTGAGCTGAAAGTGTCAAATAAGAAGATCAATAAGATGAGGACCAGCAATCCTATCTCTTGATGCATGACCAAAAACTGTGAATAATCCATATCTTATAATTTCTTATTTAGTCAAAACTTCAATGATTGGAATGAATGAGTCGTGGAGAAGGCCTGCTATCCAGTTCGGGAAACAGCCGATTCCGGCAACGCAAACAATCAACGTGATGGTGGAGAAACGCTCCCACCAGGTGGCATCGGTGAGCTGCAGATGGTGCTCGTCCTGAACAGGACCGAACAGAAGCTTGCCGACAACACGCAGGATGTAGACAGCTGTTATCACTATGGAGCTACATGCCACGATAGTGAATGCCCGGTGGAAGAAGTCGGAATTCTGGAAAGATCCGACAAAGATGGTCATTTCGGCTACGAAACCGCTTAGACCTGGCAGACCGAGCGAAGCCATACCGGCAATGACATAGCATACTGCCAGGAACGGCATGATCTTCATCAAGCCACCCATCTGACGGATGTCGCGCGTATGTGTACGGCCATAAATCATACCGATCAAAGCGAAGAACAGAGCCGTCATCAAACCGTGGGAGAGCATCTGCATCACCGCACCTGTCATGGCTGTATTGTTAAGCATCAAGATGGCGAACAACACCAGACCGCAGTGGCTCACTGAAGAATAAGCGTTGATATACTTAAGGTCGGTCTGGACACAAGCGCTGAATGCACCGTAAACGACCGAAATACCGGTAAGAATCAAGAAAATCCAAGAAAGCTCATTGGCGGCGAAAGGCATCAGATAGATGGCCACACGGAAACATCCGTAGCCTCCGAGTTTCATCAGCACGCCGGCATGGAGCATCGACACGGCGGTAGGGGCAGAAGCGTGACCGTCGGGACTCCATGTATGGAACGGGAACATGGCGCCGAGCACACCGAAACCGACGAAAGTGATCGGGAACAGGAAATACTGCCAATTATGGTCAATAGCATCGTTGGCCGAAATCTCAAGCAGATTCATGGTCAACCGGCCACCTTCAGGAGCCGAATGATAGTATATGCCGAGAATACCCAACAGCAGGAATGCCGAACCTCCCATAAGCATGAGAGTAAGCTTCATGGCAGAGTATTCCTTACGGCCTGTACCCCAAAGACCGATAAGCAGGTACATCGGAATCAGTGCGACCTCATAGAACATGAACATCGTGAAGAGGTCGATGGAGATAAAGAAACCGAATACACCCGTTGAAAGCAGAATCAGCCAAAGGAAGAAGTCCTTGGGGAGCGGAGTAATCTTCCAGGAAGCGAAAGTACCCGCGAAAACTATTATGGCCGAAAGAAGAATCATGGCCACGGAAATTCCGTCGACACCTACAGCAAGATGGATATTGAGCGGTTCAAACCACATCCATGAGCCTTGGTAGAGCATTATGTCGTCGGCACCTGCCGCACGGAGTTGTAAGAAGTCAAACATCAAGTAGACCGACAACGCCAGCAACGCCGTCGACCCTATGACTGCCACGGTGCGGATCTGATTCATGTTCCTGCAGAGGAACAAGCCGCCGAGCATCACCAGAGGGATGACTACGAAATATATCAGAATGTTAGAGAATATCATAATTACTATACTTTTCTTGTTGCACCATTAATGATTATAAAAGGCAGAGCCAAGTGACGGTAGCCATAAGGAGGGCGCCGATGAGATAAATCCATACATAGGTCTGGACATTGCCCGACTGCAGACCGCGTATCGAGCATGATGCCCACTGTGTCACTCGTGCAAATCCGTCCATAGTGCCGTCGATGATGTGGCGGTCAAACCAAGCGATCGGCTTACAGATGCTGTTGAAGATGACTTTATGGGTAATCCAAAGATAAAGCTCGTCCCAATAGAAACGATGATGGGCGGCAGTCCACAGACCATGGAATGTATTGGCAAGCTTGTCGGGGAGCGGATTTTCCTTGCGGTACATGTAAGTGGCAAGCAAAATAGCGACTATGGCAATACCAAGACTCGAAGCCGCAACTACCGGGTCGATGTGTATGGTGTACGGTTCACGGTTCCATGTCACCAGATGTCCGAAGGGAATAAATCCGGCCACGCACGATACGGCGGCAAGGAATATCAACGGGAACTTCATGGCCAACGGAGGATCATGCGGTGTGTGGTGTCCGAAATCGGGATTTTTCCACCAGAATATCAGGTAGTAGAGTCGGAACATGTAGAATGCCGTAAGACCTGCTACCATCGACAGCCACAATCCCCAGAACCAATGATTGCCGTAAGCGGCCGACAAAATCTCGTCCTTGGAGAAGAATCCGGCGAACGGCCATATACCTGCTATGGCAAGACATCCTATCAGGAATGTCACATGGGTCACAGGCATATATTTGCGCAGACCGCCCATAGCCGTATAGTTATTGGAATGTACGGCGTGGATAAGCGCACCGGCACCCAAGAACAGAAGAGCCTTGAACATGGCGTGGGTGAACAGATGGAACATCGAGGCCATGTAGCCAAGACCTTCGTGAATCTCCGGACGGGCCACACCCAGCGATGTGATCATGAACGCTATCTGCGAGATAGTCGAGAATGCAAGCACACGCTTGATGTCGACCTGAGCGCAAGCCACGACGGCGGCATAGAATGCGGTCAGACAGCCTACGACAGTGATTATCGTCAGCGCGGCCTCCTCAAGGAGATACAGCGGGAACAGACGGGCCACAAGGTAAACACCGGCAACGACCATCGTTGCAGCGTGGATAAGGGCCGACACGGGGGTAGGACCTTCCATGGCATCGGGGAGCCAAATGTGGAGAGGAAGCATGGCCGACTTACCCATACCGCCCATGAAAATGAGCACCAAAGCCCAAGTCAACACCGACGCGCCCATGAAAGTGGCACCCTCGAAGCTTCCGAACACTCCTTCAGGATTGGAAGTCATGTCGAGGAAGTTGAACGTCTTGGTGTAATACGACAGGATAAGTATACCTACAAGGAAACCAAGGTCGGCGAAACGAGTCACGATAAACGCCTTCTTGGAGGCCGACACTGCCGAGGGCAACTTATAGAAGAATCCGATCAACAGATAAGAAGAAGCTCCCACCAGCTCCCAGAATATATACATCTGGAATATGTTGGTAGCCACTACGAGGCCGAGCATCGAGAAGCTGAAGAGCGATAGGAAGGCATAGTAACGCTGGAATCCTTTCTCACCCTCCATATATCCGAGCGAATATACATGAACCATGAACGAGATCGTGGGTATGACCACAAGCATCATGGCCGAGATGGGATCCAGAAGGAAGCCCAGACGGATCACCAGATGGTCGGTAAACTGAAGCCATGTCGTGTTCCAGAGAATCGACTGGATGCGTTCGCCGGCCTCATTGACAAAGTCGCCGCCGAAGAAATAGGTGAACGACGTAATGTAGCACAACGTGAGACACGCGCCCATTCCTAAACAACCGAGAAAACCGGTAAGCTTATGGCTCAATTTCATGCCCACAAGTCCGAGGAAAAGGAACATGAAAAGGGGAATGCACAATATGAAGATAGACATTATTTCCATATCCGTTAGAATTTCATTTTATTGAGGTCGCGTATATCAATGTTTTTGACAGCACGGAAGATATTGACGATAATCGCGATTGCGAGAGCCGTCTCCGCGGCGGCGATAGCTATGGCGAAGAGCGTGAACATCATGCCTTCGAGCTGGCCGGGATAAAGGAAACGGTTGAACACCACAAAATTAATATCCACGGAATTAAGCATCAACTCCAGGGATATAAGGATAGCGATCATGTTCTTACGTGTGATAAATCCGTAAACTCCACAGCAGAACATAATCAAGCTGGGAATGATGTAAAGTGCGATAGGTAATTTTTCCATTGCGTCTTAACGTTTACGGGCGATAACAACACCACCGATTATACATGCTAATAACAACACACTCACTGCTTCAAAGGGGAGCAGATACTGGTACTTTCCGGTTCCGAGGAGCATCGAACCAAGCAGATGCATGTCAAAGCCTGTCTCGGATGGTTTTACGAAAGTGGACCAGAAATCGCAACGGCTCGCGATGGCATAACCGAGCACCGCAAGCGATGCCACGGAAGCCGCCAGACCGACTACGCGCTTCTTTGAAGTCAGCTTCGAACTCGTGTCACCGGGTTTGCTTGTGAGCAGAATAGAGAACACAACCAAGACCACGATACCACCTGCATACACAGCTATCTGGACAGCACCAAGGAACTCATAATCAAGCATGAAGTAGAGTCCGGCCGTGGCAAATAGCGTAAACAGCAGATAGGTGGCCGCACGAAGGATGCGACGGGTGGTGACAGTAAGTATCGAAAAGATGATAATCGCGGCTACGATTATCGAATACATAACAATACTTCCAACTGATTCCATATTATATTTTAATTTTCTTTTTTATTTTCTGAGTCATCAGCCTTCGGAGCGGCGGGAGCTGCCTTTGGAGCAGGCGCGGCGGCCGGCTTCACGGGTGTACCGGGCTTAGGAGCCGGGTCGTTAGGCTGTTCGGGGAGATAATTGAGTTTCTGAACCAATTTCTCGCGGGTGAACACAGCCTGCTCGAAGTCGTTGGTGAATTCGATGGCGTCGAACGGACAAGTCGTCACACAAAGTTCGCAGAACGTACAGCTTCCCAGGTCGTACAGGTAGGAATCAAGCTTGCGCTTCTTCTTACCATCAGGCATGTCGACCATCTTGGTCGTGATTGAGATGGTGCCGTTAGGACAATTGCGCTGACATGTACCGCATGCCGTACAGCGGTTACGGCCATCGGCCTCGTAGATGAATTGTAGCTTGGCACGGAAGCGAGGAGCCGCGTATTCAAACTCCTTACGATGGTCGGGATACTCTTCGGTGACTTTCTTGGTGAGGAACTCCTTACCGGTGACACCCATACCCTTGACCAGACTCGAAATGCCTGTGCCCAGTGATGAAAAATAATCTTTTACACTGCCCATAGAATATGATTGGTCTTTAATTACTTAATTATCAACTTTACTTTTTAACCTGTCCGCCAAGAATATCAAGAAGCTCAGAGGTGATGGCCTGCTGACGCAGCTTATTGTATTCGAGTTGGAGTTGGTCAAGGAGCTTTTTAGCGTTGTCGTTGGCGCTTTGCATCGCCATCACGCGCGCGGCCTGCTCCGAAGCCATATTTTCCGTAAACACCTCCTGCATCACCGACAGGACGAACAGAGGAAGCACGGATGAGAAGATAGTGTTGGCGTCAGGCTCGAAGATGTACGGACGGCATGTCTCCGTCACGGCATTGTCGGTAAGAGTCTCCTGTACGACCGGAAGGAGCTGCTCGGAGCGTAAAGCCTGGCGGCTGACGCTCTTGAAGCTCATGTATACGATGTCCAGACGGTCGATCTCGCCGTCAAGGAAGCGCTGCTGGAGGTCAAACGTTAGCTTTTTGACCTCCGAAGCATCGCTTTTAGAGTTTACGCCATCAGGCTTGACCACCGATATGTGCTTACCGGCAAGCTTGCGCACGGCCTTGAACATCTTATCGCCTATAGTGTATATAGTCAATTCGATATCCTGTCCGTAAGTATCGCGGTAATGCCCGATGCGGGCGATCAGCCCCTTATAGACGTTGATATTATATGCTCCGCAAAGACCGTCGTCGGAACCGAACACCATCACACCGATGCGCTTCACCTCGCGGCTCTCGATCAAGGGCGAAGAGAATTCTGCGTCAGCCGACAGCAGATTGCCGATAATGGTCTGGATCTGGCTCCGGAAAGGCAACAGTTTTTTCAATGCCTGCTCGGCCTTGTGCATCTTGGCTGAAGAGATCATCTTCATGGCACCGGTAATCTTCTCGGAAGACTTTACCGATCCGATTCTGCCTTTAAGTTCGCGTAATGTAGCCATCGGTCAATATATGTGGTTAATTATAACGGCTTGCTATTTCCTGTGCGCTCTTAGTGAGCTTGTCGATACAATCGTCGGTCAGCTGTCCGCTCTTGATCACGTCGAGCACCTCCTTCTGATATTTGGCGTGGAGAAGCTGCAGGAAGAGCTTCTCAAACTCGGCCACTTTGTCCAGAGGTACTTTTTCGAGAAGTCCCTTAGTTCCGCAGAATATGACAGCCACCTGGTCCTCTACGGCCATAGGCGTATATTGAGGCTGAATGAGCAGACGTTCGTTCTTACGGCCCTTGTCGATAACACGCGCGGTGACGGGGTCGATGTCGCCTCCGAATTTCGTGAACGACTCCAGCTCGCGGAACTGCGCCTGGTCGATCTTCAGCGTACCGGCCACCTTCTTCATCGACTTGATCTGAGCATTACCGCCCACACGCGACACCGAAATACCCACATTGATAGCAGGACGGATACCACGGTTAAACAGCGCGGTCTCAAGGAATATCTGACCGTCGGTGATTGAAATCACGTTGGTCGGGATATAAGCCGATACGTCGCCGGCCTGAGTCTCGATGATAGGAAGTGCTGTGAGCGATCCGCCACCCTTGACCTTGTCCTTAAGCACTTCGGGAAGGTCGTTCATGGATGCGGCCACCTCCTGATTGTCGATAATCTTGGCGGCACGTTCGAGCAGACGTGAGTGCAGATAGAAGATATCGCCCGGATATGCCTCACGTCCGGAAGGACGCTTAAGGATAAGCGAAATCTCACGGTAGGACACGGCCTGCTTCGACAAGTCATCGTAGACGATGAGCGCATCGCGGCCGGTGTCGCGGAAATACTCACCGATTGCCACGCCCGCGAACGGGGAATAATAGCGCATCGAAGCGGAGTCGGATGCATTGGCTGCCACAACTACAGTGTAGTCGAGCGCTCGGTGCTCACGGAGTGTCTGTACGGTGGCGGCTACAGAAGACGCCTTCTGTCCGATAGCCACATATATACAATACACAGGCTTACCCTCCTCGTAGTTCTTACGCTGATTGATGATGGTGTCGATGGCTATGGCGGTCTTACCGATCTGACGGTCGCCGATTATAAGTTCGCGCTGGCCACGTCCGATGGGCACCATAGAGTCGACAGCCTTGATACCTGTTTGCAAAGGCTGGGTCACAGGCTGACGGAATATGACTCCCGGAGCCTTGCGCTCGAGAGGCATACGGTACAGTTCGCCGGAAATCGGTCCGGCTCCGTCGATAGGTTCGCCTAACACATTGATGACACGTCCCAATAGACCTTCGCCGGCAAGGATAGAGGCAATCTCTCCGGTGCGGCGCACAGTCATGTTTTCGGTGACACGGTCTATGTTGTTAAGCAGTATCACGCCGACATTGCTCTCTTCCAAGTTCATTGCGACGCCCTTCACGCCGTTCTCGAACTCGACAAGCTCGTTGGCCTGCACATTATCGAGTCCAAACACGTGGGCAACGCCGTCGCCCACTTCAAGGACAGTTCCAACTTCCTCGAACGACACCTTACTGTTGACGTTTTCGAGTTGTTGCTTTAATACTTCCGATATTTCGCTTGGGTTAATCATTCGTTTGTGTTAGTTGCTTAAAAGTTTCAGACGCAATTGCTTAATCTCGTTGCTGACAGAAGCGTCGAGCCGTTCGGAATTGACGCTTATGACGAATCCGCCGATCAACTCGGGATCGACCTCCTGCGTATATTCGACGGTAGCCTTACCCAAATGCCTCTCCACGAGCGCCTTCAGCCGGGCTATCTCAGTGTCGGGGAGATTCGTGGCCGTCACTATCTTGACGAGATAAATGTTGTTGGCCTTGCGGTAAATGTCAAGATATGTCAAAGCTATCCCTCTGATGAATTCGATGCGCTTGTTCTTGACAAGCAGCTTAAGGAAGTCGGCATAGCAGACATCGTCGGCGGAGGCATGCGCGGCCGTCGTCAACAGGCCGGTCTTATCTCCGGAAGGCACGTATGGATTGGCCATTACGTCGTTAAGCCGGGGCTGCTCCACGAAAGAAGCGGCTACGTTCTTCATCAATTCATACACTCTATCCGCCTGACCTTTCTCGATGGCGAACTTATAGAGTGCCTTGGCATATCGATTTGGGATAAGACCTTGGTCCATTGCGTTTGTTTAGTTTTTGTTTTCTAATTCGTCCAACAGTGAATTCACAAGCTTAGTCTGGGCCTTTTCGTCCGACATCTGATTGCGCACTACCTTGGTGGCTATATCGAGTGCAAATGAACTCACTTCGTCGCGGAACCGCAACTCGGCTTCCTTACGCTCCTGCTCAATCGACACCTTGGCGGCGTCCATCACTTTCTGCGCCTCCTTTGAAGCGGCGACACGGGCCTCCTCGATGATCTGAGTCTTCATCTTGTCGGCATCGCGGAGCATTTCAGCCTGTTGCTTACGGGCTTCTTCAATATATTTGTTGGCCTCCTCGCGGGCATGATCAAGCTGCTCCTTGGCATTTTGAGCGTACTCCACACCCTTATCGATGAGGTCGGCGCGACCTTCGATCATCTTCATGATTGCGGGCCACCCCCACTTCGCAAGCACGAAGAACAGGATGGCAAATGCCACAAACATCCAGAATACGAGGCCGAAATCAGGCGTGAATAGTTCCATGTTCAGAGCGAACTATTAGAGGAAGAACGAAAGAAGGCAAACTACGACAGCAAACAGAGCCACACCTTCTACAAGAGCGGCCACCATGATCATGTTACTACGGATGTCGCCGGTAGCCTCAGGCTGACGCGCGATGGCTTCCATGGCCGACGCACCGATCTTACCGATACCAATACCTGCGCCAATAACTGCGATTGCCGCTCCCACACAAGCACCGATTCCCAATAGGCCGTCGATAGCTGCTAAAATCATTGCTAACATAATAATTTCTGTTTTTAGAGATGAGTATTTTAAATTTATTGATTCATTTATTTAGTGTGTCCCGCCGGATGGGCCTCAGCGCCATGTCCATGCTCCCCTTTTTCAGTTCCGAGAGCGATGAACAGAGCCGACAGCATCGTAAACACATAAGCCTGGATGAAACTTACAAGCACGTCCAAAAGAAGCATGAAAAGCGAGAAGCACACCGACACCACTGTCGTGAAGCCGGTCACGGCCGCTCCGAACGCTCCGAGGATAAAGATCAGCAACGTCAGGACGATGACCACAATATGGCCGCCGAGCATATTGGCGAACAGACGGATGGTCAGAGCCGCAGGCTTCGTGAACACGCCGAACAGCTCGATGGCCGGCATGATAGGAATAGGCACCTTAAGCCACCAGGGCACATCGGGCCAGAAAATCTCCTTCCAATAGTGCTTGGTGCCGCAGATATTGGTGATAAAGAACGTTATGAGCGCCAACACCATCGTCACGGCAATGTTGCCAGTCAGGTTAGCGCCGCCGGGGAATATGACTATCAATCCCATAAGGTTCATTATCAATATAAAGAAGAACACCGTGAGCAGATATGGTCCGAACCTGTGGGCACGGTCGCCGAGAGTAGGCTTTATGACGCCGTTGTACATAAACTCAATCAGCGCCTCGACAGCTCCGGTGAAACGCCGCGGAGCCTTGTACATCGACTTTTTATACCACGCCGCCACACGGAGCACCATCCAGATCACGAGAATCACGGTGATGAACAGTGCCATCACATTCTTGGTAATCGAGATGTCCCACGGACGGTATTCCTCCATCATCGTCTGGCCGTCAACATTGACCGGGCGCAGACCGACGACCTTACCATGCCACTGGCTGTCCTTTCCACCCAGCATGAAGCCTTCATATTCTTGGCCGTGCTGAATCCTTGAGGAACTGAACAAATGCCAATGTCCCTCGTAGTCGCGTACTATTACCGGAAGCGGAATACGGTAATGATGATTGAAAGGCACCTCCCAACCATAACCGTCGCCCAGGTGCTCGAAGATAATCTCCTTCGGGTTGATCTTCTTCTCCTCCTGTTCGGAAGCGTTTTCGCCGGCCGCGACACATAGAGGTGCGATAAGCACCATGGACACGAGCGACAACAAGAATATTAGTCTTTTCATATTAATAAATACATACCGATACTACATTGCTATCCACATCCACAATTCCGCCCTCGACGCTCACCTCGCCCTTCTGACCGTTGTGCTCGTAGCGGATACTTCCCGGCACGAGGGTCGAGATTAAAGACGCATGGTTCTTAAGCACCGTGAATGCCCCTTCCGTTCCCGGAAGCTGAACGCTGTCGACTTCCCCCTGAAAGAGGATGTCCTGCGCTGATATGACCTTGAGTATCATAGTAGTTGTATGGTATCTGACTGTTATTTAACTTCTGCGAGAAGCTTCTTGCCCTTCTCGATGGCCTCGTCGATAGTGCCGACATTGAGGAACGCCTGTTCGGGATATTCGTCCATCTCGCCGCTCAGAATCATCTTGAAGCCGCGGATGGTCTCGCTCAACGGCACCATCACACCGGGCAGACCGGTAAACTGCTCGGCCACGAAAAACGGCTGCGACAGGAATCTCTGAGCGCGACGGGCACGTGCCACCACGAGCTTGTCCTCGTCCGAGAGTTCATCGACACCGAGGATGGCTATGATGTCCTGAAGCTCATTATATTTCTGGAGGAGCTGCTTGACAGCCTGCGCAGTCTGATAGTGCTCCTCGCCGATGATATGCGGATCAAGGATTCGCGAAGTGGACTCAAGCGGATCGACCGCAGGATAGATACCGAGCTCGGCAATCTTACGGCTCAACACCGTGGTGGCGTCAAGGAAGCTGAAAGTAGTAGCCGGAGCCGGGTCGGTCAAGTCGTCGGCAGGCACATAGATAGCCTGGACGGACGTGATCGAACCCTGCTTGGTCGAAGTGATTCGCTCCTGGAGCGCACCCATTTCCGAAGCAAGCGTAGGCTGGTAACCAACCGCCGAAGGCATACGTCCGAGAAGTGCCGACACCTCTGAACCAGCCTGTGTGAAACGGAAGATATTGTCAATGAACAGAAGAATCTCCTTACCGCCGCCGTCCTGGTCGCGGAACTGCTCGGCCACGGTCAGTCCGGACAAAGCCACGCGCAGACGCGCACCCGGAGGCTCGTTCATCTGACCGAACACCAGAGTGGCCTGCGACTGTGCCACGTCGTCCATATTTACGTCGGCAAGATTCCACTGGCCTTTGTCCATGCCTTCGCGGAACTTATCGCCATACTTCATAACGCCGCTCTCGATCATCTCGCGGAGAAGGTCGTTACCCTCGCGGGTACGTTCGCCCACACCTGTGAACACCGAGAATCCGTTATGACCCTTGGCGATATTATTGATAAGCTCCATGATGAGCACCGTCTTACCCACACCGGCACCGCCGAACAGACCGATCTTACCACCCTTGCTGTAGGGTTCGAGAAGGTCGATGACCTTGATACCGGTAAACAATATTTCCGTTCCGATGGTCAGCTCGTCAAAAGCAGGTGCAGGCTGATGAATCGGGCGCAGATCCTGACGGTTAAGTTCGGGGAGGTGGTCGATAGCCTCTCCGATCACGTTAAGCAGACGGCCCTTGACCTGATCACCTGTCGGAACCGCAATCGGACGCCCGAGGTTCTCTACTCGTATGCCGCGCTGCAGACCGTCGGTGCTCTCCATGGCCACACATCTCACGGTGTCTTCGCCGATGTGCTGTTCCACTTCGAGTATAAGGGTCGATCCGTCAGAGCGGTCAACCTTGAGCGCTGTGTAAATGGGAGGAATAACATTGTCCTCGCCTTCGAAGGTGACGTCGACCACAGGGCCGATCACCTGAGCTACTTTTCCGAATTTATCGCTCATCGTGTTTATATTTCAGAGAGGTTATATAGATTCTTGTTTAAAATGTCAGATGATTAGAAGTGGAGATGATAGCATATAACGATTACCATCAGCACTAAGTTTACCAGATTGATCGGGAGCAGATATTTCCATTCGAGGCTCAAGAGCTGGTCGATTCGCAGACGGGGGAATGTCCACTTGAACCAGATGATGACGAATGAAAGCGCTATAGCCTTGCCGATAAACCAGATAGTGGAGGGGATAAAGTCCATCACATTGTTAAATGCATCCCATCCGGGGATATGGAGGGGCATCCAACCGCCGAAGAACAGCAACGAAGCCACACCGGCCACGATAAAGAGGTTCAGGTACTCGGCGAGATAGAAGAATCCGAAGTGGATACCGGAATATTCGGTGTGGTAACCGGCAGTAAGCTCGCTCTCAGCTTCAGGAAGGTCAAACGGGCCACGGTTGGTCTCCGCCGTACCGGCGATGATGTAGATGATAAACGCGATGATGGCAGGAATGTGGCCTGAGGCGATGAACCACAGATCCTTCTGCGCATTCACGATATCGGTCACCGACATCGAACCGGCAAAAGCCACCATGGTGATCACGGAAAGTCCGAGCGACAGCTCATAGCTGACCATCTGGGCACCGGAACGCAATGCACCGATTAGTGTGAACTTATTGTTACTTGACCATCCCGCGAGCAAAATTCCGAGCACGCCGATCGACGACACGGCAAGCAGGAAGAAGATGCCGATGTTGAAGTCGATGATCTGTATGCCGTTGCCCCATGGCAACACCGCGAAGCAAAGCATTGAGGCTATGATCACGAGATAAGGCGCGAGGGCGAAGAGGAACTTGTCGATATGGTTGAGCGAGATAAGCTCCTTGATGAGAATCTTGAACATGTCGGCGAAACTCTGAAGCACGCCGAAAGGTCCGACGCGGTTCGGGCCGAGACGGCACTGGAACGCGGCGCAGACTTTACGCTCGAAATAGATGTAGAACAGAGCCAGCAGGGCGTATGCCAGAAGCAGCACCACCCCGACCAGGACGCATTCGATGACTACGGCCACCCAGGGAGCGCACCATGTCAGAAGCCAGTTGTTGAGCCAGTCGGCTCCTTGTGATAAATCGTACATATCGGTCTTTATCGTTATGTTTATTTATTATCGGTCAATATCGGGTACGACATAGTCAAGCGTACCGCCGATGGTGATTAAGTCGGCGATTTTGCCTCCGCGGGTGATGTGGTCCACCACGCCGGCGAGATTCATGCACGGCGAGTTGAACTTCAGGCGCCATGGGGTGTTTCCGCCCTTGCTCTCGATGTAGACGCCGAAAGCTCCACGGCTTGCCTCCACCTGCTGGAACCAGTGTCCTTCGGGGAGCTTGATGATCTTCGGCACCTTCGCGCAGTAGTCGCCTTCGGGTATGCGGTCCACGAGCTGCTGGAGAATCTTGACAGACTGCTCGATTTCCTTGACGCGCACGAGGAAGCGGGCCATCGAATCGCCCTCCTCAAGCACCACTTCTTCAAAGTCGAGCTGGTCGTAGATGCCGTAAGGAGCGGTCTTGCGCACGTCGCACGCCCATCCGGATGCACGTCCGGCAGGGCCGGTCACGCCATACGACACGGCATCAGCCTTCGAGAGGTGTCCCACTCCGTCCATACGGTTGTGGGCTATCACATTGCCGGTAAAGACAGTGTTGTATTCCTTAAGTGCCTTGGGCATTATCTCTATAAGATGCTTCACATCCTTCACGAAGTCCTTGTCGAGGTCGTCCATCACACCGCCGATGCAGTTATAGTTGAACGTCATGCGCGCTCCGCAGGTCTTTTCAAGTATGTTCAGGATGGTCTCGCGTTCACGTAGAGTGTAGAAGAGCATAGTCGTGGCACCGAGGTCCATACAGAACGTGCCCATGAAGAGCAGGTGCGAGGATATGCGCATCAGCTCGTCCATCATCACGCGGATAACCTTGGCGCGCTCCGGCACCTCGATGCCCATGGCCTTTTCGATGCAAAGGCAGAGGCAGTGGCGGTTCTGTTGCGCCGACAGATAGTCCAGACGGTCGGTAAAGTGAAGTGTCTGCGGATAACCGAGTCCTTCGCTAAGTTTTTCGATACCGCGGTGGATATATCCTAAATAGAGGTCGATCTTCTTGATGGTCTCGCCGTCGACCGACGTGCGGAAACGTAGCACGCCGTGTGTAGCCGGGTGCTGCGGGCCTATGTTCACCACGAAATCCTCCGGAGCGAATATCTCCATCTCCTTTTTAGTGACCGTTCCGTCGGCATTCTCCTGATAGGTCACCGTAGTGTCCTCCACGGCTTCGTGGTCCAGACGCACGGGATTGACTTCGGGCGAAGCGTCGTAGTCCTTGCGCAGAGGATATCCCACCCAGTCGTTGCGCAGAAACAGACGGCGCATGTCGGGATGGTTGATGAATATGATTCCGAAATAGTCATATACCTCGCGCTCGTAGAGATTAGCCACGGCCCAGAGGTCGGAAACGCTGTGGATCATCGGCTTTTCGCGGTCGGCAGTGGCCACCTTGACCGATATATGTGTATTGTATTTGGTAGAAGTGAGGTAATACATGCAACCGAGCGACTCGGTCCAGTCCATGCCGACGATAGCCACCAGATAGTCGTAGCTCAATTCGGCGTCCTCCTTCAAAGTCTTGGCAAGACTGTGCCATTTAGCATCGGGAATATTCACCAACAGCCATTCCCCCTCTTCAAAGGTAGCCTCGGGGAACAGTTTGGCAATCTTTTCCTGAACGTTAGCCATAAGTGTGATATTGTTGGATTTATTTATTATTCTGGTTAATTCTCCCGTGTCGGCGGTTATTTGTCCTCAAGAGGATGCTCTTCGAGAAACTTGTTGACTTTCTCCTGACGGTTTACTCCGCCGAAGAATTTTTCCACCTTCACTTTTCTCGACAGCTGCATTATGCCGTAGATCATGGCTTCCGGACGCGGAGGACAGCCGGGGACATACACGTCGACCGGGATAATATCCTCGACACCTTTCACCACATGATACGAATTTTTGAACGGGCCGCCGGAGATGGCGCATCCGCCGCAGGCAATCACATACTTAGGCTCGGCAAGCTGGTCGTAAAGACGGCGCACGACCGGCGCCATACGGTGAACGATAGTTCCGGCCACCATCATAAAGTCGGCCTGGCGTGGGGAGGCACGCGCCACTTCCCAGCCAAAACGCGCCATGTCATAGCGCGCCGCTCCAAGCGCGATAAATTCAATACCGCAGCAACTGGTGGCGAATGTGAGCGGCCAGAGCGAGTTGGAACGCCCCCAGTTGATAAGTTTGTCAAAGGTGCCGACCACGACGTTGACGCCGTTGTCCTTAAGCTCCTTTACGAGATGTTCGATATATTCGTTGTCCTTCCAGTCGGAATATGGCATTCCTTTTGTCGTTACTTCCATTCGAGCGCTCCTTTCCGCCAGGCATAGACCAGACCCAGCACTAAGATTCCAAAAAACAGAGCGATGCAAAGAAGACCGTCAGACCCGAGCGAACGTACATTTACCGCCCAAGGATAGAGGAACACCGTTTCGACGTCAAACATCAGGAAGAGGATGGCGTAAAGGTAATAACCCACCTTAAACTGAGCCATGCTCTCGCCACGCGTCGGGATACCGCACTCATAAGCTTCACCTTTCTGCGCATTGTAAGACTTCGGGGAGATAAGCCCGGCCATGACAAGCGCCAATGCCACAAGAGCCACACCGGTCAGCGCGGCCACTACGGCAAGGGTAGAATTTTGAATACCAAAAACTAATGATACCATATTTTTATTCTAATATATTCGCTATACCAACTCAGCCATTTAACATATAATAAATGGACTTTTTTAACTATTCGCGGTCAAAATCCGGCGTATCGGACAAACATATTACACTCCGGACCAGCCGGACCAATGTGTTCACCATGGTTTCACGCACTGTATTCCTACCGTGATTAAAGCCTGACCTACAGATGATTGCAAAATATTTTTAATCAATTTTGCAAAAATTCAATAAATCTTTTGCAAAGATAAGAATTTTTTTGAAACCACGGGGATTAAATTCGACGGAAACTGCTGTCCGACTGACAAGCACGGCCGTAAAAAAATGGAGGGGAGCCGGAATGTCCGGCCCCCCTCGCGGAGTTTATCAAGCTGAAAGTCTCTGGAACTTTCAGCTATCGGCAAGTTAGTTGGATTACTTCACAAGCACCTTGGCAACCTTAGAGCCGGCCTTCACTACGTAAACGCCTGCAGAAACGTTAACCACTGTCTTAGCCTGACCGGCGGCGGCATAAACCACCTTACCGTCAACGGCTACTACGCTTACTTCTACACCTTCAGCACCCGTCACGATGATCTGACCAGCCTCAGCGGCGATCTCAACACCGGCGAGAACTTCGTCAAGACTTGAAGTAGAGATGAGAAGTTTTTCTGATGCCTTAGACTCACCAACGGTGTAGACTGCAGTCACAGCATACTCGTTGTTCTGAGCGGTAGCTTCAGTGTCGAGGTATTCGCATTCAGCCTCAGGCTCAGCGTTAACCTTGACAGCGTTGCGATAAACGTTGTAACCTACGATAGAGAGGTCGGAGAAATTGACACCGGTTTCGTAAGTAACGTCGTCAACCATCAGCATAAATGAGCTCGAAGCGCAAGAACGGATAGCGAAATACTTCGCGCCTGCGGGGAGGTCTGCAGTGTAAAGAGTCCATTCTGCGGGAACTACACCGCCTACACCCTCGATCTTAACAAAATCCTTAACGTCGAGCGAGCCTGTCGAGTAGTAAACCTCGATCTTTTCAGGATAATCGCCGGAATAGCTGCTGGCGAAGAACGATACAGTCTGAGCATTGCCTGAAAGCATAGGAGAGATAGCCCAGTCGTCAGCCTGGCCGTCATCGTAGCGGAACATCGCGGCAAGATACTTAGTACCGGAATGAGCGTCAAAAGTCTGATTAAACGCATCGCCGGCGGCATCAAATACGAAGAACGATGCAAGCGTTTCACCAGGAGTTATACCCGGAACATCAGTATTCTGGAATCCGCCTACAGGCGACTTGTCAACGTCAACGAATGTCCATCCGGCAAATTCCTTGTCGCCGGCCACACCTGATTCGAAGTCTTCAACCTTAGCATAGATATTGCTACCTGAAAGGTCGGGTTCACCCCAAGTAAGCGCTACGCCTTCGGGAGTAACCTCACCTGCAAGGTCAACCGGTACGGGATAGATCGAAACCTTCGGAGTCACAACGACTGCGTTGCTGACATTGTTGTCGGCATTTTCGTCGCCTGCATATACTACTTCAGCAGAGAATTCAACAGGATCCTCATCGACTGCAGAGAATTCGTAAGGAATCTGAACGGTCTTCTGGGCACCTGAAGCTACCTCTTCACCCTCGATAGTCTTGAACACTACGTTGTTAGCCTTAACCTTAACGGTATAACCATTAGCGGGCTTGTCAGCAACGTTCTTAACGGTCACGTTTACATCGATTGAATTGCCGGGAACTACAGATGCAGGAGCATCAACAGCTACAGCGAGATCCTTTTCAACGAGGTTAGCCACCTTGAACGCATCGAAGAATGTGTAAACATACCACTGCGTATTGGCAACCACCTTGAGGGCAACGTTCTTACCTGCATATTCAGAGAGGTCAACAGAAATCTTGTTCCAAGAGCTGATAGGACCGGTTTCGCTTATATAATTCTCATAAGCAAGCTGATAGCCGGCATTGCCGCTAAGATCTTCAACATATACCTCAACAATATTTGTGTTCGGGTTCTGACCGTCGGAAACATTGAAAGTATAGAATGTGAAGAGAGGCTCGTCGAGATCGGCAAGAGAAATCTTACCAAGCATGAGAGCGCTGGCATCACCGATCGCGCTACCCTTCATTCCGATGAATCCATTGTCGGCATCGTATGAAGTCACACCACCGATAGTATCGTCCTTAAAGATCGACCAAGACGGAGCACCGTTTACAAGTGAAGTTACAAGAACGTGTGAAAGGGTTCCGTTAGGCAACGACTCAAAGTAGTTGACATAAGGCGCACCGACAATAGCAGACGCTACGGCACCGTCACCCTGACCGCGTTCAGAAACAGCAAATACAGCATACTGAACAAAGTCCTGATCGTCGCCGTCAACGGCCTGACAAGTATATTTAGGCTCAGTCAGGTTTTCTGCCAGAGGCACGAGCTTACCGGTAGAATAGTCATACACATTGTAGGTAGCATTGATTACGTTGCCACGAACGTCCTTGCTGACTGCATCCCAAGTAATAGTCACCTCACCAAGCTTAGATGAGCTTTCAACCACCTTGGCATTAGTGATGGCTTCCGGATAATCGATACCGATGTAAGCAGAAACAGAAGCAGCTTCGCCTGCGCCGTTTTCATTGTAAGCCACAACAGAGAAGTTGTAGGTACCGGCTTCTTCTACCACTGCGGGGCAAGTGATCTTAGTGCCTACGAGCGGACGGGCATTGAAGATAACTTCACCGTCCATGAGAACGTCGATTTTAGTTAGCTCTTTGGCATCCTTGCCGGAGAGAAGCTTCGACGGAGAAACGAACGAGATAGTAGCATAGAGGTCTCCGTTGGTTCCGGGTTCTACAGTGAGGTCGGAAACAGCGGCAGGAATGTCGGCGTTCATAGCGCCTGATACACTGATATTGTCAACATACAGATACCACATGTTCTTATCAGAAATACCATGGAATCCGAAGTTGTAGTAGCCGGAAGTCTCCGGAACTACGCGAATCAAGTAATGCTCACCTGACGTAGAAGTGATTTCAGTCGGTTCAACAAGCACCTTAGTCATATCGGCTACGGTATTGCCCTGACCCATCATAACTTCTATGCGCTCCGGTGAAGTGGCTCTATATGCTTTAGCATCGAACTCAAACTCATACAGTTTGCCTGCTTCAAGCTTAATCGGAGGTGTAATCATCCAGTCGTCCATAGCGGCCGAAATATTGTACTGAACGCGAGCCTCACCACCATTGAATGCCCAAGTTCTGTCATCACCATTAGCATCTATGATAGTGAACAATCCGAGATCTTCGGCAGTATCGAATGTGCACGAATAAGGAGTCGGGAATCCCTGTCCAAGAGTAACCACGTTGGACTTACCGGCGGCAGAAGCCTTTTCGCCATTGTGAGCCACTACTGTGTAGTAATAGGAAACCATAAGTTCAGTTTCTTCGATTTCCTGAGAGATAGCATTTGCGTTCAAGCCGTTAACCACGGGAACAGCACCAGGATAGCGGACTACGTCGTAAACCACAGCCTTCGGGTCGATATAACCACCTTCAACCGTAGAGGTGACGGGAGTCCAGGATATCTTCATATTGCCACCTTCATAAACGAGAGAAACTTCGGGAGTAGAAGGTACACCAACACCAATGTAAAGAGTCTGCTTAGCCACAGGACCGTTACCGACTTCGTTTGAAGCTACTACAGTAACCTTATAGCTTCCGGCTGCGTCAACAGATATATTCTCAGACACAGGAGCGCCGTAGGCAACAGTACCTGTCTTGACTACCTGATTGTTGAATGAGATTGCGTAATTTACGTTACCTGTAGCGGCCTTGCCGTCGTAAGTAGTTGCAGGAGCATTGAATTTAACGGTTCCGTTGAGTGCTCCTTCAGGGAAGTCGATAGCGAGATTAGTGACAGCGGCAGGAGCTGCGGCTTCAGGAGGAGTCGGGATATAAAGACCGGCTACTTCCTCACCACCGGGGAATTCATAAACCACGGTAGCAACACCGGTAGTGGTATTTACTTCTGCCAAAAGGCCTGTTTCGTCAGGAGGACATACAGCCCAGAACAAACGGTTTGACTTTTGTTCGAAAGCCATACCGGAAATGTACTGCGGGCAAAGACCTGTATTTTCACCAATTTCGGCAACCTCACCTGTTGCAAGATTGATCTTGCACAGAGTCGAAGACACACACACGTTGTTGTCGCCCTGAGCTACAGTAGTCTTCTTCACACCATAACCCTGTCCGTTACCGTCTACGGCAAAAGCACACCAGTTGCCGTCGAGTTCAGCGATTTCAGTTACGACAGGCCCATTGGCGGCGTATTCCACAGTAGCCAGACGTTGCTTGAGTGCATTGCCGACCTCTTTGTAGAATATACCATAGACAGTACCGTTATATTCCGAAAGACCCATCGCGAGGGAGCCGTAAGAACCATTAGTAGATTCATACACTACTTCACCATTGTCAATGTCATATCCCGTGAAAGAGAAGATGTTGATTATACCCAGAATGTTTTGATACGTATGAGTATAATATACACCATCAAGCAGGACACCACCGTACTGAGCCTGCGGACCTTCAACTACCTGCGAGAAGCTCTGTGACGCATTGGATGGAACTCCATAGACACCGATCTTAAGACCAGCAGTTGAAAATAATACGCTACCATATATTTCAGGAACATTGGCAGCTTCATGCAAAACAGGTTTTTTATAGTTTTGCATGGCGGAAGATGCGGCCGAACGCAAAGCGTTCAGGCTAAGAGGGCTCTGTGACTTAACTTGACCGAGAACAACCTCACTCTTTGTGTCAGTCTGTTGAGCCGCACGCTGGGTAAGAGCTTCGCGCTTAGCGTCGACAAGCTCACTACCCTTCTTTGATGCCAACTGCTGTGCCGAGGCCGAGAAAGCCGCGGATGCGAGAAGCAGCATCGAAAGAACAACTCGTAAAGTTTTCTTCATAGCGATTGGTTTCGATTCCGAAAATTAAAAATCCCCCGTCCGGACATCGGAATCGTTTTGTTGCCCGGACGAGATTTCTAAACAAATAATTATTTTATAAATATCTTATATGCAGCATTGTCTACCGTAACGACATACACGCCCTGCGAAGGAGCCTCGAAGGCGAGCGAACCCGACCCGTCGGCCTGACCGCGCATCACCGTCACTCCCGAGGAAGTGGTCAGCGCCACCTGCGCCATAGGCGACGCGCCGCTGACAGTCACCGTGCGCGCCTGCGCCGTCACCGAACATGACCCCGACACCACGGCGTCGATAGCCGACGTATCGGTCAATGTAGCGACCTCGACAGGCTCCGACTCAAGCGATATGAGCTGTCCGTCGGTGGCTTTCACCGTATAATAATATATAGTGGAGTGCTGAAGTCCTGTGACACTGTGCGACATGACGTCGCCTATAGGCTTGTCGCCATAGTCGTCGAGCTGGACCTTTTCTGAAGCCACGCCATAGTCCACCACTATATCGTCGATGGCCACGGCACCGTTGGCTCCACCGCGGTCGTAGGTTATGGCCACGGCCCATGTGCCTAACGGAAGCTCGGACACTTCAATCGTCTTGCCGCCCTTCTCGGTGGTCACCGGGAACACGGCCACATTCTTCCACTGTCCGCCCGTATAGGCCGACACGGTCAGCGTGGTGGCGTCGTCGGCTTTGGATCCGCGGTGCCAGAAGCTCACGCCATGTACAGGGCCGTCATAGACGGGCGACGCCAGACGGTCGCCGGTAGAGCCGAGACGCAAGGCCGGCACTGCCTGGCCGGAATATGCCGTATTTGAATAGTATGACCCTGTCGACGATGTCCATCCGGCAGGAATCTTGCTGTCGTCAAATCCGCAGACATCCTGCAAAGTGCCAGTCATAGGCATCGTAAACACCGTCAGCATATAGCCGTTGGCCTCCTCAATAGGCAGCCACGAAGCCGTAAATGAATTGGCTGTTATGTCGGTGGCGGGAAGCGCCGTGACCGCTTTCAGATTAAGCGGGAGCGGAAGCGTGGTGACATCCACTTTGGCCGACTGTTCGCTGAACTGCCATCCGTCGCCGGCCTGGAGGGTATAGTAGTAAGCAGTCTCCGCCTGCAGTCCTTCCACCTGGCATGAGGCCGCTTCGCCTACATTGAGCCGTGCGTAGCCCGGATGGGCCGCACCGGTAGCGGCATCGAACACCGACAGATAATAGTTGGTGTCGGGAGCCTTGGTCCAGTTGGCCGTGAACGAGCAGTGGGTGACATCCGTGGCCGGGAGCACTTCCGGCACGGAAACATTTCCGGCCTTGCCTCCGAGCACGTTGAATGTGATCACGCCGTCGGCTTCGGCTATGTCCGTGATGGGCAGATCTACGCTTTTGCCTGTCCAAGTACGCATGGCGGGCGATGTCTCGGCCGTAAACGAAGTGACTTTTGACGTGCCGGGGAATGCGTCGCCGGCACGCGAATATTCATTCTGCGAACCGTCGGCTTCCTCTATGTCGACATATTGATGTGAGGGCGTATTGTTGACCACGTTGGAGCTCCATACCGACGGCACATAGTGGACATGCCAGACGAGCATGCCATGGCCGGGCAGATAAGCGTCCCAACCCTGCAGCTGGCGGTTCTCAAGCAGGAAAAATTCGTTCGGCTCCGGAGTATTTATGATTCCGGCCACATTCTCCGATATAGGATGCAGGGTGGCGGTAAGGGCTTCTGTGATCTCGCGTGGCTCCATCCATCCGAGGGCATAGCGCTCGAATGCGCCGTAGAGCGGCGGAGTGCATCCGCCGTTGTTGTAGGGACCGTAGTCCATGGCCGACCATGCACCGGGTGTGAACGAGCCTGTATAGCTCGTGGCATAAAGGTCGGGCAATCCCATGACGTGGGAGAATTCATGCACGAAAGTGCCGACACCGTCCGGACGGCTGCCCTCCCATTCATTGGAGCATGCATAGCGGTCAAGAAGCACACCGTCGTAATAATGAGGAGTATAGTCGCCGGCAGTGACATTCCATGAATGGGGCCATACGGTGTTGGCAGCACCTCCGGAAGCTTCGCCCCGTCCGGCGTAGAATATGAATACATTGTCGATCACTCCGTCGCCGTCGCGGTCATACTGCGAGAAGTCGACTTCGCCATCGAGGATGTTGCATGCATGGACGGCCATCTGCTCGGGGTTCTTGTCATTCCCGCTCCAGTCGTTGCCGCCGTAATATGACTGGCTCTGCGGGAGAGTGACCGGACCGAGAACGTCGAAGTCAGGCAGGAATTTACCCGACGAGCAGAGCGTGAAGAAGTCCTTGGCGGATCCTGTTCCGCCGTAGTCGCTGAATCCCTCTTCGTTAAGCATCCGGGTGAAGTAGTCCTTGGGATCGGAAAGCGTGAACTTCACATCTGAATATTCCACCAGAATGACTACGGCACGCTGTTCACCGTGGACAGGGAAATTGGCTCCGGGAAAAAGGCCTTTGTCAATGTTGGTCGAGCCGGGAGCCGAATAAGCCGGAGCGGCGTTCAATGGAAGAGCGATGCGCGATTCACGCATCCTGCGGGCACGTGACTCCATCACAGATGTCACATGCGGCATGTCGACTTTCGACAGAAAGGCCTTGGCGGCCTCGTCGCGCTGTCCGGGAGGCACAGCCTTGATACGGCTGTTGACATCCACTCCGTCGGCATCAATGTCGGCATAATAAAAGGAACCTTTGTCCTCAACAAGCATATAGCCGTCTTCAGTCAGGTAGAAGTGGTGGTACTCATCGCCCTTTATCTGTACATTGATGACGGTACCGTCGGCCTGTTTCATGGAGACAATGCCGGGTTTTGCCGGCACAGCATGGGCTACAGAGCCTAAAATGGCAACTACAGCCGAGGAGAATAGGATTCTTTTAAACAAAAGTGACTTCATTAACTTCAATATGTCATGTAATATTCTGCAAATATACACAAACGTATTAAAATATACAAATTAACACACGCCTAAAAAGATGATATTTTTCCGTTTTAACACATAACTTTTAAATATCATCACTTTTGCTGACACAAATTCTTTAAAAACGATTTTTGTGACACTTTTTGCCATCGCAAAAAGCTTTTTTAACATTTCAGTACACGACGTGCAATATTTCTGCCCACCCCCGCGGCCCAAGCAGTACATTTTATATAAAACGGGGCAAACAAGGTGCCGTAGGCTACAGCGGCATACCCACTGCGACCTACGGCTATCTCAACCTACAAAAAAACAAAATCCGGATACGCTCTCGCGCGGCCGGATTTCTAACCTATGATTCACTTATTTGTTGTTGCTTGTAGAGAAAAAAACGATCCGGTAACGGATGTCGCCGGATGCCGATTCGATATTTCGAAACAGGATAACGTTTCCCCTGGCATCCGATTTGTTTTGCAAATATACAAATTTATGCATGACGGCCAAACATAGCTCAATATTTTTAACACATTTTAACTCTGAGCACAGCTATCAAGCCCAATAACCCGGCCCTGCGGCCATCGGCTCTTAACGGTTAAGGTCGGACTCCGCCACTATTCCGTTCATCAACGCATAGACACCGAGTCCGCTGACACTCCTTATGCCGAGCTTGGCGGTGATATTCTTTCGGTGCGACAGCACCGTATTGAAGCTTATGTCGAGCATGTCGGCTATCTCCTTATTAATATAACCCATGGCCACGAGCCGCAACACATCGACCTCCCTCTGCGACAGCTCAGGCACTCCGCCGCCATGCGACTTCCTACGGTGGGACTCGATTCTGCCCCTCAGCTGCTCGACCAGACCGGTCTCTGTCTGGCGCAGGTCAAGCATATCGTCGCCGTCGCCTATGACCATGGTGCGGCCACGCCGGGGAATGAAAAAATCGGAATACCGGCAAAACTTGTCGGCGGTGGTGACATAGAGCGCGGCCGCATCGTCGGCACTCTCCACCGATGCGACGTCGGCCATACAGACCACCTGAATGTCGAAATACTCATTAAATATATATTTCAGACCAAGCGCACGGGCTACATCGTCGATGACAAGGGTCACATTCATGCTCAGGAAGTTTTGAACGAAGCCAAAGGCAACAGGATATAACGGCGTATACGGTTGTTCTGGCGTATGTCCTTCTCCAGAGTCAGAATGGCCACCACCACTCCGTAGCAGAGATTCTGGTCGTAGAGTCCGGCAAGATGCTTGACAAACATGCTCATCAGGTCGCCGAGCTTGTCCTCGATCATCATGTCGAGTCCGAGAGCCGACCGCTCCGACACGCATTCGCTCCCCGACGCTATCGACGGGAAGAGTATGTCGTTGTCAAACGCTATACGGTCGAGCAGATCCTTCTTCAGCCCCTCGAAAAACCGGAGCATGTGGCCCAGGTTGTTATTCTCGTCGCGGGTGCTTTTAAGCAGCAGATTGAAGTGCCGCTCTATGTTCGGCAACTGGAAATGCGAATAGTAGGCATTGGCCTTCACCATATAGCCGAGAAGCTCGTCGACATTGAATGACTTAAGTGTCTTTTCCGGAAAATAATTTTCGTTGATAAACGTGTTGAGTATGGCCAGAAAGAAGTCCTCGTCGATGCCGTGCGAGCCGCATACTGCATGCACGGAGAAGTCCCCTACTCCGAGATTTATCCCGAAGCGGTTTATGACAGGGATCACCGACGGCTCCTGCCTGACGACATCGCATAGACGTGTGTCGGGGTTAATGAGAGGCATATTTACTTTTTTATTGACCGGACATGCACCACCTCCGATTGAGTGATGACAATATCCACGGGTATATCATGCGGTTCGGCGTCTACCTCGTCGACAAGCTGGAAGTCGTAGCCGACGCCTATTTTGACTGCTTTTGTCGATGCCAGAAGCCGGTCGTAATAGCCACGTCCGCGCCCTACGCGGTTGCCGGCACGGTCGTATGCCACAGCCGGCACCACCACCAACTCGATCTCGGCCACATCGCGCACATCGTCGCCCGCCGGCTCCTCGATGTGAAACGCGCCGTACTGCAGCCGGCTCTTATCGTATGGCAGTATCTCAAGGTTGACGCCGTTGACCCTGGGCAGGAAAAAGTGCTTGCGGTCATGCCATTTGTCGATAAACTCTATGGTCGACAGCTCGTCAGGCAGCGAATGGTAGAGCAGAATCCGGTCGGCCAGCATAAAAGCTGCGGTACGTTCAAGCATCGCAAACACCGAAGCGGCCGCTTCACGGCGCTCGGCGGCGGACAATAAAGCTTTATAAGCCTTTACACGGCTACGTATGTCATCCTTTTTCATATCAGAGCAGATTAGAGTGCGGCAGGCACAGTATCCCGACCCGACATGACCGGCACGGAAGCATTGCCCCGTCTCATCTCCTCCAATGCACGTTTGATGGTGGCGTCGTCAGAGCCTATGACCTGATAGTAATACTCACGTCCGAGAATATCGCTTGTGATAAGTGCCTTCAGATAGTTAACAATCAACTTGTGGGAAATGTTGATGTAGTACCATCTGGCCGGTATGCCCTTCTGCGCGGCATAGCTCACGAACTGCTGCAGCAGTTCGTCGTCGGAGGGGAGCAATGAGAGAAACTGCTTCATGTCGGCAGCTTTCGACAGTGACGCGCGGTTGCGGTCGCTGTATTCAAAAGCGAATTTCTGTATAAGTCCGGCATTCAGTACATTAATATAATAGCTCGTGATGCCGGAAGTGTCGTTAGGCACGAACACGTCGGGCATTATGCCTCCGCCGCCATAGACTTTACGTCCGCCGGCAGTAAGGTATTCAAGGTCCGTGTTGAACTTTATGCTGTCGGAATCGTAAAATTCGCCATGGTCATAGCGGTTAAGTATATCCTTATCATAATCCCCGCGCTTGCCGAGTTCGTAATCTTTCTGGATGCAGCGTCCGGAAGGCGTATAGTAGCGCGACACTGTCAGGCGCACGGCACTGCTGTCGGGCATAGTGGTCTGGCGCTGTACCAGCCCTTTGCCGAACGACCGGCGGCCCACGATAAGGGCACGGTCATTGTCCTGCATGGCTCCGGCGAATATCTCGCTGGCACTCGCGGAATACTCGTCGAGAAGCACTACCAGCTCGGCATCACGGAAAGATCCGGTGCCGTCGCTGAACATCGACGAATTGTCCATCTCGTTGCGGCCGCGGGGAAACACGATCGGAGAGTGGGCAGGCAGTAACTCGTTGGCCATAAGTATGGCCATCTCCATGAATCCGCCGGTGTTACCGCGCAGATCCACTATGAACCGCTTGGCGCCCTGGTTCATCAATTTGGTCATGCCCGTGAGGAATTCATTGTATGTGGTGCGGCCGAACTTATTTACTTTCAGAAATCCGGTATCGTCCGATATCATGTATGCCGCGTCAACGGTGTTGACCGGGATGTCGCCGCGGACCACATCAAAATTAAGCAGCTTCTTGCTCGTGGCTCTTTTGACTCCAAGCTTCACCACAGTGCCTTTGTCGCCGCGAAGCATCTTCACAAGGTCGCGGTCAGGGATCTCCACACCGGCCACCACGGAGTCGTCGACCGTCACTATGCGGTCGCCGGGCATAAGTCCGGCCTTTTCCGACGGGCCGCCGGGAATGACCTCATTGACCGTAGCCGTGTCGGTAAACATAGTGAATGAAATTCCTATCCCGCTGAACGATCCGTCAAGATCTTCGTTGACAGCTTGCAGGGCCGAAGCAGGGATATAGACAGAATGAGGATCAAGGTTTGAAAGCAGGTCGGGCAATGTGGTCTCGATGATTGAATCGAGGTTAACCTCGTCGACATACTCATTATTTATCAGACTCAGTATGTCGGAAAACTTCTGATGGGCGGCCGATACATTCCGCCGCCCCCCGAATTCAATTCCGACCCATATTCCCGCGGCAACCGACACCGCGATTATCAGCGGGAGCCATACGACCGGATTTTTTGCAGATTTCATTATTTTTGACAATAGCTTTTATTCATATAATATGGGACGAGGGAGAGCGTCTCAGTCGATGTCAGGAATATGCTCGCACACCACTCCCGCCCTGGCCAGAAGATCAAGACCGTCGGCTATGCGGTAGGCTTCGTTGTACACCACCCGCTTGATTCCGGCCTGGATGATCAGCTTGCTGCACTCCACGCAGGGAGAAGCAGTGACATAAAGCGTGGATCCGTCGCTCGAATTGCTGCTGCGGGCCACTTTCGTAATGGCATTAGCCTCTGCGTGAAGCACGTATGCCTTGGTGGCTCCGGACTCATCCTCGCACACATTCTCAAATCCGGCGGGAGTGCCGTTGTAGCCGTCGGATATAATCATCTGGTCCTTGACTAATATGGCACCGACTTTTCTACGTATGCAATATGAATTCTCAGCCCAGATGCGCGCCATACGCAGATACCTTTTGTCGAGCACTATTTGTTTGTCGAGTTGCTCCATTTTTCAGACAATCTCAGTATAAATGCATTTATTGTCGGCAAAGATAGCCAGAATTAATGAAATACAGCGCAGAAATGCATAAAATAACATTCTGAAACAAACTGCGTATCAGATGACTTTCCATTCGATCACACCGCCGCTCTGGCCCTCCTGAAGCTTAGCGACTATCTTGAGTCCGGTGGTCTCTACCGGACTGAATGTGAGTCGGTTGTACTTGTCCTTGTCCACTCCGTAGGCACACGTCGCCTCTACTTCTTTCCATCGATTGGCTCCGTCCTTATAATAGAGAGTCCATGATTCCGGCACCCGGAAGCTACCGTCATAATGGTCGAAATCAAGCCAATAAACATCCACACCGCTTACCGTCTGGGGTGAATCGAACTCATAGCAGACATTTTCAAGCGTGCCTCTCCTGAGCCACCAGTAGTGGTAGGGCTTTGACGTATCGGATGATGAAACCGGTTCCCACTGGTCGTTGTAGCCCCACGCCCACTGCAGATTGGATGTCGCCGCCGGCGCATCCGACGTCAGATTGGTCGGTTCTGAATACATTCGTGCGCGGCTGGCTATCGAGGGCGACGGAACAGCTCTTGCCCTCTCGGCAGTGGCTGGAATCCATACGGCCATCTCATCGGCACCGCGGTTGTTCCACACACTGTATGGTATAGCTTTCACCTCGACATCCCTTGTCGAGCCGTCGGTCAGCAGTTGCTTGGCAGTGCCTTTGAGAGAGACAACGCCGTTGAGAGTCTGAGGCTCGAATTCAGCCGTAAACTCTGTTCCTTCAGGAATAAATTTGTCGAACACTGTGCTGTCGGCCTGATCGCGCCCCTCCAGACAGAACATCACCGGGCCGCGCTGGATGGCAAGTTTGCCGCAGTCGTCGGCCACTGCCTCATGGGCACGCACGCGCCGCACATCCATCGGAATCGACAGCTCGACCTCATCGCCGGCCTTCCATCTGCGCTTCACAGTGGCATAGCCGTCACCGGTCATCACATCGGCCTTCGCGCCGTTGACGGTGAGAGTATATGGCCCCGATGCCGCATCCGTGAATGAATAAAGGTCGGTCGGCACTGGCGATTCACCCGACCATCCGGGTATACGGAAGCGCAGCGCGAATTCATCCTCACGCTCCGGAGTGACGGTAAACTTCACCTGTCCCTTCCATGGATAGTCCGTGACCTGGTCAATCCGCACATTATTTCCGGAAGTAGGTATGTCGGCCGTCGACTGGATATACAGGTTGACCATCACGTCGTCGCCCTGTGTAGCATACATATATGTAGGCACGCTTGCCATAAATCGTGTGACATTTCCCGGACAGCATGCGCATCCGAACCAAGCCTGACGCTCATGCTGGCCCATGGATTCAAGCGGATTGTCGTAGAAAAAACGGTCGCCGGAGAGCGAGACGCCCGAAATCACGCCGTTGTATAAAGCCCGCTCATACACATCGGCATACTTGGCGTCACCTGTGGCAAGAAACATTCTGTAGTTCCAATAGACATTGGCGATGGCCGCACATGTCTCGCAATAAGCGGTATGGTTATTAAGCTCATAGTCGGGTCCGAATCCTTCGCCCTGCGCACGCGACCCGATTCCACCGGTGATATATAGCTTACGCGATGCCATATTGTCCCAAATGCGGGTGATGGCCTCGAAATAAGCGGAGTCGCCCGTCAGCGCGGCCACGTCGGCCACTCCTGAGAAAAGATATCCGGCACGCACCGCATGTCCCACTATTTCATCCTGCGACAATATCGGTTTATGGTCCTGCGAATACTCGCTCAGGCGGTGTCCGTCGGTGCCTCGTCCGGCCTCCTCCACGAAGTACTTTGCCGTCCGGAGATATTTCTCATTGCCGGTCACTTTGTACAATTTAGCAAGGGCCATCTCGGCTATCGGATGCCCCGACGGCACATGTTTCTGCCCCTCATCCGGACCGAACACTTCGCACACAAGGTCGGCGTTTCTGACAGCCACGTCAAGCAGGCTCCGTTTGCCGGTAGCCAGATAGTGTGCCACAGCAGCCTCATACAAGTGTCCGCTATTGTAAAGTTCATGGCTGTTGATTTTCTCCCATCGGTGAGTTCCCCACCATCCGGACAGACGCGTGCACTTATTTGTAACGCACGTGGTCAGATACCCGTCAGGCTCCTGGGCCGCGGCTATCAACGTGATCACGCTGTCAAGATATGCGTCAAGGTCCGGATCATACTTTACCGCAAGCGAGTAAGAAGCACCTTCTATAATCTTGTATGGATCGGTGTCGTCAAAAGAAAAGTCGCCGCGATGCTCACCCTTTTTCAGGCCGCCGGCAATGGCGAAATTATCAAACCGTCCGTTTTTCTCACATTCCTTGAATGCCGACGGTATTGACACCGTGCGGTTAGTCTCGATGCGCGGAGCCCAGAAACTGTCATCGATATGCACCTGGGTAAACGGCACCTCCTTCACCGGATCCGATGGCCTTTGGTATACCGAATCTCCCGAACATGCGCCAAGCATCCACGCCATACCGATGGAAGCCACGCAATGAAAAGCAATGTTCTTCATGTCTGTCTATGTTTAAATCAATTATATATCATTCAGTTTTATCGTTCACTTTTATCTGCGGGCATTCCATACATGGAAGTCGAAATCCACCCTGAAATATGCCCCGAAGGCGAAATTCGTGGAAGAGCTCGATCCCGACACATTTCCGTCAGGCAAAGTCATCTTTCCAGGATGCACCTCATATATGTCGGCCCACACACCGAGTGTAAATCCCCTGGCGATATTTCTTCGGTACTCCACGGAGCCGAACACAGTGGACATGCCGTCATAGACCGCGCCCTCATTCTTCATCGACACACATCCGAAATATGGCAATCCATACATAGATATAAACTTTCGGCCATGGAAATATCCGAGCCGCGCGTTGAAGTAGCGTCCCAACTGTGCAGATGCTGTGGCATAAACTGCCATGCCGTTGTCAAACGGCCACAATGTGCCCGCCTGCTGATAATAGCCGAGCACGGCCGCCTCCGCATTCAATGAGCGGAGAAGTCCCCGGCCTGCATTCCATTCCGTTCCCACGCCGACGGCACCGTTCATAAGCGTGCGCACTTGGCGCTCTTCAGTATCGATGATTTCCCCTCCGCGGTGCTGGGCAAGGAATTGAAGAGGCACATACCATTTCAGCTTGTCATTATCCGGATTAAGCCATGTGCGCATCGACAGGCCTACAGTGAACGCCTCCTGATGGTCGCTCATCCTGAACACGAAGCTCTGCCAGTTGATCCATGCATCGAGATGAAGCCTGCGCGTGTCGACCAATACCTGGAATCCAAGATCAGGATCGGCCGAAAAGTCCAGCTCCGGATCATAAAGCGGAGCCATCAGACCGTGCGACGAGCCTGAATAAAGCGTACCCCATATCAGATGGACGTTGGACAGTCTCACTTGTGCGCGGAACATCGGGAGCAGATGCGCTCCGCGCTGATATTGGGCACCCTTCCACGACGCTATGTCCTGGTAGGCGAAGTTAGGATATTTTATCGCCCCGTCATATATCAGCGCATGAAAACCCGCCTCAAGCTTGACATTGGCCAAAGGATAGAACTTTACCGAAGGCTGAAGCCACAGACCCGGGAGCGTGTAGCCCTTCATCACCGACCCGCTGAACTCATTGTCCTTGATGAAGTTCATATTGCGGATTCCCACATACATATTATGGACTCTCGACGAGTCTATGGAATAGTCCTCCGACGGAAGGCCTGCCGCAAGCTGTGCGTAAGCGCCGACCGGGCCGCCGACAAAGAATAAGCCAGCCAAAACAACGGCCTTTATAAATTTAAACGGATTCATTTTACTGTGTCAATGATTGGATGACACAAAGTTAGCGTTTTATTCCATACTTTTCATAATTTTATGGCTTGTAAAAATGTCTGATCGCTATATTTTGACACCATAGTATGCACACCTGACTATTTCACAGTCGGAAGCTGGAATTTTTTCACATATATTTAGACGTTTTTTTCGCTCATATAGCGGGAAAAATGGTTACTTTGCATATTGTAAATAAAAAATCATTCCGGTCAGCACTGAAAGTACCGGACAACTAATGCCTAAAATGAAATTAACCATCAGCAAATTTTTTGCGGCAACGGCCGCTTTGGCGCTTTGTGCGCCGGGGGTATGGGGCAAAACCTACACACTCGCCTCGCCCGACAAGTGTATTACAGTTACTGTGGACAATAACGACGGACGCCTGACCTATGAAGTGTCGCGCGAAGGAAAGATTCTCGTCGCGCCCTCGCCGTTAAGCCTCGATATAGAGGGAGAACCGACCGAAATCACGGTGAAAGGTTCACGGAAAAAGGCGGATGTAAAGGAGACAGTCGATGCTCCGCTTTATCGCCAGAATCAGTTTTCAGTGGTCTACAATGAACTTGACCTTAAGTTAAACGGCGACAGAGGCGTGACATTCAGGGCTTTTGACGACGGCGTGGCATATCGGTTCTACACCACATCAAAAAAACAGGAAATCATAGTGGACGGAGAGACCGTACAGATTAATCTGCCGTCGGACCTTACTCTCTACATACCCTATTGCAACAGCGACAAGACCCCGATGTCAATGTCGTTCCAAAACATCTACGACATGACTCCCGCAAGCAAGGCCGAAGATAAGCTCGCATTCCTGCCGGCAACTATCGACTATGGTGGTGGACTGAAACTGACACTGCTCGAAAGCGATATGGAGTCATTTCCCGGCACATTCATAAAAGTCGACAAGAAGAATCTGTCGCTAAAAGGAGTGCATGCCGGATATCCTTCAGGATTGGACTACCACACACGCCGCTACCAGGAATACGTCACCGACCGCGAAGATTTCATAGCCAAGACCGCAGGAACCCGTACATATCCTTGGCGCATAATGGCCATCACCACAGACGACACCCAGATGCCCGTCAACAATCTGGTATATGCGCTCGCATCTCCGTCAAGAGTCGCCGACACTTCATGGATACGCGGTGGTAAAGTGGCATGGGACTGGTGGAACAACTGGGGGCTTAAAAATGTACCTTTCAAAGCCGGCATCAACAACGAGACTTACAAATACTTCATCGACTTCGCGGCCCAAAACGGCATAGAGTTCGTAGTTCTCGACGAAGGTTGGTTCGACTCCAAAAAGAACGACATGCTGACCACAGTTCCCGAAATCAATCTGGAAGAACTTGTGGCATACGGCAAGGAGAAAGGGGTCGACCTTGTGCTCTGGACCATCTACAACGTGCTCGACAGCCAACTTGAAGAAGCATGCAGAAAATATTCCGATATGGGTATCGCCGGATTCAAAGTCGACTTCCTCGACCGCGACGACCAGCTTGCCGTGGAGCGGACCTACCGCATAGCAGATGCCGCCGCACGGCATAAGCTAACACTCGACTTCCACGGCATATACAAGCCCACAGGCATCAACCGCACATACCCAAACGTCATCAATTTTGAGGGGCTGTTCGGAATGGAAGAGGTGAAATGGACCAAAATCGAGAAAAACATGCCTCTTTACGACGTGACATTCCCCTACATACGTATGATGGCAGGCCCTGTAGACTATACCCCGGGAGCCATGCGAAACGCCAACAAGAAGGACTGGAAAGCCATATACAACCATCCGATAAGCATGGGCACGCGCAGCCATCAGCTGGCCACATACATCGTACACGACTCGCCGTTCACCATGCTGTGCGACGCACCCACCAACTACATCGGCGAAGAGGAGTGCGTGGAATTCATAGCCGGACTTCCCACGGTGTTTGACGAGACACGCATCATCGACGGACGTCTTGGCGAATACATCGTAAGTGCACGAAAAGCTGGCGACAGCTGGTTTGTCGGAGCACTTACCAACTGGGATCCGCGCGAAATCACCATCGACCTGTCATTCCTTCCTGCCGGCAGGACATATAAGGCGGTCATAATGAAAGACGGCATCAACTGCGACCGCAATGCCGAAGACTATTCCCGCGAGACTGCCGATGTGACAGCGGAGACAAAACTCCGTATAAACCTCGCATCGGGAGGAGGAGTTGCCGTCCGTCTTGACCCTGAAGCCAGATAAAAGCCCCTAAAGGCATCCGGCAATGTCCGGATGCCTGCATACCTTAACTACCAATCATAACCACAAACATAACTGCAATGAAAAAACTACTGACTCTGACGCTTGCCTGCACTGTGGCATTTGGTTCATCAGCCAAAGCACCTCGACAACAGTCGCACGGCTATCCGATCGACCCTGTACCGTTCACATCAGTGAAGGTCAACGACAACTTTTGGGGACAACGCCTGAAAGCGAGCCGCGAAACCACCATACCACTGGCTTTCAGCAAGTGCGAGGAGACAGGACGCTACCGCAACTTCATCAATGCCGCCCACCCGAGCGACACTATACCGGTTAAAGGATTCTCCTTTGACGACACCGACGTGTACAAGACCATCGAAGGCGCGAGCTATCTGCTGCAGACATATCCCGACAAGGATCTTGAACGCTACATCGACAGCGTACTCGTCATTGTAGCGGCCGCACAGGAGCCCGATGGCTATCTGTACACAAGCCGTACCATGAATCCGAAGCACCCACATGAATGGGCCGGATCCAAACGATGGGAAAAAGTCGAAGAATTAAGCCATGAGTTTTATAATTTAGGCCACATGGTAGAAGGCGCGATAGCGCACTATCAGGCTACCGGCAAACGCAACTTCCTCGACATCGCTATCAAATATGCCGACTGTGTGTGCCGTGAGATCGGCGACAATCCCGGACAGGTGGTAAGGGTGCCGGGCCATCAGATAGCAGAAATGGCTCTCGCAAAGCTCTATCTCGTCACAGGCGACCGCAAATATCTCGACCAGGCAAAATTTTTCCTTGACAAGCGCGGACACACCTCACGCACCGATGCCTACAGCCAGGCCCATAAGCCTGTAATAGATCAGGATGAAGCCGTCGGGCATGCCGTAAGAGCCGCCTACATGTATGCCGGAATGGCCGACGTGGCCGCTCTGACCGGCGATTCGGCCTATATCAACGCCATCGATAAGATATGGGACAATATCGTAAGTAAGAAGTATTATATCACCGGCGGCATCGGCGCCACGAGCAACGGCGAGGCGTTCGGCGACAACTACGAGCTGCCCAACATGTCGGCCTACTGCGAGACCTGTGCGGCCATCGGCAATGTATATGTCAATTACCGTCTGTTCCTGCTCCACGGCGACTCCAAATACTACGACGTGCTCGAACGCACTCTGTACAACGGCCTCATCTCAGGAGTGTCGCTCGACGGCGGTGGATTCTTCTACCCCAATCCGCTCGAATCCATCGGACAGCACCAGCGACAGCCTTGGTTCGGATGTGCCTGCTGTCCATCCAACATCTGCCGCTTCATACCCTCTTTGCCGGGCTACATATATGCAGTAAAGAACCGCGACGTATATGTCAACCTATTTATGTCAAATACGGCCGACCTCGATGTAGCAGGAAAAGACGTGGTGTTAAGCCAAAACACCCGGTATCCCTGGAACGGCGACATAGCCATCACAGTCGACAAGAACAAAGCAGGCAGATTTGCATTGAAAATAAGAATCCCCGGATGGGTACGCGGCCAAGTGGTCCCCGGCAATCTCTACTCCTATTCCGACGGCAAACGCCTGGGGTACAGCATCAGCGTTAATGGGACACCCATGGAAGCCGAACTCCACGACGGATACTTCACCATCGACCGCCAATGGAAGAAGGGCGATAAGGTAGATATACACTTCGATATGGAACCCCGCACCGTCAAAGCCAACGGCAAAGTTGAGGCCGACCGCGGACGTGTGGCCTTCGAACGAGGCCCGATAGTATATTGTGCCGAATGGCCCGACAACGACTTCGACGTATTGGGCGTGCTCGTCAATCAGAATCCTGACGTTAAGGTGGTCGAAAGGCCGGAACTCCTCTACGGACTCAATCAGCTCGTCACGGATGCACAGACTCTCAAATTCGGCAACGACGGCCGGCTTTCTGCTTCCGACGTCAGACTCACCTTGATCCCGTACTATGCATGGTGCCACAGAGGATCAGGCGCCATGGCTGTATGGTTGCCCCAGGAGCTTTCGGCATCGCGCCCGACAATGCCGGCCACTTTGGCTTCGTCAAGTAAAATCGACGCTTCGCACAAAGCATCGTCCATTTCCGCCATCAACGACCGCCTGACCCCGAAAGATGACAACGACCGGTCTGTGCCCTATTATCACTGGTGGCCGACCAACGGCACCACCGAATGGATCACATACGAATTTCCTGAACCGTCGACCGTCAAAAGCTCCACCGTATATTGGTTTGACGACGCACCATGGGGTGGATGCCGCGTGCCAAAGTCATGGAACATATACTACCGGGACCGGCAGGGCAAATGGCAACCTGTGACCGAGGCCGACAAATTCGGAGTCGAAAAGGGCACTCCGAACACCGTCAACTTTAATCCGGTCACCACTGACGCCGTCAAGCTGGAAGTCGAGTTGCCAGACGGCAACTCCTCCGGTATATTCGAGTGGGAGGTGAAATAGGCCGCCAAATTTGGTATTACAAAATAAAACATGCATATTTGTGGACTAAATCTACAGATATGCATGTTTTTTATCGCCTGACAATGGCAACCGCCGCTAAGACGGCGACAATCAGGAATGCGGGTGCCGCCGTAATCGCTTTGTGCCTGACTACATTCCTTCTTTTCGGCTGCGGACACACATCCGACATACTCGACTCCATCCCGGCCGACGCCGCCGTAGTGATCACCTTAAGCCCCGACCAGCTCGACACCGACCTCGACGGACAGAGGTACGGCGGAACGCTTACAAGCGGACAGACCATAGAAAAATATCTCAAGCATGCCGAGCCCGAGGTGCGGACGGTAGTCAAGACCATTCTGTCGACTCAGGCCATCGACCGAAGCCTGGTGGTCATCTACAGCCATCAGGATACCGACGGTGTCAACTTTATCTCTATGATCAGCGACGGCGTATATATAGTCACTTTCACTGTCGCCGACGAACAGCGGCTCGTACAGGAACTCCAAATCGACAGCCCTGAAGATATCGACGGATTCAAGGCCTATAAGCTGACGCGATCCTCATCATTGATTATCAAGGGCACACAAGGCTGGTTAGTTTCGGGAAAACCTCAAAAAGCCGTCAACACCATATCCCGGCATCTTGACATAGCCTGTGGAAAATCAATCAAATCGGTCAAAGAAGCCAACGAATTTCTAAATAAGGACGGACATCTGTTCAACATGCTTATATCCTTAAGAAGCACCGACGTGCCGGGCTGGACACACATCTACGGCACTTTGGCCGACGACGGACGCAAGCTTAAATTCAAAGCTTCATTCTACGACCTCAACGGCAAGAAGACCGACCTCGACGACAACCTTGAGCAGATCGACAGCGAGTTACTGAAATATATCGCCCCCTCCGACGTATTCGTAGCCGGACTCGGCCTGTCGGACGATACCGACTGGGAATCCATCACCGGATATATGACCAATCTCTTTCCTATGAACATAAGCCAGCGGGCCATGCTGGCAGTCATAGTGCCTTATCTTAAACGTATCGACGGAACAATCCTGATTGCGGCCGGACCTGCACAGGAGGAACCCGACCTGGATTCAGCAGGACCGCAGGCGCGTCAACTTAACTTCTTCGTAGGCATCGAGCTTAAGAAGAATCAGGTGAAAGCCACCCTTGACGAATTCAGCAACCTGATCACCACTTTGGGACTTCCGGTCACGAAACTTGACGGAGACCGCTTCGTCTGGTCAGTACCCGGCATGCCTCCGATCACGATGCAGGTAGTCGATGGAAACTGCATCGCGCTGACCAACAGACCACTCGAGCAACTCGGCAACAAGGCCGCCGACAAGATACTCGACGGAAATTCTTTCGCCGTATGGTCCAATATCCCTTCGAAACTCGCCCACGACACCTACGGAGGGCTCGGATTTAAACTGAACCTTGAGATGGACGACGACCTCGACATCTCGTTCCGCTTCAACGGATCCGACAGACCTATACTTGAACAGGTCGCACTCTCAATATCGCCCGACAATGAACAGGACGCTTCACCGAAACGTCGTCGTTAAAAACAAGAAGCCGATCTGACAACAAACTATATATGAACGAGATAACCCTGAGCAGAGTAGTTCCCGACGTGTTCCGCGACATGATTCAGGACGGAAGCGGGCTATGGAATTCAAATGTGACATTCCGGCGGGGCATGTCATATCTCGTCATGGCTGATTCCGGAACCGGTAAGTCGTCGCTATGCGGATTTCTCTACGGCAATAGGCGCGACTATTCCGGCGACATACTGTTCGACGGGGTAGACATCCGCAGATTCGGAATCGAAAGATGGAGTCTCGCCAGAACTACGTCGCTGGCATTCCTCCCCCAGGAGATGCATCTGTTTCCCGAACTCTCGGTATATGAAAACATCTGCATAAAGAATCGCCTGACCGGATATAAATCCGAAAAGGAGATTGTCAGAATGCTTGAACGCCTTGACGTAGCCGAAAAGCTCCATCAGCCCGTATCGAAACTTTCCATCGGGCAACAACAGAGAGTGGCCCTGATCCGGACCTTATGCCAGCCCATGGACTTCCTCCTGCTCGACGAACCTGTCAGCCACCTGGATGCAAAAAACAACGATGCCGTGGCATCGCTGATCACAGAAGAGGCCACGTCACAAGGCGCCGGCATAATAGCCACTTCCGTCGGCTACGATATAGCTCTCGACTTCAATCTAAGACTATCCCTGTAATGAACCTGACCGGAAATAACGATAATCTGATCTGGCGTCTGCTCCGCCGCAATATCAGCGCCGCACAGCTTTGCGGCTACGCGCTGTCCAATTTCGTCGGACTCGCCATTATTCTTACCGCCCTCCAATTTTATATGGAAATCTCCTCGATATTCAGCGACGACGACACATTCCTGTCCCGCGACTACATCTGCATTTCCCCAAAAGTCAGCGGACTGGGATCATTGACAGGAGGCAATTCGGCGATCATCGACTCTACGACAATAGCCGACATCAGACGCCAGGACTGGGCCAGAAGCGTGGGTACGTTCACGTCGGCGAGATACAATGTGGCGGCTTCGCTCGACATGGGTTCACGGAGCATAAGCACTTCACTGTTCTTCGAATCCGTACCTGACGACTTTTTCGACATCACGCCGCCGGGATGGACATTTGACCCCGCACATCCTGAGATTCCGGTAGTACTAAGCAAAGACTATCTCACGCTATACAATTTCGGATTCGCGTCGTCGCACGGACTTCCGCGCCTGAGCGAAAGCATGATCGGACTTGTGCCTCTGAGAGTATCAATCAGCGGACGAGGGCGCCAAGAATGGATTCCGGCACGAATAGTCGGATTCAGCTCACGCCTCAACACCATAGCCGTGCCGGAGGCATTTATGACATGGGCAAACGACAATTTCGGCGAAGGACTCCCGGAGACCTCCCGCATAATAGTCGAACTGAGCAGACCCGGCGATCCGGCGATAGGGAAATATCTGGAGGAACACCGCCTGGAGTCGGCCGGCGACAACCGTGACACATCAACAGCCGCATACTTTCTGTCGGTTCTGACCGCCGTAGTGGTCGGAATAGGAGCGGCCATAAGCCTGCTCGCATTCTTCATCCTTATGCTGAGCATAAACCTGCTGCTTCAGAAGAACCGCGACAAGCTCCATAACCTTATGTCACTCGGCTACACCCCGGCACAAGTGGCACATCAATACTGCCGCATGGTAGCGGTCATCAATCTGGCGGTATGCACGGCATCCGTCGTGGCAATGCTCGCCGCACGCACAGCCATGCACTCCGCTCTTGCAAGTCTTGATCTGGAATTCTTCAGCCCATGGCCGGTCATCGGGATAGGCACAGCCGTGACCGTAGCGGTCAGCCTCCTGAACTTTTCATTCATCCGCCGCCGCATGAGGCAGTACTACTATTGACCGTTCACCACCCTGCGCTACAGGCCGCGCTTCATATCGTTCTCCCTGTCGCGGCGCATAGCATCGCGTTTCTTCATAAAGAAGTGGAGCAGCACTATGCACAACAGCGTAGCCCCTATTATACCGAAATAATAAAAGTAATGTCCGGCAAAAAATTCTCCCCTGCCGATATAACTCATCACGCCAAGATATATCAGAAGCAGCAAAGGTATGTAAGTCGACTTTTTCATGGGTATGTATAAATAGTTAGTTCAATATCATTCAGCCATGTCGGCAGATGCCACAAACTCAGAATCCTCAGGATTGAAAGCTCCGGAACTCAGACAGTTGTATATCTTCAGACAAGCCCAGGCATCGATCGAGGCATACATCTGCTGTGGCTCAGTAAGCGACGACGCTTCCCAGTTTGACAGCCTCTGGCTCTTGGAAATCTTCTCCTTAAATATGATGGCATAGATTTTTTGCAGGCTTATGTCATGGATATGATAGCCTTTGACATACTCCTGCAGATCGACGAAGCCGTCCGGTTCAAACTCAAGGGTCTTGTGCAATACATGAAAGTCGTCCTTGAGCGACAGCCCTATCTTAAGTATGGACTTGTTCTCAAAAAAACGACGGAATTCGGGAATAAATCCGAACTTACTGATTCTGAACAAATAGCAACAATCGCCCACCGATATCTGTATCAACGCCACGGGATTTGTCTTACCCTTTCTGAAAGAAGGCTTAGTCTCTGTGTCAAATCCCACCACAGGATACCGGCTGATAGTCTCAAGCGCACTGACGGCCTGCTCCGCGGTGTTTACCACAACAATATGACCCGGATATGTGACAGTGGGCAACGATCCAAGTTGCTCTTTACTTATTGATAATATCAGTGTATTCAGATTCATCTACATATAATAAATTTCCCCGAATGAAAAGACACGGCTTCGATTCTCACAAATATAATTATTTAGCACTTATCGGCGAATAAGAGCTAAATATATATAACATTTTTTAACAGCAGTGTGCTGTCATTCCACGGCATCGGCATCGGCTCCGGGAGGCACCGGCTCCGATTTCGCATCGACTTTTTTGCCTAAAGGCAACCGATAGCTGACCGAAAAACTCCCCGTAAACAACGACGGATCCGTTCCATATCCCGGTATATACCAGGGATTGCCGTTGACATGCGATCCCCTGTGGAGCAAAGTGTGCGCCTTAAGCTCCCAGCCAAGATAAAAGTTCTTGACTATCATTACTTTCAGACCCACCAAAAACTCGGCGTAGCCCACGGTGGCCGATTGTTTAGGCACATTAATCGTCTGATTCTCGTCCCAATATCCCTGATCCACCACCACATTGTCTATCTGATAGTTGAAGTGGCTCATGCCGTAGCGGAGGCCGAGATAGACGGAATAGTTCGGATTGGAGTTATACAGGAAATTGTAGTTCAGTCCAAGCTTGAAGTATGGAGCCATCGACGACTTATAAGTATAGTTTTCATCCTTCGGGGTGTTATCGGCCATGCCAAATCCTATCTCTACATAGGGCTTGAACCAGTTATGTATGCTGAATTCACCCCAAAAACCGATCAGTCCATACTTCTGTCCCAAGGCCCTCATCACGGGATCCCAGAGATTGACCCCGACGCTCACGGACTCTGCAAACGGATAGATCAGTTTCGGCGCCTGCGTGAGAATCGTGTCGCGGTACTCCACACCCGATATCGTATCTACAAGCACTATATGGCCATGCATGTCGCGCATCTCCACCACACTTGCCGGACGCTCAGGCACACCTGACTCTCCCGGGCCCTTAGTGGCGGTGTCGCTCTTCTTAGTCTCCGTCTTACTGGGTTCGTTGTCGGGATTCTTCACCGGTGTGACACGCCTTTGTGCGGAAGAAGCCAAAGCCAACCCGGCCAAAAGGCATATTATGAAATATCTTAAATAGCTCATTATTGTTGCGGATTATCCGGTTGCTGCGTCCTGAAATAAATCTGTATGGTCTGGCGGTCGGCATTGGTGATCATGCTGTCGACGAGCGCGATAGAGTCTATGAAATGGCGTGTGGCATTAAACTCGGTCACTCGGTAGCGGAACATGGCGCCGCAGTCCTCCGAAGCAAAATATGGGATGCGCTCGTAGCGGAATGTCAGCGTGTCCTCGACTGCAGGCACAGCACGCGACGGAGCTGATTCTGCCGGATCGGAGGAATCCCCGCCTTCGTCCGGACTGTCAGGATCAGGCTCGTCACTTTCGCCGGTATCCTCATACCGGATAAAGAACACAGTCTCCTCATGAAGCGACCTGAAAGGCAGATAGACCTCTGCGGCCGATGTATGGTCGAGCAACAGCGAATCGCCGGGTGCCCCCACTCCTCCGACCGAGATGTTGCTCAGAGAGATGGCTCCGAGGGTCTCGTATGAGTAAAATCCGGCCAACGGTATCGAACTCTTATTGTCGACACAGCCGGTGGTGTTGCATCCGCCGATCATGGCCGCGACCGCCGCCATGGACAATATGACTAATACTTTTCCCATTTAACTATCTCGTCAAATGTCTTTCTGTTCTTCTTGGGCGCGGCTGTCTCCGGATCAGGATATCCCACCGGCAGAATAGCCACCGGCACCACCCCTTCGGGCAATCCGAGCTTCGCGCCGAGAGCCTCAGGATCGAAATGGCATATCCAGCACGTACCCAGGCCGAGCGACGTGGCGGCCAGACAGAGATGTTCTACTGCAATGGCCAGGTCGATGTCCAGATGGTTCTTATTATCGTACTGGCGCACCCATGCCTCATCCTTCAAGCCGAGCGCCACGATGAACACGGGAATGTTTTTCATCCATTCACGGTCGTAGCATTCGAGCACGGGACGGCGCGATTCCTCAGTGTCAAGCACAAGAAATTGCCATGGCTGACGGTTGCAGGCCGAGGGAGCAAGGCGGGCGGTGTCGAGCATCGCCATCAGAAGTTCGCGGTCGACAGGTGCCGAAGTGTATTTACGGCATGAATATCTCGAAGCCACGATATTGTAAAATTGCGGATATGCGTTCATTGTCTGTATTTATGATCTGTTTATTTGACGTCGGCCTCCGGGATGGCGCCTGACGTGATTATTTCCTCATCAATCTCATAATCATTCCTGCGCGGAGAATTGCGCACCACAAGCTCGCCTATGAATCCTGCCAGAAACAGCTGTGAGCCGAGAAGCATCAGCGTCAAGGCGAGATAAAAGTACGGCGAATCTGTCACCAGCGTGTAGTGCAGTCCGTTGTGCATGTTATATAGCTTGGTGAATCCCACCACAGCCACGGCTATCAGTCCTAAAAAGAACATCAGACTGCCGAGAAGTCCGAACAGATGCATCGGTTTCACTCCGAATTTCGACGTGAACCAGAGCGTGCCTAGATCAAGGTAGCCGTTGACAAAGCGGTCAAGCCCGAACTTGGTGGTACCGTATTTTCGCGCCTGGTGGTGGACCACCTTTTCGCCTATTCTCTTAAAGCCTGCATTTTTAGCCAAGTACGGTATATAGCGGTGCATGTCGCCATACACTTCGATATGCTTGACCACCTGGCTCCGGTAAGCTTTCAGGCCGCAGTTGAAGTCATGCAGATTATGTATGCCACTCACTTTGCGGGCCGTGGCATTGAACAGTTTCGTAGGGATGGTCTTCGACAGCGGATCGTAACGCTTCTGCTTCCACCCCGACACGAGGTCATACTTCTCCTCGGTTATCATGCGGTATAGTTCGGGAATCTCGTCGGGGCTGTCCTGCAGATCGGCGTCCATAGTGATCACCACGTCGCCCTTGGCCCGCGCAAAACCGGTGTTCAGAGCCGGCGATTTACCGTAGTTTCGCCTGAACGACACCCCCTTCACCGCCGGGTTCTTTTCACTCAGCCGTCTTATCACATTCCAGGAATCGTCCGTGGAACCGTCGTTGACAAAAATAACCTCATACGAAAAGCCGTTCTCTTTCATCACCCGTTCTATCCACGATTCGAGTTCTGGAAGCGATTCGGCCTCATTATATAATGGAACTACCACTGAAATATCCATACTTATACTTTTTTAGGTTTATACCCTCTCGCCTGAACGAGCACGGCCATAAGCATTGACAGCATGGAGCCGCTGAACACCTCAAGCCATATCATGTCAACCACAAGCTCCACCACTTTCGGCACACGCTTCTGGTCTAAGGCGGCCTGAAGCACCTCCGACACCTCCGCGCCGTTGTCGCCCATCACGCCCGAGTCATACACCTCTATCACCGTCCTTAGCGTACGCTCTATATAGTCAGGTTCGATCCATCGCATGAACACGGCCGCCACTGCACCGGAGATGAGGCCTCCGCAGGCAAATATGACTATGCCCTCCATCCAGAGCGACGAGAATATGGTGGTGCCCATATCGGCCACGTAGCTCCGCCGGAGCATGACATATATGACCACCGGCACCAGCACCATCAGCAGGAAAGCCCCTACCGAACATCCGGGAACCTCAAGGGAATAGGCCGTCAGTAAAAACAGCACGCTCAAATAAACGCCGAACACAGCACCGTAATCGGCACCGCGCTTATAAGGCGACCGCTGACGTAACTCATTACTATCCATATCTCCACAAAGGTACAAAATCCCCCCGACATACATTCAGAGATGAATTATTTTTTTTGTCCGCGTTTGAATTCATGTCAATACGCTTGCATATTTACAATCTTTTACATACCTTAGCGCACGCTATCAATAGTAAGAGACATTCCTTATAATTGTTTTACGATATCAATCTACAGCTAATAAATGGCTATTAACCGCATTCGCTCCGCGACACTGACAATGCTCCTGCTGTCAGCCGCCTCCGGACATGCCATACCAGCAAAGCCCGGACTGACCGGCATCAGCCTGTCTGACGGCAAAGTTCCCGATGTCAGGCCAACCGACAGCGGGAACTGCCTCCACTATCTCTCCGCGGACGATTATCTGCTTGTTGAATACCGTGCCGCTTTCCACCGTTCCGACATATATGCCCTGGGCAGTAGGATTAAGCGCAAACTAAATATTTATAAAACAATCCATTTTTATTCATTCATTTAAAACCACTATCATTATGCGAAAACATTTCTACGCATTGTCCTTATCGATGCTGGTTTTGGCCATAGCCGCTCCCGTCAACACTTTGGCCGGAGGTCCGGTAAAAGGCTTGCCGGCAGGCGGCGTAAGTCAACCCGCGAGTGAGGCGAAGAAGGAATTCGTCCCGATGCAGACCAAGACCTACTCCGCACACAAATTCACAGGACCGCTCACCCGGGTCTACAGTTCAGGGCCCGTGATGGCTCCCGCATATTCCGGCGCAGATATGCCCGTGATATATGGAAACGTCACATTTTCATCTGACGAAGCCTTCACCACAGGTGCCATGTACAAGGTGCCGATGACACTCGGCGGCAACTTTGAATATGTAGGAGGCGAGGACATCTACGCCAACCGTGGCGGTGTCGAAGTCGGCGACCGTTACATGGCGCATACCGGTGAGACCAATAGCTTCGGCGCGCTCACCACCATGTACATCCGAAAGCTGGACACCACGTTCTGGGATCAGAAAGCCAAGAACTCCAGCGTCAAAGTCGGCACCATGGCCACCGACCTCGCGCTCGATCCGACCACCGACAAGGTCTATGGATGTTTCTACAACGACGCACAGGACGGCTACGTACTCGGACGTATGGACTATTCAGCATATAAGCGCATCATCATCGCCGAACTGCAGCGCGGATGGAACGCCTGCGCCTTTGACGCACAGGGTCAGCTATACGCCATCGACATGTCAGGCATGCTTATGAAGGTCGATAAAGAAACCGGCGACATCACCAACGTAGGCTCTACCGGAGTTACTCCGAAATACCTCACATCGGCTTGCATCGATCCGGTAAGCGGACGCATGTTCTGGTCTGTTTGTCCCGCCGACGAATCCGGACGGCTGTACGAAGTGAACCTCGCCACCGGTGCCGCGACTCTCCTGTGCCGTTTTGCCGGCGACGAGGAAGTGGTAGGCATGTACATCCCCACCCCTCTTGCACAGGACAAAGCTCCTGCACGCGTAGACAACCTTAAGGCCGAATTCGTCAACGGCGCTCTGACCGGCAACATTACGTTCGACGCGCCCACCACCGCCTTCGACGGAAGCGAACTGACCGGCGAGCTTACATACACCGTCCTCAACAAGACCTCCAAGATAGCCGAAGGCACCACCACCTGCGGTGCCCCGACATCGGTTCCGGTGACTATCGAGAAGGCCGCGAAGTGTGAATTCTACGTCACAGTGGCCAATGCCGTCGGATCAAGCCCGAAGTCAAGGGTGCTCATGTATGTGGGAAAAGACAAGCCCGTTAAGCCGGAAGTCAGCGCCGTATATGCCGACGGAAAGTTCACCGTCAGCTGGAATCCCGTGACCGAGGGTGTCAACGGAGGCTACATGAATGCCGACGCTGTGACCTATAAGGTGACCCGCTATCCCGACAAGACGGTAGTGGCGGAAGCCACCGCTGAGACCTCGCTGATTGACGAAGTCGCCGCTTCCGATGCCGAATACATCCCCTACTACTACACCGTGACCGCCACCTCTGAAGGCGTATCATCCGATGCCGGTCAGTCGAACTCCATCGGACTCGGACAGATGGTTCCGCCCTACAGCGAGACATTCCCCAACGCCGCGGCCCTGTCGACATTCACGATAATCGACGGGAACAACGACGGTAAAGTCTGGACCTACAACTTAGGCAAAGCACGCATCCGCGAAAATGCCACCCTCAACATGAACGACTGGCTCATCACTCCGCCCATCAGGCTGGAGAAGGATAAGATCTATAAGTTCTCGATGGATCTGACCACGGCCAAATCCTACACCGAATGCTTCGAAGTGCGCTACGGCAAGGGCAATACCGTGGCCGACATGACCAACGTGCTTATCGAAGTCCAGGAGATCAACGCCGGCGACGGCCGCAAGTTCTCGGCATACGTTAAGGCCGACACCGACGGACTCTACTACATCGGCATACACGGCATGACCAAGAAGAACCAGTTCTATATCGATGTCGACAATCTCATGCTCGAAGAGGGCACTACCGCTCTCATACCGGAAGCCCCGACCAAACTGGCCGTAGCCCCTGACCAGAATGGTGCGCTGGTGGCCGACATCACTTTCAACGCTCCCGCCAAGAATCTCCTCGGCAATGCTATTGAATCGCTTGACAAAGTTGAGATTCTGCGCGACGGAACTGTAATCGACACCAAGAACCAGCCCGCAGCCGGTGCCGCCGTCTCATTCAAGGACGAGACCGCTCCGGCCGGAAAGCACATCTATGCCGTGGTAGGCTACAACGAGCACGGACGAGGATGGGAAGCCGTCGATTCAGCGTATGTGGGCATCAACGTTCCGGCGGCCGCTACCAAAGTAACAGCCAAGGAGACAGCAAACGTCGGTGAAGTGACCGTGACATGGCAGACCCCGACCACTGACGTAGACGGATTCGCCATCAATCCCGAACTTATCAAATATGACCTTGTAAGCGTATGCGGAGAGACCACCGCCGTCGTGGCCGAGAACCTCACCGCCAACACCTATACCTACCGCGTTGTCGACGCCGACACCCCTCAGCAGTTCTACTACTTCCAGGTGAATGCAAAGACCTCTACCGGCGGCACTCCCGCCCTGTCGGCGAGCATACCTGTCGGCAAGGCTGACGCAGTGCCTTATTTCGAATCATTTGCCGATGGAGCCACCTCGCATGCCATTGACGGCGCACCGGTGGTAGGCGACACCTCATGGGCCCTCTACACCGACACCAACAGCCTCGGAGTGACCTCCGCCGACAACGACAACGGCTTTGCGGCTTCATCAGGCGAACACGGCAACGATGCAGCAGCGCTCTTCACCGGAAAAATCGATCTGACCGGACTGACAAACCCCGTGCTGACTTTCTTCGCCTACAATATCCCGAGCTCCGACGGTGCGCTCAATGACCGCAACATTATCGAAGTCCTCGTCAAAGAGGGTGGCGTAGAGAAGTCGCTCGGCGAGTTCAAGATGAACGAGATAACCGACAAGGCAGGATGGGCCAAGGTGCTCGTACAGCTTAATAAATACGCGGGCAAGACCGTACAGCTGAAATGGATCTCCAAGATAGCGTCGTTCAAAAACACTCTGATTGACAATATCTCCGTCAAGGAGTATTTAGCCTACAACCTCGCAGCATACGCCATCGACCTGCCCAAGAAAGTGCTTGCCGACACTGACTTCAATGTGACCGTCACAGTCGAAAACGCAGGATCTCGCAAGGTAGAAGACTACACCGTAGAGCTTTACCGCGACGACAAGCTCATAGCCACCAAGCCCGGCGTAGCCGTTGAGCCAGGAGCCATGGCCACAGTTGTGTTCACCACCAGCGTGGGCACTGTATCGCCCGAATCGGTAAGCTACCACGCCGTGGTTAAGTACGACACCGACATGGACACTTCCGACAACGTGTCGAAGAAGGCATCCGCCACTGTGAAAATGCCGAAATATCCTGTGGCAACCAACCTCCGCGGTTCTCTCGACGAGCAGAAAGCCGCAGTACTCGCCTGGGACAAGCCTGAGACCGAATCAGCCCCGGTAAGCGTGACCGAAGGATTTGAAAGCGCCGAATCGTTCGCCGTCAACGATGTTGACGAGTGGACTTTCATCGACCTCGACGAATCCAGGACCTACGGCATCGGCAACGTCTCCTTCCCCAACAGCAACAGCCCGATGGCCTACATCGTGTTTGACGGCACATTTGAAGGCCTTGCCGGCGAACCCGCCGACTACGCACATAGCGGAGTCAAGGCGCTCGCATCTTTTGCCGCCGCGTCAAAACTCAACGACGACTGGGCCATCTCCCCGCGCCTATGCGGAATAGCTCAGAAGATTTCGTTCTTCGCGATGTCATACCACAGCGACTACATCGAGAAATTTGAATTCTACTACTCGACCACCGGAACCGCAATCGAGAACTTCACTAAGGTAGGCGACACCAAAGAGGTGCCCGCACAGTGGACTAAGTATGAGTTTGACGTTCCCGAAGGAAGTCGCTACTTCGCCATCCGCTGCGTATCGCCCGACCGGTTCATATTCCTGGTCGACGACGTGACATTCATCCCCGCCACTCCCGGCGACGGACTCACACTGCAGGGCTACAACGTCTACCGCGACGGAGTGAAGATCAATGACAGCACCATAGCCGAACCCACATTCACCGATGCCACAGCCGAAAACGGACTGCACACCTACGTTGTCACCGCAGTTTACGACAAGGGTGAATCCGCACCGTCCAACTCTGTCGACCTCACCACCTCCGGTATCGGCAATATCGAGATGTCGGGCGCAATGGTAAGCGTCGACGGACGCACCATCGTCATCAACGGCGCTGAAGGTGTCGACGTGAGCATCCTCACCGTCGACGGAAAGGTCATATATCGCGAATCGCCTGCGGCACAGACCGTAAGATACGATGCTTCACAAGGCATCTACATCGTCACCGTAGGTTCTCACGCAGAAAAAGTGATCGTCAAATAACATCGACATCCCTACACAACCCCAACACAGCGAAGGCGGCCCACCACGGACCGCCTTCGCCATTTTATGTCCTCCTGCCGGCGTGCCTCCGGCATCAGAGATAGAAGTTTGCTACAATCGATGTCCTGCAGACATCAATATGCGGATATCAACTATGACCGGGCACATGTCGCCTAACGGCTCCATGTACCCGGCTACGAGCCTCCGGCATCACCACATAATACGGGCATCCGACATCTGCAACTCCTCCCGTCAGGGAATGGCGGCGGTGCAGACCACACCGCCGTAGGGACGCACGGCCCGTGCGTCCGCTTACAACCATCCCAATACCCTGCCATCAACGCCCATCGTAACCCGGCATATTGAGCCGTCAGGCGACATGTGCCGGGACCTCACGCCCCGCCATCCTATATTAGGTTGTGGCAACTCAGTCCTCCCCACGCCCATCGCAGCCCGGCATACTGAGCCGTGCCGTAGGCTATCGTGGTGGAGCCACGACACAATGATAGCCCCAAGCAAGCTCGGCAGAGCCGCGCGCAGCTTGGGGTACAGGCACCTCTCCCCCCACAAAAAACGGCTACAGAGTAGCCGCACTTATACGACTACTATTTACTGTCAACCCGGAGCATTCCATTGCTTGAATTATGCAATAACCTCGTTCGGATAATGTCAATTATAGCCGCCGTCACGATACATCCATAAAATATCATATCCTTTATCGTTCCTTGGGAAACATAAAAGTACCACAATGACGATAATATCGCAACGCCCGAGATTATATACCCGAAATGGAAGCCTTTCTTCATGGCTTTTTTGAACGCATCGAAGACCACCACCATTATAAACATGCCCAAAAATGACGAGACAGTTTGAGATTCTGTTTCACAACGATATATTGGAATCCACAGCATGGTCCATATACCAAGCATTATGAATAGCATCTCCAGGATTCCGAGCAAATAACTACATTTTTCCGAACTTTTCATAAATCTAAACTATTGGGTGAGTATAATCTGTTAGAGTCATATTTTTCCAACACAGGGAACTATTCATTGCTATCCGTACCTCCGCCGTCAGGTTTATCACCGCTAAATAACTATCCATGGTATGCTCTGAACAGGCACGATGCCGAGAGCTATCCAAGGATATATCTGGTAATATATTATGTCCATTAGGCTCAAATAAAAACATAACGGAAGAAATATTCCTGAAAAATGGCGTATATATCCGGATGCGACACTGATAGCTACAGTCAATGTGAAGGTGTACCATAGGACAGCGATCCATGTGTCAGCACCCTCCGGTATGTTTATAAAATGAAGTATCATCCAAAGCCAGAGCCATGTCAGAGCCATAATGGCAGGAAATTTTCCATTTCTGCGACATATATCCTTAAAATCTCCGGTAAACAGGCTTAATGAACAGATTACACATATCGCCAGTGCCCACTTCCAAGATGCGAACCATCCATCCTGCATATTCTTAATGTAGCTCCACTCTGCGGCGCAGACAAACAAGAGAATTCCTGACAGACGGCGCATGTTGACGGCATCTGTGCGACGTGCGATATACATCACCAATACTACCACGCATGCTATTAACAGAATGATGTTGAACAACGGTGCTATATCTCCGGAGGTATAGAGAGCCATTGCCAAAAAGCCCAATGCGGCATAAACTAATGCCGCATTAGGTGAAACAAGTGATATATTCTTCAATGCCATACCAATTTGGATTTAAGAATGTTTGGTTTTAGATACTTGCAAAATAATATTATTTTTAATTAATCATGCACTAATTCTATAGAAACATATGCATCGCATTCCACTGTACTACTAATTTCATTTAAATCGATATTCCGATCTTCAATTGGAACTGCATCAAAGTATACGCATTCTATGAATTCATACGCCATTATGGCAAGACCTACATACGACATTCCTCTCAAAAACTTTGACATAACACTAATGAACTGAGTTCTTGTAAGTATTACTGTAAGTATTCTATTTATATTTTTAGTCTGCAGGGCGGTCAATATCGCCATTATGTCAGAGATTCCTACTGCCTGAAAAAAACAGTCCCTCACATGATCCATTGGTATCATACGTCCATCGTCACTAATTATCTGGTCATCTTGAGTATAAGTTGACATTGTCAATGCAAACATTGCTATATCAGGATCAGTCAGACTCTCAAGTACATTCAAATCTTCTGCAGAAAGTTCCAAATCGTCACAAGAAGCAATGGCTCCCTTTATGAGTGCTTTTCCGCTTTCTACCCAAGGTCTGAAGATTTCTTTCAACTCCTCCTCCGACTGTACAACTTGCGCATTAAAATCAATAGGATTCGTAAGTGAACGAGACATAAAGTTCAGTTTACTTGCAATTGGGAATGTAGCTTGAAGAGCATTGAATGAACTATTAAACCCTCGACAATTCACCGATATGATACAATTCTCTTTTTGAGATGAATCAGCTATTACTTCTTCGTTTGAGCATTAGCACATGAGACACATGACACTTAGCGCGGAAAGAATTAATTTTTTCATTGCAATTTGTTTTTAAAGGTTAATAAAATAGTTGAGGAGAGAGGGGCAAGAGCAGTAGAGCAGATGCACGGGGCATCTAATAAGGTCAGTCAAGTCATCTATACGAAGAAGTCGCCTTCGTAGCTGTTGCCACTGGAGTCGGTGACCACGATGGTGTGGAGTTCGGCGTCAAACGACTTCACTCTGACGCTGACTTCCCGATAGGAGTCGACCGTCACACGGGCGGAGTAGACGAGAGCCTTTTCGCTGTAGACCTCGACCGTGTAGGTTGAGCTTTCAGTGAACTTCAGCGCTAACTCACCGCTTGAATCGTCGTAGTCGCCTGTAACCGGAACTTCATTCTTTGCTCTCGATTTGTCATCAGCACGATAAAACGGAATATTGTCCGCACTGCAAAGGCCAATAGACATTGCAAATAATGCAACTGATAAAATAATCTGCTTTTTCACATTCATTACATTATGGTTAATAATTTGGTCAATTGACAATCGCAAATTTAGACCGAAAAACTCACCGACACAAGAATTCACGGTGGACACGTGGTGGACATTTCACATCAGCGCCCACCACGCATGCTGTTGACTATAAGCGAAATACCATCCAACACCACTAAAAGATGGTGGACATCACGGTTACAGCCTCAATTTTAGCCCACCAGGCAGAGCTAAATTTGCACAGACGGATTAAAATTTCTACATTTGCATAATAGGCAAAAACACAATGAAAAGATTACCGATATTAGCCTTGATGTTGCTTGTGCTGACAATGGCCTGCCACGAAAAATCCCACCATCAGTCCGACCTGCGCCGGGCAGAACAACTTATGTTTATCCATCCCGACAGCTCGCTGATGATTTTGTCAGGGCTTGACTCCACGGCCACCTTCAATGAGGAGGAGAGTGCCTGGTTTGCCCTGCTGATGACTCAAGCCCGATCAAGGAACTATATCCGCCCCGAAAACGACTCACTCATACGAAAAGCCACAGAATATTATTCGGCACACCGCGATATCCATAAATTGGCGTGGTGCTACGTATACCTGAGCGATGTAAACAGCGACTTAAATAATGATAGCATAGCTTTAAATTACATACGCGAAGCTCACAAATATTCCAGCCAATTGTCTGACACCTTACTAAACTATTATGTGGAATATTTTTGGGGCAATTTACTCAGCCGACATCATCCTTACGATGAATCTATACATCATCTTATAAGAGCAAAAGACCATGCCTCAACGCTTCACGATCCATATAGGACACTCGCATGCCTAAATGAAATCGGAGAAAATCTAATATACGAAAATAAATACGATGATGCACGTAAATATCTTTTCGAAGCGCTTGGCATATTGCAGGACGACTCTACCGGAAGATATAAAGCTGTCATAAATGAAGCGATAGCTCTGTCATATTTTGCACAGAATAATTATTCTGAGGCCCTAAAATATATCAATACGGCCATTGAAGCCGCTTCATATATAAACAACTACGGGAACTCATCATCAATAAACTCTCTTAAAGGTTCAATTCTAATCAGCCTTGGTCAATTTGATTCGGCAGAAGTCTGCATAAACAAAAACTTTGATTATCGCGGTCCATCCCTTAAAATGATTCGAGAACAAGATCTGGGTAAACTTGAAACTGCAAGAGGAAACTATAAGAAAGCTATCGAACACTTGACAAAATACAATTTGCTTAAAGATTCACTCGAATCTATTCGATTTAATGATAAAACATCTGAACTTAATAAACGCTATAATCTACTTGAGCTACGAATTGAGAAAGAAGCCACTGACTTAAACAACAGAAACTTGCAATTAATATTGGTCAGCTCCATAACAGTATTACTAATAGTGATAATCGGACTTATATCGGTCTTACATAAACACAAATGCCTGATAGCATCCATGGAAATGGCCCGTGAACAGATGGTAGAGGAGGCCATGGTCAAGGTACAGGCCGACATGTCAAAGGTGGTAATGCAGGAACGGGAAAACTCGGCATATCTCGCCGAATATATAATGAAAGCGGATCAAGTAATAAAAAAAGTCCGTTCGCTAAAAGACATGTCCGACAGTAAACGCCTAAAATCGAAGGCGCAGCTGGTCATTACTCCAGAGGAGGGGAAACATCTGGTCGATATGATCGACCTCTGCTATAACGGGCTTATCTCCGGACTTAAGCATAAATATCCCACTCTGACGGATCTTGATATGACTCTGTGCGCTATGATCAAATTGGGAATTTCTAACCACGACATACTCCTTCTCTTAAGCATCAACGAGGCGGCCCTGAAGAAGCGCAAATACCGCATACGCACCGAAAAGCTCTACATCAAAGGCGACACATCGCTCGAAGATTGGCTGAACCGATACGACTGCGCCTGACTCTCTCGACGGCCACCGCAAGCTACGGTCGCCTACAGCGACCTCGCTTGTGGCTACACATCTTCGCCGGCTCTGCCGGCGTGCCTACGGCAATCCCAAAATATCAAGACACCGGAGTTTGCTGCAACCGATGTCCTGCGGACATCAATATGTAGGGTATCGCCCATTACCGGGCACATGTCGCCTATCGGCTCCATGTACCCGGCTACGTGCCTACGGCCATCACACATAATACGGGCACCCGACATATGCAACTCCTCCCGTCACGGAATGGCAGCATGACCTCCCTCCGAACGTAGGGACGCACGGCCCGTGCGTCCATCCACATCCTACGGCAATCCACCGGCCGGGAGCTGATAAAACAAATCCGGACAAATCGGTCTGACGACTGATTTGTCCGGATTTATACATTTCAGAACTGCCGCGCTTATAAGGCCGCATTTCTGCCGATAGGATTATGCATTCTTTACCTTCTCAACCACGGCCTTGAAAGCGGCGGGGTTGTTGAGGGCGAGGTCAGCAAGCACCTTACGGTTGATTTCGATTCCAGACTTGTGGATAAGTCCCATAAGCTTGGAGTATGAAAGGTTCTCCTCGCGGGCGGCGGCGTTGATACGCTGGATCCAAAGTGAACGGAAGTTACCCTTCTTGTCCTTACGGTCGCGATAGGCATAGGTAAGACCCTTTTCCCAAGTGTTCTTGGCTACGGTCCATACATTCTTACGGCATCCGAAGTAACCGCGGGTGAGTTTTAAGATTTTCTTTCTACGTGCTCTTGAAGCAACATGATTTACTGATCTTGGCATTGTTTTGATGTTTTTGAACGTCAGCGGCTTTTGATTGCTCTTTTATTAGATGCTGAACATTCGGTTAATAAAAACGATTATAAAATCACGAATTAAAACTGTGAAAACGTGTCGATCGACCTATGCCACGCATTAGAGCGCGAGAAGCGACTTAACTTCGTGAACGTCAGCCTTGTTTACGAGGCCGGCATGGGTAAGGTTTCTCTTCTGCTTCTTAGTCTTCTTTGTCAAGATGTGACTTTTGTAAGCATGTTTTCTTTTGATCTTTCCTGATCCGGTAAGGGCGAACCTCTTTTTGGCACCGG